>CAZQEZ010000030.1:0-36969 GCA_964592475.1 uncultured Roseivirgaceae bacterium
TGCTTCTTAATTGATACATGAACTCGTCGAAGTTTTTATAAGCTAGCCTTTGGTAAATAACTTCTGTTTCCTCTTTCAAATACAAACTACAAGCCAATCCTATCCATTCCCAATTACAAAGATGAGGTACCATGGCTATGAAAGAAGTACCCTTAGCCTGCCATTGCTGCACCGCCTCGATATTTATGGGCTTCACTCGTTTTTTGATTTCTTCAGCTTTCATTGTTTTGGCTTTCAATACTTCTACTGCTATCTGGGCCAGGTTTTTATAAAACTGCTTAGCAATTTTCTCTATCTCTTTTTTATCTTTTGCAGGAAATGAATTATACAAATTATTATAAACTACCTTCTTCCGATATCCTACTATATAATATGCTAGCACATATAAAATATAGGCTATTATGTATAAAATTGAGAAAGGTAGTCTCGATAGGAGAGAAAAAACGATCATTTTTTTTTCTATATTATTTATTTGTCAAAATTGAAACAATTAGTTTAGTTTAGCAGCAAATCAATGCTATTTTAATGCCTCAAATCTCCAAGTTTTTAGTTGAATTACAATATTTGCCTCCTGTTGAATATTTTGCAGCGATTGTGCAACACGATGTTTTACTCATTGAGGCTTTTGAAAATTATCAAAAACAAACTTACCGGAATCGGTGCTATATAAACGGTGCAAATAATGTACAAATTTTAAGTATACCTGTAAAGAAAGGAAATCAAAAAATAAAAATAAAAGAAGTGGCGATAAACTATGCTGAAAAATGGCCTCTTGAGCATTGGCGATCTATTCAATCTGCTTATGGTAAAGCACCTTTTTTCGAATTTTATGCTAGTTTTTTAGAGCCTGTTTATAATCAAAAAATCACCTCTTTATTTGATTTTAATTTTAATTTGCTGACAATATGTCTAGAAATTTTACAAATTAAAACTCAAATAGCGCTTACTTCTGATTACCAGGAGAAATATAATGATAATCATATCAAAGATGCCAGGTCAAGCATTTTACCCTCCAATCGCACTAAAAACTCTCCATGGTGTGATTTCACTACTTATCAACAAGTATTTGGAACTCAATTTACCCAAAACATGAGCATAATAGATTTAATATTTTGTCTTGGACCAGAAGCTCCATTGAATTTGGCACAGTGTGTGAAGAATAAAAAACAAACTTAAGAATTTATCCGTTAATTTATTACTTTATAGATTAATTTATTCGATTAAGATTAGAATTTATAAAATATTCAATTTAAATTTACACATTATCAAAGTTGTATAAGTGCTAAAATATGGAAGCTAAATTTTCAAATAGAGTAAAAGAGGTTATATCGTTGAGTAGGGAAGAGGCATTGCGCCTGGGCCATGATTATATTGGCACGGAGCACCTGCTGTTAGGGATGATAAGAGAGGGTGAAGGAGTTGCGGTAAGCTTGCTAAAAAAACTTGGTGTATCACTGGAAGAGTTGCGTATGTCAGTAGAGCAGGCTACTAAAGGAACAGCTTCTAATAATGTTAAAAACTTAGCTAATATTCCACTTACCCGTCAATCGGAGAAGGTTTTAAAAATAACATATCTTGAGGCAAAAATATTTAAAAGCCAACTAATTGGTACCGAACATTTGTTGTTGTCAATATTACGAGATGAAGATAATATCGCGACTCAAATATTGGAAAAATTCGATATTAATTACGACGTGGTGAAAGAGCTTCTTGAATATCAAACCGATAACCCGATGGGTGCATCAGATACTGATGACCCTGACGAGGATTCCAGTAGAATATTCAGCAGTGGATCATCCGGAAGAGAATCATCATCTTCTAAGTCAACTGAAAAATCAAGAACACCCGTTTTGGATAACTTTGGTAGGGATCTTACCAGGATGGCCGAAGACAATAAATTAGACCCAATAGTAGGTCGAGAGAAAGAAATTGAGCGGGTTGCTCAAATATTAAGTAGACGGAAAAAGAATAATCCTATATTAATAGGTGAGCCCGGCGTGGGTAAAACAGCAATTGCCGAGGGTCTTGCCTTAAAAATTGTGCAGAAAAAAGTTTCAAGAATACTTTTCAGTAAAAGAGTAGTAACGCTTGACCTGGCATCTTTGGTAGCTGGCACCAAGTATCGTGGACAGTTTGAAGAGAGAATGAAAGCAGTGATGAACGAGCTGGAAAAATCCCCGGAAGTAATTTTATTTATCGACGAGCTGCATACAATTGTTGGTGCTGGAGGTGCTTCCGGTTCTTTAGATGCTTCTAATATGTTTAAACCTGCACTTTCACGTGGCGAGATTCAATGTATCGGCGCCACTACATTAGACGAATATCGTCAATATATTGAAAAAGATGGTGCCCTGGCGAGACGTTTTCAGGTAGTAATGGTAGATGCTACTTCTCCTGACGAAACTATCACAATATTAAATAATATTAAAGAAAAATACGAGGAGCATCATCATGTCGATTATACTCCGGAAGCAATTGAAGCTTGCGTAAAGTTATCTGACAGATACATAAGCGATAGATTTTTGCCCGATAAAGCCATTGATATAATGGATGAAGCAGGAGCCAGGGTGCACATCAATAATATTCATGTGCCAGATAATATTTTGAAGCTGGAAGAGTCTATTGAAAATATTAAAAAGGAAAAAAATAAGGTAGTAAAGAGTCAAAAATATGAAGAGGCTGCCCAACTAAGAGATAAAGAAAAGAAACTTCTTGAACAGCTAGAGCAGGCCAAAAACAAATGGGAAGAAGAAGCTCGAACAAAGCGCTACGAGGTAAGTGAAGATAATGTAGCTGAAGTAATTGGTATGGTTACTGGTGTGCCCACCAGAAGAATTGCCCAAAATGAAGGTGAGAAATTGTTGGGCATGGGAGACGAATTGCAGAAGAGAGTAATCGGGCAGGATGAAGCCATTAAAAAACTTGTTAAATCAATACAAAGAACAAGAGTAGGTCTCAAGGATCCGCATAAGCCAATTGGATCATTTGTTTTTCTAGGTCCTACTGGTGTAGGCAAAACAGAGTTGGCTAAAGTATTGGCAACTTATCTTTTCGATAAAGAAGATGCATTGGTAAGAATAGATATGAGTGAATACATGGAAAAATTCTCCGTATCAAGATTGGTAGGTGCGCCTCCAGGTTATGTTGGCTACGAAGAAGGTGGTCAATTAACAGAAAAGGTAAGACGTAAGCCATATAGCGTAATATTACTAGATGAGATAGAAAAAGCACATCCGGATGTATTCAACATATTGTTGCAAATATTAGACGACGGCATTCTTACTGATGGATTAGGTAGACGAGTTGATTTTCGTAATGCCATAATCATTATGACTTCTAATATCGGTGTAAGAGATATTAAGGATTTTGGTGCTGGCATTGGATTTGCAACTCAGGCTAAAAAAGAAAGTATGGATGATTTGATGAAATCGACCATTCAAAGTGCTTTGAAAAAGACTTTTAGCCCTGAATTTTTGAATCGTTTAGACGATGTGATAGTTTTTAACTCTCTATCACGAGAACATATTCATGAAATTATTGATATTACTTTAGATAGGCTGTTCAGTAGAATTAAATCTTTAGGTTATGAAATAGAATTAACAACTAAAGCCAAAGATTTTTTATCTGACAAAGGTTATGATCCACAGTATGGAGCCAGACCTTTAAATAGAGCCATTCAAAAGTATCTGGAAGATGCTGTTGCTGAGGAAATATTAAAAGGTGATATGTCTGAAGGTGATACTATTTTAGCGGATTATCCGGGTGAGGGTGAAAACCTCACAATAAAAGTAAAACGAAAAGAGAGCCCTGAAGAAAAAGAGAAAAATAAGTAATAGTAGTAATAGAAAATAAACAAAATATAAAAAATATAAAGAAAGCAGCTCCTTGTTGAGTTGCTTTTTTTATATTTTGATTAATAACTACTGTGATATTTTCGGATAAACCATTCGGCAGAAACTAAAGTCAATAATAAAAAGAATACCCAAGGTAAATTAATAATAGGCAGAAAATTTTCTTGAGCGTAAAGTATTCCTTTTACGTCTTTATTAGCTAAATTGTCTTTTAATTGATTGATTTGTGACGGTAAGTAAAACGCTCCTTCAGAGTTGTTGGCTAGCGAACGTAACAGATCATAATTGGCTGTATAGTTTATCATTTCTAGCTGTAGCGGTTCGATGGTAAATTCTCCATTGCTTGTGAACGTTTCATTATCAATGCTTGTACGGGCAGTATATTGATATACTCCCTGGTTAAGATTACTTATTGAATATTGATTATTATTTTCATTATTGACGTAGGTGAAACTTGATGACTCTCCTTGCTCATTAGTAATTTTCAATTCTACTTTATTACCATAAATCAGTTCAAATACGTCATTGTACAATTCGGTCTCGAACACTGCCCGTTCATTTTCTGTAAAAGTGTTTTTGCTTGGATATACCCTGAATTTACGACGGTCTTCTTTGGTAGATAAATACTGTACTAATTTTAATACTAAGTTATCAAATACCTCGTGTGCATCCGTATCAGCATATTCCTTTAATCGCCAGCGCCATAATCCTTCTCCAATCATAATTGCCGACTTATCATTATTATTCGTAGAAACTGTCAAAAGAGGCTTATTCGTCGTTATATTTCCTACGCGCTGATAAAGAAGCACCTCTGCTTCGCCACTCACGTTTATTTTACCAAAAGGTACTGTAACCGGAGGATAGCTATTGAGAATATCCTGACTTTTAGGGTCTACTTTAAATCGGCCAAAGTCAGAATTTAAAACAGGAGTGACATTGTCTTTTTGATTATTCAACGCCTGAATACTTAATAAATTAGTATTTATGTTAAGATTTTGCAGACTTGACTGATTGCCAACTAAAAACCATTTGGAGGTAGAAGAATTATATAGTTGCTGGAGAAAACCATTAAAAGTTCTTTTTAGGGAGGGCAGTTGGTGTAAAATAACAAGATCAAACTGTTTAGGATTGGCAGCCAGTTGATTTAATTCATCAGGGTTTACATTATCAATTACTTCTATTACTTCATAATTCTTATTTTTTTTCAGTGCACTTTTTATAGCTTTAATATCCGGGTGAGGAGCCGCGGCTAACAGAAGTATTTTTTCTTTGCCTTCCACCACCTCAATATATGCATGTTGTACATTATTAGCATAGGTAAATTCAGTGGGCAACTCGTCTACAGATATTATGTAATGTTGCTTACCCTGCTCTTCAGCTTCCAATATAAATTCAACAGAAACAATTCCGGACTCATCATTTAAAGTTACCAATTTACTAGCTATCGTTCTACCCTTATGGCTGACATTGATATTTACATGATTGCCAGAAAAACCCTGGTAACTAAGTTCGGCTAATAATGGAAACTTGTTTCCTTGATAGGCAATTTTATTATAATAAGTAGCTTGTAAATTAAGATCAGCTTTAGGCACTGTATCACCTAATCCTATCGCGTAAATTGGAAAATTAAATAATTTGTAAGCTGGAGATACTCCTCGATTGTAAATGCCATCCGAAACAAGAATGACCCCACCGAGCTTTCTGCCCTCATAGCTATTTTGAATAGCTACCAATAACTGTGAAAGGTTAGTAGTTTGGGAGGTGAAATCAACCGAATCAAAAACGGGCTCCACATCATCTAATAATCTGATTTCAATGTTGTAATCATTTTCCTCTAGCACGGAGCTAACTTCTCTTAAGTTTTGCATGAGGTCCACCAAAGATGATGTATCATTCACCGCGGCTATTGATTGCGAATTATCTACAGCAAAAACAAAAGTAGGCTTTTCAATGCTGTTTTTAATTAATTTTAAGAAAGGCCCTATCAAAAGAAAAGCCAGCAATGATACAAGTATAAATCTAAAAGTAGCCAATAAGTAATTTATTTGCTTGCTCCAGGGCCCTTTTTTCTGGTATAAAATAAATGCAAATAAAACACCTGCAACTAGGCACAGCAAAATATACCAGGGAGAATAATCAAATTTTAATTCTAAGTGCTGCATAATTTATAGGTTCTTTTCTAACGAAAGCAAGTAAGCTATATTTCTTTTATTTCTTTAAATCAAAGCTGATAATTATCCACCCTGGCTATTTTAGTAATAAAGCTAATCTATCGACTAAGTCAATAGACCACCATCCACTTGAATAACCTGTCCTGTAATGTAATTACTCATATCAGCACCCAGAAATACACAAAGATTGGCTACATCTTCAGGTTTACCTCCTCTTTTTAATGGTATTGCCTCAGTCCATTGTTTTACCATGTTTTGATCTAGCGCTCCAGTCATTTCAGTTTCAATAAAACCGGGTGCTACTACATTACATCTGATATTACGCGAACCAAATTCAATAGCAATGGACTTACTAAAGCCTATAATTCCTGCCTTAGAGGCAGCATAGTTGGCTTGCCCAGCATTTCCTTTCACACCCACGATGCTTGACATATTGATGATGCTGCCACTTTTCTGCTTCATAAACTGCCGAGTAGCTGCTTTCACCGTGTTGAACATCGATTTCAGGTTTATTTGAATCACCTGGTCCCACATTTCTTCTGTCATTCGCATCAGCAGCGTATCTTTAGTTATTCCAGCATTATTTATTAAAATATCTAAACTGCCAAATTCTTCAATAACACCATTTATCAATTCTTCAGCGGCATTAAAATCTGAAGCATCAGAACGATAACCTTTAGCTTTTATGCCTTTAGCATTAAGCTCTTCCTCTAGCGCTTGTCCTTTTTCAATACTTGATAAATAAGTAAAAGCAATATTTGCTCCTTGATCTGCATATACCTGAGCTATAGCATTGCCAATTCCTTTTGAAGCTCCGGTTATTAAGGCGGTTTTTCCTTCCAGTAATTTCATTGTAGTCTGATTAATAGTTTTTTAAAATAATAATGTTTTTCAAATGGCTAAAATAGTGAATAAAAACAATTATTCTAAAAAAGAGCTTAATATCGGATATAACTATAATTTTTTTGTAATGTCAAAAGCCTTAATTTTGCGTTGCTATAAAATATAATCCGGAAAATTTAAATTAAATAAAGAATGGCATCAAAATATGATTTAATTGTAATAGGTAGCGGACCTGGCGGATATGTAGCTGCTATCAGGGCCTCTCAATTAGGTAAAAAAGTTGGCGTGGTAGAACGCGAAAGCTTAGGAGGTATTTGCTTAAATTGGGGGTGTATTCCTACTAAAGCTTTGCTTAAAAGCGCCCAGGTATTTGATTACATTAGTCATGCCAATGACTACGGTATTAGTGTGAAAGATTTTTCAGTAGATTTTACTGGAATGGTAAAAAGAAGCCGCGATGTAGCCGACGGTATGAGCAAAGGTGTAAGTTTTTTATTTAGAAAAAACAAAATTGATCATATAAGTGGCCATGGAAAATTAAAGCCAGGTAAAAAAGTAGAAGTTAAGGATGAAAATGGTAAAACTACTACCTATGAAGCCGAAAACATTATCATTGCTACCGGTGGTCGTTCTCGTGAATTGCCCAACCTGCCTATCGATAATGAAAAAGTAATTGGATACCGCAAAGCTATGGTGCTGGAAAAGAAGCCAGAAAGTATGGTGGTAGTTGGCAGTGGTGCTATCGGTGCCGAGTTTGCCTATTTTTATAACGCCATAGGTACTAAGGTAACCGTAGTTGAATACATGCCGAATATTGTACCTGTAGAAGATGAGGAAATCAGCAAACAACTAGAGCGGTCCTTTAAAAAATCGGGTATAAAAATTATGACCTCTTCTGAAGTAACCAAGGTAGACACAAAAGGTAAAAAATGTAAAGTATCTGTAAAAACTAAAAAAGGCGAGGAGCAATTGGAGGCTGATATTGTACTTTCTGCCGTGGGAGTAGCTACTAATCTTGAAGGGATAGGTTTGGAGGAATCTGGCGTGCTGGTAGAAAAGAATAAGATTAAAATTGATGAGTTCTACAGAACTAATATCGATGGAATATATGCAATTGGCGACATAGTGCATGGGCCTGCATTAGCTCATGTAGCTTCTGCTGAAGGGATTGTTTGTGTAGAAAAAATTTTCGGTCTCAACCCCGAGCCTATTGATTACAACAATATTCCCGGGTGTACTTATTGCCAACCGGAAATTGCATCAGTAGGTTACACGGAAAAGGCAGCTAAAGAAGCCGGTTATGAGATTAAGGTGGGCAAGTTTCCTTTTTCCGCATCTGGTAAAGCCAGTGCTGCCGGAGCTAAAGAAGGTTTTGTAAAAGTAATATTTGATGCTAAGTATGGCGAATGGCTGGGAGCTCACATGATTGGAGCTAATGTAACGGAAATGATTGCCGAAGTAGTGGCAGCCCGCAAATTAGAAACTACCGGACATGAGATTATAAAAACTATTCATCCACACCCTACCATGTCGGAAGCAGTAATGGAAGCAGCAGCTGCTGCTTATGAGGAAGTAATACATTTATAAACTATTATTGATAAGTATTTTATATTTCAATTATAATGAGAAACGGGAAAAATTAATTCTCTTTTCTCATTATTTTAATAAGTTCATGAGAATTTGCATTGTTTTTTATTTACTACCTTTACACGCCTTTTATATAAACTACTTTCTTGGTTAGAAAAAATGGCTCCTGAAAAAAGTCATTTATGGAATAAATTTTAAAATATTTTTTTATCTGATCCATTTCCTCATCAAATTCACCTCCTTTAAGATAAAGCATGCCATTGGGCAATGAGTTAAATGATTTGGCGGCAATATTATTTCTCACCCAATGCAGCATTTTTGGTAGCCGCGTTACGGCCCTTCCGGTTATAAAATCAAACGCTTGTTTCAATTGCTCAGCTCTGGCTTGCTCTGCTTTTACATTTTTAAGGCTTAGTGCATCCGCAATTTCATTAACTACTTTTATTTTTTTCCCAATTGAATCCACTAAATGAAAATGACAATCAGGAAACATAATAGCCAGAGGAATACCGGGAAAACCGCCACCTGTACCAATATCCAATACTTTTGTTTCAGGTTTAAAGTGTATTACTTTAGCAATAGCCAGTGAATGTAAAACATGATGTAAATAAATATTTTCAGTATCTTTTCGAGAAATTACGTTTATTTTTTCATTCCAATCCAGCAACAACGAGCCCATTTGTACAAATTGGTTTTGTTGTGTTTCAGATATTTTTGGAAAATAATGGGAAATGATAGCTGTTGAGCTCACTAGATATGATCTTCTTTACCCTTAACTAAATCGTACATCAATTCCCTGGCCCTATGCAACTGAGCCTTTATGGTGCCCAATGGTGCTTCAAGTTCTTTGGCAATTTCCTCGTAAGAATATTCTTTAAAGTAACGCAACCGTACCAACCGCTGGTACTTCGGTGGTAATTTGTTTACGAATAAACGAATAAGCTCAATTTTCTGTGCTTTGATGGTTTCTTCTTGAGGGTTTAAGTTTTCATCTTGCACATCTATATTTACTGATTCTCCGTCATCATCAGTATATGATGAGTTTAGACTCATGGTTTCCAGTCTCTTTTTACGAATAAAGTCTATGGAATTGTTAGTCGCAATTCTGAATAACCATGTACTAAAAGTAAAATCCTTTTTAAAGCGCTTCAGATTACGAAAAGCTTTTGCAAATGCTTCAATCGTTAGATCTTCGGCATCGTCTACGTTCCTTACCATCTTTAATATCATATGATAAACAGGCTTTTTATACCGCTTCATCAATTCGGCGTAAGCCTGTTCGTCATTATTGATCGTGGCCTTATCGATAAGCCTGAAATCCTCCAGTGCTTTTTCAGAAAAGTTTTTTTTATTTACTTCCATTTAACTTTTTTTCTAGAGAAGGAAACACTAACACCCCAAAGTAAATAAACCAAGTAATATATATCCAATATTGGTACTAGCCAAACAGGAAATTTGTCTCCAAATTTTTTAGTTCCTACCGCCAGTAAAATCAATAGTAGCAATATTTTTAATCCATAACCACCCAAAACCCAGTAAAGCTTAAATTGGAATACAAGCAAAAAGATGAGTGTAAACCAATGTAAAACATACAAAAAGCCCCATAAGCCAATCTTAAAGCGATCTCTTTTTCTATAATATTTCCCTACGGAGATATGCCTGCGTTTTTGCCTGAAATAATCACTCCATTTCACTTTTGGTAAAGACGTAACCAAAGTTTTTATGCCTGAAGCAACCTTGGTATTTTTCTTATTGGCAAATTCGTTGACAAATAAATCATCGTCGCCACCTGTAATTTTTAAGTGCCTATTAAAGCCTTTGTTATTGAGAAAGAACGATTTGCGATAAGCTAAATTTCTACCTACGCCCATATAAGGGCTTCCGGCCAAGGCCTCTGCTATATATTGGATTCCTGTAAATAACGTTTCAAATCTAATTAAGGTATTTAAAAGGCCTTTCTTTTTCTGATAATTACTATAGCCCAGTACAAAAGTGGTTTTGCTATCAAAACGTGCAGTCATTGCTTGCAACCATTTTCTGTTTCTTGGTTTGCAGTCAGCATCAGTAAAAACCACTATATCATTTTTAGCAGCCTTTATTCCAAGTGTAATACCATATTTTTTCCCATTCACATGCTCCGGAACATGATCTACTTTTACCATTTTTACCTTTGTTTCTTTATCTCTTAGCTCCAGTAAATAGTCATAGGTTCCATCAAAACTCCTATCATCGACTATAATGATTTCAAAATCCGGATGATCTTGCTTTAATAAAACAGGAACTAATTTTCGCAAATTCTCTTCTTCGTTGTAGGCACAAATTACTACTGAAACCGGCTGTATTGCTTTGTCAGGTTTGTGTTTTTTATTTCTTCCTAATAAAATAAGCCACCGCAAAAGGTAAATGAGAATGATGCCAGTGGCTCCGGCAAAAACATAAAAAATTATTTCGTAGGGTGTAAAATCCATCTGGTTATGAATATTAATTTAGTGCGTAAAGTTATATTTTATTGCTTAAATAAATAAACCATTTACAAAAGCATATTTTTGCAGATAATACAAACGTAATTTAATGATATTTAAATCCCTACTTAAAGACAAAAAATCTCATGCGCGAGCAGGAGAAATAAGCACCAGTCATGGTGTTATTGAAACACCCATATTTATGCCGGTAGGCACCGCAGGCGCTGTAAAGGCTGTAAACCAGCGGGAACTAGATCAAGACATAAAGGCTGAAATAATTTTAGGAAATACTTATCATTTATACCTGCGGCCAGGTACTGATTTAATAAAAAAAGCCGGTGGATTGCATCAATTCGTCAACTGGGATAAGCCTATGTTGACCGACAGTGGCGGATATCAAGTTTATTCCCTGGCCAACAGTAGAAAAATAAGTGAGGAGGGAGTGCAGTTTCAATCCCACATTGATGGCAGCAAGCATTTTTTTGCCCCGGAAACCGCGATAGATATACAAAGAGCTATTGGTGCCGATATTATTATGGCTTTTGATGAGTGTACTCCTTACCCATGTGACAAAGATTACGCGTTAAGCTCAATGCAGATGACTCATCGTTGGTTGAAGCGTTGCCAGCAACATTTTAATAATTCATCACCCACTTATCAGTATGATCAATTGCTTTTTCCGATTGTTCAGGGAAGTGTTTATCCGGAATTGCGGAAACAATCTGCTGAATTTATTGCCAATGCCGATGGGCCGGGAAATGCCATAGGCGGGCTTTCGGTGGGAGAGCCTGAAGAATTGATGTATGAAATGACTGCATTGGTTTGTGATATACTTCCACAAGATAAACCTCGTTATCTTATGGGTGTGGGTACTCCCAAAAACATTATCGAAAACATTGCCTTAGGTGTAGATATGTTTGATTGTGTATTGCCTACTCGCAATGCCAGACATGGTATTATTTATACCAGTGAAGGCATTATTAATATTCGTAATGAAAAATGGAAAGAAGATTTATCGCCCATTGATGCCAATAATGATTGTTTTGTGAGTCAGCAATTCTCAAAGGCTTATTTAAGACATTTACTTTATAGTAAAGAAATTTTGGCGGCACAAATCGCCAGTATTCATAATTTATCGTTTTATCTTTGGCTAGTAAAAAAAGCAAGAAAGGAAATAATTGCTGGCACCTTTGTTGATTGGAAAAATATGATAATTCCCAAAATATCTCAGCGATTGTAATTTATGTTTCGATTATTAGACAGGTATATACTCAAAAAGTTTCTTTTCACTTACGTTTTCGTTGTTTCCGTGATTGTATCGGTAGTATGTATTATCGATATGACGGATAAAAACGAGAAATTTATTCGTAACAATTTGGGAGCAGAGCAATTGATTGGCTATTATCTTGACTTCTTTCCCTATATTGCCAATATGATTTCACCGATTACGGTTTTTATCGCGGTGGTTTTTGTTACCGCAAAACTGGCTTCTCATACTGAAATCATTGCCATGCTTGCCGGCGGTGTTAGTTTTAAAAGATTAATGTGGCCATACCTGATGGGGGCTTTAATTATTGGCGGTAGCAGCTTTTATCTTACCGGTTGGGTAATACCAAATTCTAATAAATCACGAGTGGCATTTGAAGTTCAATATCTGGAAAAATCTAATTATTACAGCGAGGAGAATATTCACTTAAAGATAGCGCCGGAATTGTACATGTACATCAAAAACTACCAAGGGCAGAGCAATACCGGCTATAATTTCACCTTAGAAAGGATAAATAACACCAAGCTTGTAGAGAAACTTTCGGCTCAGCAAATCAAATGGGTGGCCGACTCACAACGTTGGGAATTAATTAACTGGAAAAGGCGTGCTTTTCATGAGTTTAAAGAGGATATCGATTTTGGAGACAAAATGGATACTGTTCTAAACATAGAGCCGGACGATTTTTCCAATCAATATCGACTGTACGAAACGCTTACACTCGATGAATTAAATAGCTACATAAGAGAATTGCGGTCTAGAGGTGCTGATGATATTGAAATGTATGCAATTGAAAAATATATCCGCTTCAGCTCTCCATTTACTGTTATCATTCTTACCTTTATCGGGTTAATAGTTTCGGCACGAAAATCAAGAGAAGGCGCAGGTTTTCAAATAGCACTCGGTTTTTTACTTGCCTTTATCTATATTATATTCTTTACTTTTACCAGGAGTATTGCTGAAGTAGGCGCTTTAGAGCCGGCCTTGGCTGTTTGGATTCCCAACATTATTTTTGCCTTTGTGGGTGCAATTTTATACAAAACCTTGCCCAGATAAATAAGTCGATGTCGGAAAAGAGAGATTATTTACATTTACATTTCATAGTTTTTCTATGGGGATTTACGGCTATTCTTGGTTTGTTAATTTCCATACCTTCAGTTGAAATTGTTTTTTATCGCGTGATACTGGCAGCATTGGCTTTAGCAATAATCATGTTCATCAAAAAATTGAGCTTCAAAGTGCCTCCCAGGTATTTATTTTTGATGTTGCTCAACGGAAGTTTGATAGGAGCCCATTGGATTTTGTTTTTTGGAGCAGCAAGAGTAGCTACTGCCTCAGTGTGTTTGGCCGGCATGGCCACTACTTCTTTCTGGACCAGCTTACTGGAACCTATGATCGTGAAAAAGAAAATAAAACCATATGAACTGATACTAGGGTGTGTAGTAATAGTAGGGTTGTATGTGATTTTCAGGTTTGAATTTAATCATGCTTTGGGTCTTGCTTTGGCTTTAGGATCCGCCTTTTTAGCGGCCTTATTTACGGTGATCAATTTGAAATTTACTCACAAATATCATCATCAAACCATTACTTTTTACGAAATGTCGGGGGCAAGTTTAAGTATCCTGGCCTTTTTTCCGTTTTATGGTAGATTATTTACCGAAACAGGTTTGCAATTAATTCCCACCTTGATGGATTGGGTTTATTTGTTGATCCTGGCCCTGGTATGTACTGTCTATGCTTATAGCCAATCAGTTAGTTTAATGAAACGGATCTCAGCTTTCGGTATTAACTTAACCGTAAATATGGAGCCTGTTTATGGCATTGTGCTTGCCGTAATCATATTTCCTGCCAGTGAAAAAATGAATTTAGGATTTTACCTGGGTACCCTCATTATTTTGGCTGCAGTACTGTCATACCCATTACTAAACCGATGGCACAGAAAGAGAGCCGCGGCCATCGATAACTTGAGATAATGTTTCATATTGGGAATATGAATCCCAATTCTGCACTTCTTTATTGAATTATTTTGTATTTTGCTTATAATTTATTTAATTATTATAACAAGCCTATGGTCGTAATCCACTGATCTAAAGAAAGTTACTGGATAAATGATTAATTATTTAAATATTTTAAAGGATTTCGGTATTTAAATTGCAAATTATTGCACGTGTAAAAAATAGAGCAATTATGAATTTGACACCCGATGAGGCGAAAGGAAAAGAGATATATGAATGGATCAATCGAAATTTCCCGCCACTTACCTGGAATTTAATGGCGGTTAAGATTGGTGAGTGCTTTTTGGATTCCGGTGTCAACCCTTTCAATTTCAAAGATGAAGTGGTGTTTGATGAAAAGTTGATAGAAAACATCAATTTCTTCTTAAGATGCTACTACGATCAAAACTTACCCAAATCTATCATTGAAAATTAGTAATGGAAGGTAATATTTAATACTATTCTTAATCTTAATGGTATAAAATTACAAAGTCATATTTCCTGTAACATCTTTACCTATAATTGCTTAAGTTAATAACCATTTTTTGAATTAGCTGTATTCTTGAAAAGATTAAATTAGAGAGTAATATTAATATTCTTTGAAAACATTTTCTTATTTTAAGAAGTTAAGAATGAAATAACTAGCTATGATACTCGAATTAATCGCACTTGTAGACTACATTGAAATAATAATTGCGTATAATGAACCCGAGCGCTTATATGTAGAACCAATTGAAACCATCTACCTAAATTATACTGACAAAGAGATAATTTCAAATATTGATATGCACTTGCAAGCAGGGAGCCATCAGGAAATACTCAACCTGATTGATCAATTTAAAGTTGATCATAAAGAATTACTTACTATTTACGAATCTATTGGGCAGGTTTATGAAAATTATAAGGAATATCTTTCTGCCGAAGATTTAATTTACAAAATCAAAAATGATTATGGTGTTAATTATCCTGAAGAAATTGTTGCTATTTTGAGGGGGCGAGACCATTTTTTAGTTGAACATTGAGGCACTAGCAATTTAACCAAGAATGTGTATTCAAGTGCCATATTTTTATTTACTCAATATCTTAAACTCCACTCTTCTGTTTTGCTGGCGACCATGAGCTGTGTTGTTAGTAGCTATTGGTTTACTTTCGCCGTAGCCTCGAGCCAAAACACCGGCTGGGTTGATGCGACGGGCCACTAAATAATTACGTACCGCATTTGCCCTATCGTTACTCAGCGCTCTATTGTCTGCGTCGGAGCCAACACTATCGGTATGTCCGGAAATTTCAATTTTTAAATTAGGAAACATTTCAAAGAGCTTGAGCAGGCGATTCAATTCGGCAAATGATTCCTTGCGTAAATCTGATTTTCCGGTATCAAAAAATAAATTGTTCATCCGTAAAGATTCTCCAACCTCCATTGGCACAACATACAAATCTTTTGTAATTCTTTGATTCACGTACATATTCCTGGTATCAATGTTGTCTGTAATGGACATAAATTCTTTAGCTTCGGCATACATTCCCAGTTTATACCCAATGGGTAAGGTAATTTCATATCTGCTATCTTCACCCTTTGTAGCTATTTTCTTGAATAAATCTCCTGTGCTTAAATCTTCAAATACAACGTCGCCAGATACGGGTTTGCCCGTTTTCTTGTTATATACATTTCCTTGAATGTATATTTTCTCGCATGCAGACTTGTCAAATTTATACAAAGCTTTTATTTCAGTTGTTGACAATGTACGACCATAAATCCGCACTTCATCTATCAGGCCTTTATAGGGTCTTTTAAATCGACCTTGCTGCTGTCCTATTTGAAGATTTACCGGTGAATTCATGTTGATGCCATTGCCGGTTTGCATTCCTTTGGCTTCCATTACACCATTAATATAAATAGCCATACGTCTGTTGCGGCTCCAGGTAGCTACCACATGATACCACTCATCTGTCTGTAGCATAGTATTTGAAAATATTCCATTTTCCATCACATTTTGATCGCCTATGGCCGCTACAATTTTATAATTTTCATTTATCCAAACGCCAAAATGATCTTTTGCCGGATCAAACCCCCATTTACCTACAATAGTGCCAAATTCATTGTTGCCAATATAGGCCGGACTAATCCAGGCAGCAACTGTAAATCCTGAAAAATTCTTATTCAATGAGGGATGATTGCCGCAATCAATATAGTCGTTTACACCATCAAAATAATAGGCAAAATCATCACATCGTTTTGTTGTTATCTGCGCACCATGCACTGTTCCATCATTATAGCCCGTGTGGTCATCAGCATTCTCATTAAAAGGGAAATAAGCCAAAAGCCCCCGGTTCAAATTGGCGGTTTGGGCAGATACATAGTTAATGCTACAGAATAGTATCAAAAACATCAATATTTTATTCATTACTTTATTCCTGTTGTTCATCTTCTTTTTTTCTAATTATCATTTTTTCAAACACCTTTGTACTGTTTTCTGCTTCATCTCTAAATCGGATGTAAAATGGAATTTCATTATTATTGTTTTCAGGTAATTTTATTTTGAATTCTTTTTCATATTTTTGCCATTCGCTATTTTCGAAAGTATCAGCAAATGTCCATTGCATGGTTTTTGGATCAGAAGCTTTCACCACAATAAATACCTCATCAGCAGAAATACTATCATACCGGAAACCTACATCAATGCCTTCAGGCGGAACACGGTCTAAAATTATTTCATCAGCTGCGGCATCAGATATATTGCCAGCCTTATCTTTAAACCATGCATATACAATTTTTCGGCCTTCTCGGGTACTATCGAGGTGCCATTCAGTAATTAAATTCGTGTAAGGCATCCATTGAGCCGAATCCAAACTGGGGTAATTGCTCACTTTTACCTGAGCCGCTTCGCGAGCAATCAATCGTACCTGTACTTGCGTTTGGTTACAGAAGCGAGCATTGTTATTGACAAAAACACGGGTAAATTCCGGAGGCACTCTGTCCAATATTATATGGTCATTTACTTCCATACTCACATTACCTGCCTTATCTTTTAATAAGCCATGAACCGTAAGTACCCCGTCTTGATCCATCAATTGCCAGGTAAGGGTATCTGTATAAGGTATCCAATTTACTGGTTTTAGTAAATCGATAGACTCATTGCTTAAATAAATAGAATCGGCACCTTGTGCATCGATTGTTATTTTTACTTCGCGTGAAAGAGCCTTGGTATATACATCTCCCTCGTTAATGATAAAATTATTGATTTGAGGGCCCTCAGTATCTACTTTTATTGATGCATTTATCACATCACTTTCATTACCGGCCCTATCCCGAAATTTGGCATAAACCGTTTTCTTACCATCTTTTGTTCCATCCAAAATCCAACCTATGGTTCTTTCGCTCTCTTGCCATTTAGCTTTATCAAAATCTTTGTTATTACTTATCATTACCTCATCAGCTCCTTGTACATTAAAGGCAAGAGTTACTTTCATATCTACTCTGTTAAACCATTCAGCTCCATTGTTAATAAGTAAACTTTTGGCTTGGGGGGGGGCTCTATCTAAAAATACAGGCAAAACCAATGGTTCGCTAATATTTCCTACTGCATCTTTGAGCCGAAAAAATAATTTAAAAGCACCATCCTCATCGGGCAACTGATAGGTAGTTTCATTTATATTGGATTTTATCCATTCGGCCTGGTTGAAAGTAGGAAGATGACTTATTTGAAAATGAGTGGCGTCTGCAGTTTTGAACTTTAATTGGATAGCACGCTTATTCACAAATTGCTGATTATTGACTAATGCAAAAGCCCCTTGAGGAGCATTTTCGTCTAATATTATATTGGCAGTACTCACTTTTGAAACATTGCCTGCTTTATCACGCAATATTATAAATACTCTTTTTTCACCATTGCCCAAAGGCAATTGGAACCCGGTTAGGTTTGCTGAAAACGGGTGCCAATCATTGGCTTTGATCAAATCTTTCCTTGTGCTTATTTGCATGAAATCTGCGCCCGATGCTTCAATTCGGATATTTACTTTGCTCTTGTTAGTAATTGATGCACCTCCATTGATCTCCACTCTTTCAATTACTGGAGGTTTTCTATCTAAAATGATACTGGCTTTATTTACTTCCGATATATTACCAGCCGGGTCCTGTAAGCTAGCCCAAATAAATTTTTCTCCATCAGCATCAGCATCCAGTTGCCATTTATCAAAAATTGCCTGAAACGGTTTGCCCTCGACATGCTGGATATTTTTATCGTTACTTATGTGAATTAGAAAATCAGTAGGGTTTTCTTTGGTATTTATTCGCAACGAAACTATTCCATTCGCATTATTGGTGTGAGTGGCTCCATTGTTAATTTTGATTATCGGGGGTTTGGGAGGCTGTGTATCCAGAATGATATCATCCTGTACAGTTTGTTGCGTAAAATTTTGGGCTTCGTCCACGAAATAGGCCCTAATTATTTTTAATCCTTGATTTTTGTCAAATGTCCAATTAATTTCTTTTACATTGGTATTAGAAAAATCAAAAAATTGCTCCTGGCCCTCGCGATCTATTAATCTTAATTTACTAGCTCCTTCGGCCTGTACTTTCACTTTTACATCAAACTTGTTAGTGGTTTTCGCATCCTCATTAATTTCTATTGTGCAATTGTGAGGTGGTTTTGTATCAAGTTCAATGCTGCTTTTTATGGTAGAAGAGTAATTGTCTGCAGCATCGGCAAAACGAGCAAAAACTACTTTTTTGCCATCACCGGGAGGTCCTATCAGCCATTGTATTCGGGGTTTGTAAGGTTTCCATTCCACATTTTCAAAACCAGGTTCATTACTAATTTGCATTTTTGTTGCACCCTCGGCCTTAAGTTCAAGCAAAACTTTCATTTGCTGATTGTTAGTATAAGCTGCTCCGTTATTAATTTCAAGTGATTTAGCTTCTGGTGGTTGAGTATCCAGTATAATCTTGGCATTTTCTGCAGGCGACACATTGCCTTCCTTATCCTTAAGTCTTACCCATATGTTTTTTTCACCATCACCCGGGGTTAATTCAAATTTGATAGGTTTATTGCTATAGTTGAGCCAGCTTTGGTTGTTAAAGTTGGATTCATTAGCAATCTGCATTTCTTTAATAAGTTTATCATCTATTTTTATTGAGGAAATCTCAATGGTGACTTCAGGAGAATTGGTAATACTCGCACCTCCATTGATTTTAATACCAATGAACGGATAAGCTTTTGCCTGTTCATTGAAAATAATGCAAAAAAGCAGCAGCAGGCCTTTACCAAGAAAACGGATGTAGGAACCAAGAAACGGGTATTTCATATACAAACTGGCTGAAACTTTTTTTTAATAGGCTAATTTAGATAAAATTAAGATAATCAATTGAGTAACGGAAGTAATACAAAAAGAGTGCTATTTTAATTTCCTACTCTATTTAGTATTTTTTATAATATTTAATACATAGCTTATTTTGAAATTAATAAATGAAAAAGGTTCTGATTGGCTAACCAGAACCTTTTCAACGATTCAGAATATTTATTTATTAAAATTTATTACCTGTTTGTTTCACTTGTGAGATTTTGACAAAGCTAGTCCAGAAAATTATCAACAGGAGTAAATTCTAAATCAAAAGCTTGTGCTACAGCTTCATAAACTACAGCTCCATTTATAATATTAAGTCCTTTTTTTAATTCTTCATTTTCGTTGCAAGCTCTCTTCCAGCCTTTATTGGCAAGTTGTAAAGCATAAGGCAAAGTAGCATTGGTGAGGGCAATGGTAGAAGTATTAGGAACAGCGCCAGGCATATTGGCCACACAGTAGTGGATTACACCATCAATAGTATAAGTTGGCTCCTGGTGAGTAGTAGGTTTACAAGTTTCGATGCATCCTCCCTGGTCTACAGCTACATCTATTAAAACGGTACCTTTTTGCATTTCGGGAAGCATATCTCGGGTGATTAAATGCGGCGCTTTGGCCCCCGGTATTAAAACTGCACCCACGATTAGATCATGTGTTTGGATCAACTGTCGGATGTTGTATTCATTAGACACAACCGTATGAACATTGGGGGGCATTATGTCTGATAAGTAGCGAAGCCTATCCAGGTTAATATCCATGATAGTAACATCAGCACCTAGCCCTGCAGCCATTTTAGCTGCTTGAGTTCCTACTATTCCTCCACCTAATACCAGTACTTTAGCAGGCCTAACGCCAGGTACACCTCCTAGCAAAATACCTTTTCCTCCCATGGGCTTTTCTAAAAATTTAGCACCTTCCTGTACAGCCATCCTTCCGGCTACTTCCGACATGGGTATCAATAAAGGTAAAGACCCTCCTTTTTTTTCTACTGTTTCATAAGCCAGACATACAGGTTTGTTTTTGATCATTGCATTGGTCAATGGCTCATAAGATGCAAAATGAAAATAGGTGAACAATAATTGATCTTCTTTTATTAAAGCATATTCCTCTTCTATCGGTTCTTTCACTTTTATTATCATTTCACCTTTTGCGTAAGCTGTGGCGATATCGGGTACTATCGTGGCTCCCGCTTCTTCATACATTTGATCAGTAAATGCACTGGAATTACCGGCTGTACTTTGTATGTAAACTGTGTGGCCATTTTTAGTTAATTCTGTAGCTCCGGCAGGGGTTAGCGCTACTCTATTCTCGTTATTTTTAATTTCTTTGGGTACAGATATAATCATTTTATACTAAAATTTAAATGGGGTTGCAAAGATATTATACTTATATCATTTGCTATGATAATGTTTATTTTTAATTTTAAAATTTGTTAATCATGATCACTTAAAATGGATAAATATCAACAGTAGTTTTTAATGATCAAAATTTGACAGGAATTTGTACTCCATGAATAAAATGCAAGGGCTATCCTGGTAAGATAGTGAAGCGGGAAATCACTGAAAATGCTACAAATAATATGAAGTTACACCTGGGATTATTTAATTATTTAAAATTGAATGTTTTCAGTTTGTTTAATCGGGCTGTTTTGATCCAGTGAATGAACGATTTCTGCTTTTATTTCTACTTTCAATTGTGATTGAGTAATATCATTTGAATAAATAATGAAAGGCTCATTTTTTATGCCCAACGACCTTGGCGTATAAATCAACTTCAAAGTTTCCTCTTCGCCCTTCGTAATTGGTTCTTTATTATAGTTATCCCATATTATACAATTGCAGCCAGCTCTAATAGCATCAATAACTAGCGGATTTTCTCCTTCATTTTTAATTTTTAGCGATAAGGGTACCTTTTGCCCCATTTCAATTTTTCCGGCAAGTATTAAAGTGCTTGCAGCTATTTTAGCGGAGTTGGCTTTTTCTTCAGCGGTATAAGATTCTTTAATTGGTTTATTTACTACCACCCCTTGAATGTATAGCGTTTTAACCGGCTTCACTGCGTTTGTAAAAACACTGATACTTTTTTTAAAAGCCCCGGGTCTGTTTTGGCTATTGTAAGCTGCGCTTACTATTCCCGATTGCCCGGGCAAAATAGGTTCTTTAGTCCAGAATGGAGTGGTACAACCACAACTGGCTCGAACGCTATTGATTACCAATGGCTTGTCACCGGTGTTCTTGATTACAAAATCGTGCTTAGCAATGGCACCTTCTGCAATTTGCTCAAAATTGTAATTTAACTCTTCAATAAATAAAACCGGCTGAGCAAAATTTTTGTTGCTTAACAATAAAAGAGATAAAAAAAAGAATAAAATTTTGCTGTTCATCATATTTAAAGTGGTAATTGTATTTCAACTCAAGTTTTAAACAAATATACAAATAACTAAGCTCCATATTAAAGAACCTTAATCTTTTTGCTTGCTCTTTCAACAATTTTTTAAAATTGCATTAAAGGTTCTTTTTGGCTATTTTTGTTTTCGGTGATAATAAAAGTTCTTTGTCTAATCCTATCTATATTCTAAACCTAAACGCTTTTTGTTAGTGAATAATACGGAGATATTGAAAAAAACCGACATTTCAGTTGAAGAAATCTTGCAGGACTACCGGGTAGCCTGGGAAAGTCGCCATGCAAGCATAATTGGTCGCAAAGAAGTTTTCATGGGAAAAGCTAAATTCGGCATTTTCGGCGATGGAAAGGAGTTGCCGCAAATGGCAATGGCCAAAGCTTTTCAAAAAGGTGATTGGCGAGTGGGCTATTATCGAGATCAGACCTTTATGTTTTCTCTGGGTGTTTTAACAATTCAGCAATTTTTTGCTCAATTATATGCCCATACCAATGTAGAAGCGGAACCATCTTCTGCAGGTAGGCTAATGAATAGTCATTTTTCTGCACGATTGCTTGATGCAGATGGGATGTGGACAAATCTATCGGAAAATTACAATTGTGTAGCAGATATTTCACCCACTGCTGGTCAGATACCTCGAGTTGTTGGCCTGGGGCTAGCTTCAAAATATTATAGAAACAATAAAGCACTACACAAATATAAAAACTTTAGCAAGAAAGGAAATGAAGTAGCATTTGCTACTATTGGTAATGCTGCCACTGCCGAAGGTATCTTTTTAGAATCAGTCAACGCGGTAGGTGTATTGCAGGTGCCTGTTGTGCTTGCCGTTTGGGATGATGATTACGGCATCTCTGTTACTAACGATTATCAAATTACCAAGTCAAGTATATCTAAAGCTTTGTCCGGTTTTCAAAGAAATGGGAAAGACACCGGCTTGGAAATCTTGACTGTAAAGGGTTGGGATTACGAAGCACTTATTGAAACTTTCTCACAAGCCGCAACCTTAGCCAGAGAAAAACATGTACCCTGTTTGGTGCATGTGCTTGAATTAACACAACCTCAAGGTCACTCCACTTCCGGAAGTCATGAGCGATACAAAAGCAAAGAGCGTTTGCAATGGGAAAATGAAAATGACTGCCTGGTAAAATTTAAGGAATTTATTCTGGAAAATGAACTAGCTGTACCCGGGCAACTTAAACAAATAGAACAGGAGGCGCAGGATCATGTAAAACAATCGAAAGATGCAGCCTGGAAAGATTATATTGCCTCTTTAAAACAGCCTTCTAAGCAAGTAATTGATCTTCTTACCCAGCTGGAAGTCAATACCGAAAATGCGGAGGCTATAAAACAATTGAGAGAAATTCTAAGTAAGAAGCCTAACCCATTAAAACTGGATTCATTGAGAGCTGCTAGGAATGCACTGCGGCTCACCCGGTCCGAAAGCACTCCGGTAAGAAGATCGTTACAGCGGTGGGTAAATGAATTTATTAAAAAAGCACAGGAAGATTACAGCTCATATTTATATAGTCAATCAGATTTATCGGCACTGAAAGTAAAAGAAATTAAACCTGCTTATAGCAATAAATCACCATTAGTTGATGGACGAGAAGTGGTGCAAGCGTGTTTCGATGCAGCCTTTAAAAGAGATCCGTTAGTAGTGGCTTTTGGAGAAGATGTAGGAAAAATCGGGGATGTAAATCAAGGTTTTGCCGGACTGCAAGAAAAATATGGCGAGCACCGAATAAGCGATACCGGTATTAGAGAAAACACTATTTTAGGGCAGGGTATTGGCATGGCCATGAGGGGCTTCCGGCCTATAGCAGAAATTCAGTACCTGGATTATTTGATTTTTGCCCTGCAAGGCATGACAGATGATCTGGCTACTTTACAATATAGAACCAAAGGAGGACAAAAAGCGCCTTTAATTATAAGAACAAGAGGCCATAGACTAGAGGGTGTATGGCATAGCGGCTCACCTATGGGAATGATTTTGAATAGCCTGCGAGGAATGTTCGTTTTAGTGCCACGTAACTTTACTCAAGCTGCCGGAATGTACAACACCATATTGCGATCAGATGAACCTGCTTTAATGATTGAAAGCTTGAATGGTTATCGATTAAAGGAGAAGCTGCCTGATAATATTGGAGAATTTACAATTTCACTTGGAGTACCTGAAGTACTGCGTGAAGGAAAAGATATTACCATCGTTACCTATGGCTCAATGTGTAGAATTGTACTCGATGCAGCTAATCAATTAGCAGACTTTGGTATTAATTGTGAAGTAATAGATGCCCAAACGCTAATACCTTTTGATATTTCTGAAGTGATACTGCAGAGTATAAAGAAAACGAACCGGATAATTTTTGCTGATGAAGATGTGCCCGGGGGTGCCTCAGCATTCATGATGCAACAAGTACTGGAAAAACAACATGCTTACAAATTTCTAGATTCTGCACCTGTTACCATAGCAGCCAAAGAGCATAGGCCAGCTTATGGGTCCGATGGAGACTATTTTAGTAAGCCCAATGCAGAGGATGTTTTCGATAAAGCATATGAAGTAATGCGAGAAAGTGATCCTCAAAGGTTTCCAGCCCTTTATTTATAAAGTTTTAAATGTAATTCTATAAAGAAAGGCGGCTAATCAGTAAAGATTAGCCGCCTTTCTTTTGGTCTGTGAATATTTGTACTTATTAATTAACTTTTTTTCCTTGCAAAGTAAATTTACCAGTGGATATCACATTACTCTTGTTGAAAGCTCTATCCTGTATTTGTACCTCAAGCTCTAATGTATCAAGACTAAATAAAAGAGACCAGGCGCTGGATGGCATTGAATATCTTAAGTCACCTTCCAGTGCTTTTGTTGGATTATTATCATCAAAAAGAATGGGAAATCGTCCGTCGAAACCAGCTACTCCCAGCTCCTCGCGAAAATTAAATTCTTCCCGGTTGCCGGTGCCATCATAAATATAAAAATCAACAAAAATATTATTGTGATTAGGATTTATAGGTGCAAGAATTGTATCTTGAATAACATTGCCATTTCTTATTATTTGCCAATCAATGGTATTATATTCTGGCAAAGTATCCACATTACTGGTTTCAGCATAAGAAATTCTATTTCCTAATCGATCTAGAATAATATTTCTTTCATTATATGGAAAAGTAGTGTCACCTTTTCCTAATCCTAAATTACCATCACCATCTTGAAAAGATAAGTCCAGTATTAATAATTCTTGCGAATCAGTCTCTCTGAAAGCAATATTCTGAAAAGAAATTTGAGGCTGTGGATCAAGCTCCGGTGGTAGGGTGCATGAAAATGCCAATATAATAATTGAAAACAAAATAATGTACTTCATCTTTCTATAATAAGTTAATTTTGAGCAATCTAAAGTTAAACGTTATTGCTCTGCTAAATCTTTTTAACGTATGAGTTTTTTTAAAAGTTTTTCTGAAAAGTTATTTCACATCAATAAAAACGAGTTTGATGAATTGGCATTGAATCTTTTTCAATATCAGGCAATTCATAATCAAATTTACAGGCAATATCTCAATTACTTATCAATAATCCCAAGTAATATCCAAACTTTAGAGAAAATACCTTTTTTGCCAATCGAATTTTTTAAAAGTCAAAAGATAAAAACAGGTAACTGGCAAGAGGAAAAGGTGTTTGAAAGTAGCGGTACCACTGGACAACAGACAAGTAAGCATTTTGTAAAGAGCCTCAGTCACTATGAAAGAATATGTATTCAAAATTTTCAATACTTTTTCGCTTCCCCTCAAGATTACCACATTTTTGCATTATTGCCCTCTTACCTGGAGCGCGGTAATGCATCTTTGGTTTATATGATGCAGCATTTAATAGGAGCTTCACAATCAGAACTTTCAGGGTTTTATTTGCATGATTTGGAAAAATTAAAATTTCAAGTGATGAAGGCATTAAATTCTCGTAGAAAAGTGCTTCTACTGGGGGTTACATTTGCATTATTGGATTTTTCGGAAGCCTTTTCATTAAATTTACAAGGAACAATAGTAATGGATACCGGTGGTATGAAAGGGCGCAGAAAAGAAATGATTAGGGAGGAGGTGCATGGGTTTTTGAAAAAAAAGTGGAATTTAAATGGCATTGCAAGCGAATATGGCATGACTGAACTTATGAGCCAGGCATATGCCAAAGTAGATGGAAAGCTGCGGACACCTCCTTGGATGAAGATTCTAGTTCGCGACCTAAACGACCCTTTTAGCCTAAGCAATAGAAAAAGTGGCGGGGTAAACATTATCGACCTCGCCAATATTCATAGTTGCGCATTTATTGAAACTGCAGATATTGGTACTATTGATCAAAAAAACGGCACTTTTGAAATTCTAGGCCGCACTGATACCTCAGATATGAGAGGTTGCAACCTGATGGTTGTTTGATAAAAGGTTAAACCTTATTTCAGAATTGTGCTTTTAAACATTGTCGTCGGTAATTATTTTTTTATTTTTATAACAAACAACTACACAATTTCACATAGAACCAATTAATTAAAATCAAATTAGGCGACACATTCGTCCACTGTTATACCTTATCTCTTTTTCAAATAAGCATTGTTATGCATTTATGGTAAATATTAAGCAAGCCAAAAAAATGATAGTTACTGAAGTGTTCGTATTGGGAATATTTTTCCCATGTTGGGAAATTTTGCTACGATATTGGTTCATATTTTAGTGGTAATTCTATTTTCTTTCAAATATTCTTGCAAACTTTTTAATAATACGGTAAAAAATATGACACCACCTCCAATAATTATTTGCTGATTCAATTTTTCTCCTAAAAATATAACGGCTAGTATAATTCCATAGATAGGTTGCAGGCTGGTAATAATGCTGGCGGTGCTCGTTTTAAAATGCTTTAGGCTGCGCACAAAGAGTGTATGTCCTATGCCAGTGGTTCCTACGCCCAAAATTACTAACCACAGCATGTCACTCTTGCCAGGATTAAAAGGAAATATAAAAATTGCCGGTGCTAAAATAATACTTACAATCAGCATTTGCTGCATCATGATAAAAGTGCCGGAATAAACATGGATATATCTTTTATTCATGAGATTGCGAAGGGCATAAAATAGCGCAGAAAGGATGCCTAAAAAGGCTCCAAGGGTTACATTGTTGCTTAAAGAAACATCAGGTACCAATATTAGTATGCCAACAATAACCAACAAAGAAGCCAGTAAGTCTATTAACTGAAGTTTACTTTTAAAAAAAAGAGGCTCCAGAAGCGTGGTAAAAACGGGAAACGTGAAAACGGAAATAAATGCAACTGCTACAGAAGTTACATCCAAGGCAATAAAATACAACACCCAGTGAGCGGCCATCAGTAAACCACTGATAATAAAAAAACGAGGCGCTTTCATGATCTGTGGAGTTGAAGAACTTTTGGACAAACGCAAAATGAACCATATGAAAAAATAGGCTATAATGCTGCGAATCAGGATTATAACAGGTGGAGAAATCAGTATAAGTTTACCCAACACTCCTGAACTACCTAAAATTATAGTAGCTATATTCAACTCTAGCACTTCCTTCAATTTACTTTTCATGATGCAAAACTACTACATAAAAAACTTTTAATATTCCTGATTTTTCTTCAAGTATAGATCAATATCCTATTTCTGGCACGCCTTTTGTTTAAAATTAGTTACATTATGGTTTTAGGGTTTAACATGGTCCTGGTTGGTTCGTCCGCCAGGACTTTTTTTGTGCCTTCATTTTTTATTATCTTCGTAGTAGTTTAAAATAAAACTGATATGAAAATAGCATTTCTCGATGCTCTCTCCCTGGGAAATATTGCTGGTTTAAAAAAGCTGGAACAATTTGGTGATGTGCAATACTATGATTATTCGGATCGCGAAGCATCACTGCTACGTGTGAGTGAAGTAGAAGTAATTGTTACCAATAAAGTATTGATAGACAAACAATTGATAGATCAAGCGCCTCATCTAAAGTTGGTTTGTATATCGGCCACTGGCATGAACAATGTAGACCTTGATTATGCAGCTCTAAAAGGCATTCAGGTAAAAAATGTAACAGGATACAGTTCTGCCAGTGTGTCACAAAGTGCTATTGCCGGTCTTTTATATCTCATGCATAAATGTCAGTATTATGACAATTTTACCAAATCGGGAAATTATTCGCGGCATACACTTTTTACCCATATAGGACCCTCATTTCATGAACTTGATAGAAAAGTTTTTGGTATAATCGGTTTAGGTAATATAGGTAAAAAGACTGCTCAGATTGCTGACGGATTTGGTTGCAAGGTAGTGTACCATTCGACTAGCGGAAAGAATACCAAGGCTGGCTATCCGCATTTGCCGCTAGAAGAATTGCTGCAAAAGGCTGATATTATTTCCATTCATGCCCCGCTGAATGAACATACCAATAACTTAATTAATTTTGAAAGAATGCAAATGATGAAACCAAATGCTTATTTGCTTAATACTGGCAGGGGGCAAATAATCAATGAAAATGATTTGGCCAAAGCCTTGAATAACGATTTAATAACAGGAGCCTATTTAGATGTATTGGAAAAGGAACCTTTGCCTTCTTCAAGTCCTCTATTGCAACTTAAAAACCCTGCCAAATTATACATAAGCCCTCATATTGCCTGGAGTAGCCTTGAGTCCAGAGAAAGGTTAATAAACGGCATTTGTGAAAACATTGAAGAATATTTAAAAAGCAAAAAATAACGATTCATGAGATTAAATCTAATGCTAGTATCCGCTTTAATGTTTGGATTGCCTGGACTCTTACCGGCACAATCCTCCAATTATTATATTCGTGATTATGGCGCTTTAGGAGAAATTGACCAGCTGGTTACTGGCATGATCCAGCAGGCAATTGATGATTGTCATCAAGATGGAGGAGGACGAGTATATTTTACTCCCGGAGATTATTTAACCGGCACCCTGATACTTAAAAGCAATGTAGAGCTTTACCTGGAAGCCGGTGCAACTTTATTTGCCAGCCAAAATGCAGCTGACTATGACGTAGATTTTAATATTTATAAAGGAGATAATCCCGATACAGATGTGCTCATTTATGCTAATCAAGCTCAAAACATAGCCATCAGTGGACGTGGTACTATTCACGGTCAGGCCCGGCGAGAGTACAGAAAAGCCGAAAGTGTAGACAACTTTATAGCAGATGAAACCGCTAATGCCCGAGAGGCCGGTGTGGAAATGAAGCGATATTATAAAATACCTCCAATTGTGAACCTGGTTTACCTGGTCGATAGCGAAGATATAAAAATAAGCCAGGTGACCATAAAAGAATCAGTAGGTTGGACCCTGCATTTGCAATGGTGCCACCGTGTGGTGGTAGATAATTGCTTTATCTACTCCGACCTGGAAAGTGGCGTCAATGCAGATGGCATTGATGTGGATGGCTCAAAAAATGTGATGATCGCTAATTGCCGAATAGAAACCGGTGACGATGCCATTGTATTAAAAACCACCCTGACCAATAGCCGCAGTGAAACTTGCGAAAACGTAACTGTGACTAATTGTGTGCTTACTTCTACCTCTTCCGCTTTGAAGCTTGGTACCGAAAGCCACAGCGATTTTCGTCACATTACGTTTGACAATTGCGTTATCAGGAATACCAATCGGGGACTGAGCATCGTGATCAGGGACGGCGCAACTGCCGAAAATGTGCTTTTTAGTAACATTACCATAGCGTGCGATCGCAAGCATTTCAACTGGTGGGGCAACGGTGATCCTATTTGGTTGGTAGTGAGGAAGCGAAATAAGGATTCCCGAATTGGGAAAATTAGAAATGTTGTTTTTGATAATATAATTGCCCAGGCACAAGGTACTAGCAAAATTGAAGGATATCCCGATGTAAAATCCATCGAAAATATCACGATTAGAAATTTTAAATTACATATGGAGCCCGAAGACAAGCCAGACAAAAGAGCCACCCATGCGCTGATGGCTCAGGATATAAAAAATCTAACCCTCGAAAACGTGGAGGTATCCTGGGATACTGAAAACCCTGAGCCCGCCTGGGCCGATGCCCTGCACCTGAATAAGGCAAAAGGAGTGACCATCAATCAATTTAAGGGAGTGTCAGGCGGCCTCTCCCCGGAAGCACAAATGATCAGCTTACGCAATGTACTGGCTGCTAAAATTATGAACTGCGAACTCAGTCAACCACAGGAGCATCTGTTAAAAGTAAGTGGCAGCCAGACTGACAAGATTATTCTATTGCAGAATAACCTATTTAACCGGGCAACCAATTTGGTGCTACAAGACATGGGCGTACCCGAAGGAGCAGTGCAAGTCAAGTGAATAGGAAGGTGAAATTGGTGATCAACAAATTGAAATAACTGTTTTGAGCGCAAACAATTATTCTACTTCCTTTTTTTCAGCTTCTTTATCGCGTTTCATTTGCTCGTGAATAGCTTCCAATTCTTCCATGTTTTGCCTTAGTTCTTCTTCCTGAGCACGCATCTCTTCAGCTTGTTTTTTGCTCTCTATTAGTAGGCGATTGGTTTTTTCATTTACTTTGACATTTACAATGTGCGTAGCAAATATTTCAGCTACTTTTTCTACAAATTTAATTTGATAAGGCTCATATTTTTGCAACGAAGCAATTTCAAGCACCCCTTCTACCACATCGTTGGCTACAACAGGTACTATCAATAAACTACGTGGTTGTGTTTCACCTAAGCCAGAGCCAATTTTCACATATTCTGGTGGTAAGTCTGTTAAATAAACGGTTTCTTTTTCCAAAAATACCTGTCCTGCGTAGCCAAAACCCGGTTCAATTGATTGTTTCAGATATTTATTGCGATCATAAGCATAGCAACCTTCTAAGTCAAGCATGATCTGCTCTTCATCATCGTCATTTTTAATATAGAGCATTCCGAGTTTTGCATCAATGTATTTAACCAACTGTGAAATGGCTATCGCGGCAAAATCTTCCATGGTATCATAATTTTTCCTTACCAGGTCAGCAAATTGACTGACACCTTTCGAAGTCCAGTTATTTTTGCGGTCTTCTTCAGCTATTGCTTTTAATTTGTTTCGCATTAGCAGTAGCGCTTTCCCCAGTACATCCTTATCACTGCCGGTCTCATATTGGCTTTCCAAGTTGCCTTCTCCTATGCTATTAGCAAATTCCGAAGCTTTTTGCAAATGATCTCTCAATACATTACCAGCATCAATGATCTGATTCAGTTCATCTTTAGTATTAGGGGCTTTTTTTGTAATATCACCAGCCGCCAAATTCTTCATTAATTGTAGAGGGTGATCTAGGGAGCGATTTAATGATCTTATGGTAATATAAATTAGCAGTATGGAGATTACTAATATTATCCCAAAAATTATGAAATTATTTATATTGTTTTGCCTTAGATTTGCTTTTAGCTTTTCATTGTCAGCTGAAATTAATTGCTCATTTATGTCGCGAAGTTTCCATAAATTTTGATTAATGATTGATATTGAAGCTCTCAAGATGTCATCCACCGCGCTCATGGTGTTCACTTCATGGCGATAAAGAAAGAAAAGCTTTGTGTTAAGTTCACCTTGAATCATTTCATCAGGTATTGCTTCAGCAAGCATAGGTTCATTGATTGTATTTGTGCCTTTGGTTGGGGCTATTATATTTATATTGTCAATATTAGGTCCGCTTTTACCCGTGGCTAATGCCTTTATTGAATGAATTCCCGAATCGAGATATACTTCCAATGTATCCGAGTGTTGCCAATTTTCCCAACCACCATTATCATTAGCAGCAAAATCAAGTTTTTCTTTAATTATCTGGTCATCAATGAAAATGTCAAGAGGTCTGTTGCCAGTTCTGATGGCATAGGTATAGTAGATTAAATGTGTCCCTGCTTTTTCACTTACAAAATTTGCTTCCAAAAAATCATCTTTTTTATTTACATAATCGGCATAACCAGAGCCTTGATAGCCCTCATGACTATAGTTGATAAATGCTCCGGAATAAAAAGCGTCTTCAGCTTCAATAGTGATATGCTTTACTGTGTCAGATCCAAATTTAGCTGATAACGCGGGAGTTTTTAAATAAGTTACCGTGGCATTATCAGTTAGGTTTTCTCTTACATTAAGCAGTACATAATAGTTTTTATTCTGTTCCCAGATGCTATCTGCTCGCTTAAAATTTTGATTTAAAGTTTCATTAATTGTTTTCAATTCCGCTATAGTAGCAATAGCGTTATCTGGTAAGTAATCATTCAGTTCTTCTATTTTGGCTATCGTGTTCGATACCTCCTCATATTCATAATAGTTGGATTCATTGTCAGAGTTTAGTGGTAGTCTTTTTAAAATGTTATTTCTGGCATTGCTTAACAAATCGTCTACTGTAGTAGATAACTTTTCAATTTCACTTCTCAGCTCTAACCTTACCTCAATTATCTGATTGACTACTTTATTTACCTTTCTGTTTTGAATCAGTGTTACAATAGAAAAACCTAGAAATATTAGGAGAAAAAAAATGGTCATCCAGATGAAACGACCTTTAATAGTATTTAAGCTTATTAATTTTTTTAAATTGCCGAGTTTATTACTTGAAGTACTCATCGAGAATAGTTTTTTACTTAATATTCCAAATATAGCCTAAGATGGGTAGTAGTAAATAGGTGTTTTTGCTTCTATTATTACATTGTAGGATTAAACATTAAAATATATCAATTTCGCTGAATCAGAGATATTTATGGCTTTAATTGACATGTAATGACCGGAATTTTACAAACAGAAAGAGTAACATTCTGATGAATGTCTGCCCAGTTGTAAAAATGAAGAAAGCAAAGTGTAAAAGAAACGAAAAAAAACAAATAAGGTGAAATTACTAATTACGCTTGTTCATTTCATCCCTTATTTTCGCGGCTCCTTCATAATCTTCTTTTTCTATCGCTTTGTTTAGCATTTCTTGCAATTTGTCGTAGCTCAAATCTTTCAATTGCTCCAACTTAGTTTTTTTGCTGGTGCTAGCCTTGGGGGCTTCTTTTGGTTTTTCTTCTTCACTTTCTTCAGTCAATACAATACCAGCTTCAGATAAAATGGTTTCATAGGTGTAAAAGGGAGCGTTAAATCGCAAACCAATTGCAATAGCATCAGAGGGGCGCGCGTCTATTTCTGAGGTGCTTACCCCATCATCACAAATTATTTTTGCAAAGAATACCCCTTCTTTTAAATCGCTAATCACCACTTCTTTCACGGTAAAATTAAAAGAATTTGCAAATGACTTAAACAAATCGTGCGTCATTGGACGATTGGGGATTATCTTTTCAATTTCAATAGCTATGGCTTGAGCTTCAAACATACCTATAATGATGGGAAGGCGTCGGTTGTTGCCAACTTCTCCTAAAACTAATGCAAAAGAACCGGATTGAGATTGACTGGATGATAATCCAAGAATTTCTAGTTTAATTTTATCCACGTAAATATTGGCTTATGATTTAAAATTGAGTTCGGACCAAAAAATATAAAAATTGCAATTGAACTGCAAAATTAATCAAATTTCAGATGATTTTAAAAGATTTATATTTGTTTTGCAGCAGCTTGTAGTAATTACTAAAAGTTTTTACTTTATAAATTGATGTTATTATGAATAATAAACGTTTGTCAAAACTACTTGATTTCCAAAAGCAAAATCCTGATGATCCCTTTATTCTTTATGGAATCGCGCTGGAATACTCGGATGAAGCCCCTGAGGAGGCATTAAAGTTTTTTAATATATTACTAAATGATCACCCGGATTATTTGCCTACCTACTACCATGCGGCAGCTTTGCTGGCCGAGTTGGAAATGACTGACAAGGCAGAAGAAGTTTATAAAAAAGGAATTGCGCTGGCCGAGAAAGAAGACGACCAGCATGCATTGAAAGAACTAAAAAATGCTTACTTGAATTTCATGTACGAATAAGAAATTATCTTAATAGACTTAATAGATAACTTCGCTTTGTGAAGGCATAATAATCCAAAGAATGATGTATACTATTATGCCTGGAAATGCAGCACTGGCTATACTTATAATTATATACAATAAGCGGACAATGGTAACATCCCAGCCCAAAAATTCGGCGATTCCGCCACATACACCACCAAAAACTTTAAATCTGTCTGATCTTACTAAACGTTGCATATTTCCTCTAATTTATATTTAACCATAAATGACAAAAACCAGCATAACTAAAATAGCCAAAACCATTAATTGTAGCAAGGAAATTATAATTTGATATGCTGTGTTCTTTCCCATATTTAATTTTTCCAAAAGATTAACAAGATGCATGCCAGTGCTCCCAAAATCTCCATAAGGGCTTTTTATTGAAGGTACACCTTGCCAATGTGTACATTTTCGTACAATTAATGTACACTTTTAAAAGCATTTTGTTTAGCTTAAAAGTGCTGGGATTCCTGATTTTAATTGGCTACTAATCAAAATTATACTACTTTTATACCTTAATTATAATTTGTATTTGCATTTCGTGATCTATGAAAAAAATAGTATACCTGTTAATCCTTTTACTTGTGGCGTGTAATTCAGATGAAAAAGATACACAGTTACACGATGATACTCCTCTCAAATTAATTTATCAGCAACCTGCCACCGAATGGATAGAAGCACTACCAGTGGGCAATGGTAGAATAGGAGCAATGGTGTATGGTAAACCTGACCAGGAACGAATTCTGATTAACGAGGAAAGCTTATTTGCTGGTTTACCAATAAATGACAACAATCCGAATGCACTGGAAAGCTTGCCTCGAATAAGGCAATTATTATTTGCCGGAGAAAACATGAAAGCAAAAGCATTAGCCCAAAAAACATTGCTTGCAACTCCTCCCAGGCTTCGATCTTATCAATCGTTAATGGATGTACAAATTACATACGATTCCGGAAATGTACAAAATTATGAACGAACGCTTAATTTGATTACCGGTATTGCCAGCGCCGAGTATGTCCGAAATGGAAGTAAGTTTAGTCAACAAGTGTTCGCTTCAGCTCCTGATGATGTGATCATCATTAAAATTACCAGTGAAAATAAGGCTGGATTTGACCTTAATTTATATAGACAGAAGGATGTAAAAATTCAAGTATTGCAAGATCAAATTTTATTGCAGGGGCAAATAATTGATGAATTTGATAGTGCTAGAGGTTCCGGCGGAGCTCATATGCGATTCGCGGGAATGCTGAAAGTAGCCACGAATGGAAAATTAACTGCCACAGATCGCCTATTGGTTAAAGATGCTACGGAAACTATCATCTACCTTACCGGTGCTACAGATCATGATTTTGAAAAACTAGACTTTAATAGAAATATAGATCCGTTGCAATTGGCCAAAGCAAAAATTGAAACCGCTAAAAGCAAAGGATATGCCGTAATTTTAAATGATCACATGCAAGAGCATAGTGAAATGATGCAGCGTTTTGAAATATACCTGGGTGGAGCAGATAGCTTAAATAACATTGCCACTGACATTCGCCTTGAGCGAGTTCAGCAAGGAATTAAAGATCCCGGTTTAGTTGCCCTTTATACCCAATATGGTCGATACTTACTCATGGGTAGTTCACGAAAGCCCGGTAGATTACCAGCTAATTTACAAGGTATATGGAGTAAGGGTATAGAAGCACCGTGGAACGCGGACTATCATGTGAATATTAATTTGCAAATGAACTACTGGCCGGCAGAAGTTGGAAATCTATCAGAAACAGCGATTCCCTTAATTAATTTTATTGATCGATACAGAACGCCAGGTGGAAAAACTGCCAGGGAAATGTACGGTACCGAAGGCTGGACAATGCATCACAATACTACCGTGTTTGGACGTACAGGTTTACACGATGGCATACAATGGGGTACCTTTCCCATGGGCGGTCCCTGGATGACTTTTCCGATATGGCGACATTTTGAATATAATCAGGACACCACCTTTTTACGAGAAGAAGCATGGCCAATTTTGAAAGGCTCCTGCGATTTTATATTGGGGTTTTTGGTAAAGTCGCCCGAGAGATATCTTGTTACTTCTCCATCTTACTCACCGGAAAACACTTTTATAAATCCCAAAACAGGCCAGGAAGTAAGGCTCACTTACGGGCCTACCATTGATACTCAAATTATCACCGAGCTTTTTAATTATACTATAAAAGCGGCTGAAATATTAAATAAAAGCGAAACCTATCGCCAAAAGTTGGAGGCAACCTTAAAGCAATTGCCACCGGTAAAAATAGGAGCCGATGGTACCATTCAGGAATGGATAGAAGATTATGAAGAAGCCGAGCCGGGGCACCGGCATATATCCCATTTGCTAGGACTACACCCTGGCACCCAGATTATTGCTGCCGATAGTGCTATGTTCGCCGCGGCGGCCAAAACGATTGAAATGCGATTAGCCAATGGCGGCGGTCATACTGGTTGGAGTCGTGCCTGGATCATCAATTTTTACGCGCGATTGCTCAATGCAGAAAAAGCGTATGAAAATGTACAGGCACTTTTAGCCAAGTCCACCTTGCCCAATCTTTTCGATACCCATCCGCCCTTCCAAATCGATGGCAACTTTGGAGGTGCTGCCGGTGTAATGGAAATGCTTTTGCAAAGCCATGCAGGCGAAATTCATTTGTTGCCTGCCTTGCCAAAGCAATGGGAAAATGGCTATGTAAAAGGCATAAAAGCCAGGGGAGGGTATGAGGTTGATATCTTTTGGCAGGATGGAGAATTGACAAAAGCTTTAATACATGGAGTTGCAGGAAAAAAGTCAACTGTAAGGTATCAGGAAAAAGTAAAGAACCCGAGTGTTGGAAAAGATGAAACTATTAAACTATCAGCAAAAGATTTTATTAATTAATGCTAGGTGGCGCATTTCGATTTTAAAATCTAAAAAATTCAGGTATCAAAACTCATTAATTTTAATGAGTAATCTTTAAGGTTGTGTTTTTAAACTTGCAGTTATAATTATAAGAAAAATCATCAAATAACTTTTCTGTGCCATTTCTCTGTAAAAGGAGGAAGTTGCCAAGAATCCATTTTTCGCAAAAAAAGCAGGGCTACCTGAT
>CAZQEZ010000031.1:0-4532 GCA_964592475.1 uncultured Roseivirgaceae bacterium
ACCCCTGTTACCAGGATGAAAACCTGGCGTCCTAACCCCTAGACGAACGGGCCATTTTGCTCTTCAGAAGTACTTTTGCGTACCCCCTCCGAAAATGTTTTGCAAATATAGAAGTCTTATTTAAAAAAGCAAAACTCATACTTCAATTTTTTGAAAATTATTTTCACTATCTTTTGCTGGTAAAGGATTAAACATTTCTTGCTGGTTTGCTAATGTCTATGTTTTATCTTTGTCTATTCTAAATATTTTTTTATTCTAAAGCTTAAACATGAAAATTCTTTTTATAGGTGGCACTGGTAATATCTCTAACGCATGTACTCGTTTAGCCCTGGATCAGGGTCATGAAGTTTTTCACCTTAACCGTGGCAACCGACCAGCACCGGAAGGAGTACAAACACTACAGGCGGATATCAATGATGAAAATGCAGTAGATAAAGCTTTAGGCAACCAGGTATTTGATGTGGTTGCTAACTTTATTGCCTTTGTGGAAGAAGATGTGGCCCGCGATTTTCGTTTATTTACCGATCGCACCAGCCAATACATTTTTATCAGTTCGGCTTCGGCTTACCAGAAGCCCCTCTCCCATCCGGTAGTAACAGAATCAACCCCCCTTAAAAATCCTTTTTGGCAGTATTCCCGTGATAAAATAGCCTGTGAAGATCACCTGATGAAGGTATACCGGGAGAAGAATTTTCCCATCACCATTGTTAGGCCGTCACTCACTTATGAAACGGTGATTCCGGTAGCCATAGGCGGTTGGACTGAGTATACCATCATTGACCGCATTAAAAAGGGGAAACCGGTAATTGTACATGGAGACGGTAGTTCCTTATGGACTATTACCCACTCCATCGATTTTGCCAAGGGTTTCAATGGTCTATTTGGTCATCAGCAGGCTATAGGACACAGTTTTCACATTACCAGTGACGAGCTACTCACCTGGGATCAGATATATGATTCAGTAGCCGCTGCTGCTGGTTTTCCGGCCCAAAAGGTGCATATTCCTTCCGAGTTTATCACCAAATTCGACATCACTCAAACCGGCAACCTAATTGGTGATAAAGCAGTGAGCGTTATATTTGATAATAGTAAAATCAAAAATTTTGTGCCGGAATTCAAAGCCACCATACCTTTTAAGCAAGGCATTAAAGGAACAATCGACTGGTTGGAGGCTTCACCGGAAAGAATGGTGATTTCCGAAGAGACAAACTCGTTTATGGACAAAGTAATTGAAGCTTTTGGTAAATAGCAATACTCCCGAGAAAAAATAAAAAGGCCGGCAATGTAATCATTACCGGCCTTTAAAATTACTACTAATAATTATTAAGCAGCATCCATGGGTTGCAAGCTTAAGGCTATTTCTAATTCAATATCATCAGAAAGCACCATGTCTTGAGCAGGTGATTGAAATGATACATCATATTTAGTTCTGTCAAAAGTAAGAGTACCGGTAGCTTTGCCAGTTTCAGCATCAAATGAAACATTTTCAACAGTTTCCTCATTTGTATTACCTCTGATGGTTAAATCGCCAGTTACGGTATTATTGGCGTCATCATATGAAGTAATTACAAACTTTGCAGATGGATATTCTTCAACATTGAAGAAATCGTCAGAAGATAAATGCCCAATCAATTTTTCCTTTGTCTTCCCTTCTTCAGGGTTGTAATTTTCATCAGTTGGGGTCATACTGGTTAAATCGACAACGAACTCGCCACCAACAATCTTGTCACCAGCAACTTGCATGGATCCGTTTTCTAATTTTACAATACCATCATGAGAGTAAACACCTACCATAGTGCCTTCCCAAACAATTTGGCTTTCATCAGTACTTACAGCCATAGTAACTGTTTCGGCAGGGGTAGTTTCAGTCGATACATTTTCCCCGTCCTCAGTGGAATCTGTATCGCTTTTCTTAGCATCACATGAAGCTAAAAATAATAAAGCAATTACAAATGATAATAGATCAATTTTTTTCATGAATTTTGAAATTTGGTTTTAAATAAATTATAAGTCTGTTAAACAAATCTCTAATTATAATTGTTTCAGCTAATTACGATAAAATATTACATAAAACAGAGTTCCTTATTTTTCTGATATTTTTTACAATTTAAATAATCAGAATGAATTTAAAAAATATACTTTAGGTAATCAGGTTATTTATTTTTAACCCGTCTCGAGCCACTATCTCACCCAATTTCATCCAGTTGATCATATCACTTTTTCTAAAATTTAAACCAGTTGGATTGTTGGGATCTAATTCAATGGCGGGAAAAAACTTATAAATCATGCCTCCTTCGTACCTATTCAGTGCATTCAAGTCGTTTTCTCTTACATCTTGTATAAAAATTGATATGGCTCTCATAATCACATTGAGCACACTCGTATATTTATCCTGCACTTGATACAAGGAACCCGGATTATTACTAAGCACAAATATTGTATCAGGATTTTGATCCAGTACTGGTTCCACAGGAATCACATCTCTTAAGCCGCCGTCAACAAATTGATAAACTTCACCAGCTATATTAATTTCAATAGGTTTGAGAAAGCCTGCCTGGTTTGTACTAGATATAATTGCCTTTCTTAGCATTGAACCACTCTCAACTTTTACTAAATCATAATTTCCTTTTTTATCAAACATTTTAGTTGAGAAAACCGTGCGCCTACCTGTTTGTAAATTTACAGATGAAAAACAAACACATTTATTTAAAGCCAGCATTTGCCTGTAAACTTCATCGGTAATATATTGATCTATTTTCCTTTCTAGTGGTAAAGTGTTAAAAATGTAAGGTTTACCTTCTACAATATTTTTGACTAAATTATCTTGGGTCAAGATGTCCTTATTTTCCACATTAGTGTACTCATTTTCTAAAATATCATAACGACCTACCGCTGCCAAAGCTGCAATTAATGCTCCGGTACTAGTGCCACTTATTATATCAAATTCGCCATAACCTCTTTCGAATAAAACCTTCAAAACTCCTACACTAAAAGCTCCTTTGGCACCACCACCACTTGTAATTAATGCATTCATTGATAAAAAAATTAAAATATATCGACTAAATTAAAAGAAAACCCGGAATACAAATAATAATATCCGGGATTTGATTGATAACCAACATTTAAAATATTTATACCAAAAGCATAAGTTTCAAATGAAATTCCTGATTCTAGCATGAAAATATTTTGATTAAAATTAGATTGTATATGTACTTTTAAGGTACCTATATTAACCAAAGCAGGTTCTATGTCAGTAATTTTATATGCTATCCTTGCCGAAATCAAGTAGTCTAAATTGGTATATTGATAAAAAACTGTACCGCCTATTGATACTCTGAATTTAGGCTCATCTCTCCCTATTGTTGTACCTAGCAATAAATTCAAATTACCCATATAACTTTCTGTATCTTTAAATAAATCAGTCACTCCAAAAAAATTAGTATTTACAAATAGGCTGAATCTGCTTCTAAAATTAGGCGATGGAAGATCAGTAGGGGGAGTATTAAGGCCCCTGAAATATACTAGCCAATTATAAATATGTTGATTTTCTATTATGAAGGATATCAAACATTCAGATAGATCATCATTCGGAAAATAATATGCTTTTAATTCCTTATAAATCTGTTCTAGTGTTATTGTTTCATAATAATTTAATGAGTCGGCATATTGATCAATTATTTCCTGAAATGTATATTCACCATTGGGAGGTTTATCAAGCTTTATAAAAATAGTATTGATTTTACTTGATAAATCCTTTGTTCTTTTTATACAGCTTACATCCGTACAACAGTCTTGAGACTGAACTTCTAATGTGCTTAAAAGTAAGGTTAATATCAATAGATACTTCATCTATATAGAGTTTAAATGTAAAAGTAATTAAAATTTAAATAAAGAAGTATTTCATTTTAAAATTTTATCTTATTTAAATAAAGTAGATGTAAAATAACGCAAACCTTAAATACCAGCTGCATAATTTCACTTATTAACTCTTACAATACTTTTTATAGATAGATTAGGGACAAACAATTTTAGCTTCATTATTTCTCTTTTTTAATGTCGGAAGTATCGGCCAAATGCGCAGGTTTGAAATCAGACGCCTGCTTGATTGTTTTTTCATCTCCGGTATCCGGATCGCTATAAGTTCTCTCCGAAACTATGATCGAGACATCTTTATTCGGCAACTGCTTTGAATCTACTTCGTCCCCTTCTTCAATATTAAAACCTACTGCTTCAAACAATGCTACAATCTGCGGAAAACCCGGTTCTGAATTATAAAACCGGTGCATGATAAAATCATCATCATTCTCAAATCTGCAGGCAAAAAACGGGATATTTTTTTTCTCACTTAGTCCATCTTCCACAGCGGTGATCGTTACGGTATGTCTGCCATTTTCTAAAAATGGCTTATCTTGTCCTTGATTTACTTAAATAAATCTTCATAATTTCTCCTTATTCTTTACTTTAATAAAAAACAATTTACCTATATTGTCAAGGATTTTAAAAATATGGCAATAAATAATACTGCCAAGTGC
>CAZQEZ010000031.1:4632-6138 GCA_964592475.1 uncultured Roseivirgaceae bacterium
TACCTATATTGTCAAGGATTTTAAAAATATGGCAATAAATAATACTGCCAAGTGCGCTAAGAAATTATATTTTTTATTATATCTTCTTATATTCTACCTGGTACATTTGCGGCGTTTTTCCGGTTATCCGTTTAAACTGGCGGTTAAAATTGGAGATGTTGTTGAAGCCTGATTCATAGCAGATTTGGCTCACATTCAGGTTGCCATCGATCAGCAGCTTACAGGCATAGCCGATGCGGGTTTCATTCACGAAATGGGTGAATGTTTTTTTTGTAGCATTTTTAAAATAGCGGCAAAAAGCAGCTTCATTCATATGAGCCAGGGCAGCCACCTGAGCCAGAGAGATTTCCTGGCTGAAATTATTGATAATATAATCATATATGCGATTGATCTTTTCCAGATTAGAATCTTTATAAGCATTGGTAAAACCGGCAGTACTGAGCTTTTCTATATCATTGCTGTGGGCCATCAGATTGAGTATTTGGAAAAGTGTCAATAATTTATCTCCATCAGGCATGGTTTGCATGGCAATCATCTTTTCTTTGATCCGCTTTTTACATTCCCCATTAAATCGGATACCCCGTTTTGACGTTTCCAGCAAATCTTTTACTGCCTGCATTTCAGGCATCAGGAAGAAATCCTTTCCGGCAAAATCGGTTAGGAAATGGATGTTGATCACATCGGCATATAGGTCGGGCAACCCTTCGTAGTATATGGGATCATTTTTCCATACATGCGGCAGGTTAGCTCCTACTAAAACCAGGTCTTCATCGTTAAAACTTTGAATGTTATCACCAACAAAGCGAGTTCCGCTTCCTTTCAGGATCAGGTTAATTTCCAGTTCCTGGTGGTAGTGCCATTGATCATACATGTGCGGCACGATGGCATGATTCATCTTGAAGGAGGATTCGTGAGAGCGTGTATTTTTCTTCAGGTATAAAGCTTGCATATTGTACAAAAGTTGCAAAATCAAATATACGAGAAAAAATTTGGCAAAAAAAGTATAATGGTTGGCAAAAATAATATTCACATATCTTGATGGGATATGATAAATTTGTAATACTTGAATAAATATCATCATTGTTATTTAATAAACCCATGAAATTAGCTGTTTTTTTTATATTATCCTTAATAGTCAGTTCCGCTTTAGCCCAGGATATCTCATTTTCAAAGTTAGGGAAAGTAAAACCACGCCATGCCCGTGAAATAGAAGCCTCCAACTGGGGCGTAGGCGCTGAAACCATGGACCGCGATTACACCATTTATGAAAACTGGCAGGAATATCTTGGCCCGCTGGGAGTAAAAAAAGCACGCCTGCAATCGGGCTGGGCCAAAACAGAAAAAGTAATCGGCCAATACGATTTTGGCTGGCTGGACAGCATGGTATATGGAGTGGTAGCACTAGATGTAGAGCCATGGATCAATATCTGCTATGGCAATCCTATTTATAAAGATGGTGGTGGCACAAAGCTAGGCGCTACCATGCCCAAAGCCCCTCAAACGATC
>CAZQEZ010000031.1:6238-36787 GCA_964592475.1 uncultured Roseivirgaceae bacterium
AGATGGTGGTGGCACAAAGCTAGGCGCTACCATGCCCAAAGCCCCTCAAACGATCGATGCCTATAAAAAATATGCCGAACTACTGGTAACCCGCTACAAAGATGTGGTGGACGAATGGGAAATCTGGAACGAGGGTGTAAGACAAGATAATAGCATGGACGATTACCTGGCCATTTTCGTGCCTACTGCTGAGGCCATCAAAGCCATTCAACCGGAAGCAAAAATTCTGGGGCTGGCTACTGCTGGTATTAAGCCGGAACATGGAGAGGAGTTTTGTGCCAAATTACTAGCCATGGGCAAATTGCACCTGGTGGACGAAATCACCTACCATCCTTATCGCAAAAACCCTGATGAAGTATATGAAGAAGTATTGAAACTAAGGGCCAATGTGAGAAAATATTCTGACCGGATTGAGATCAGACAGGGGGAAAATGGCGCTCCTTCCGAGTTCAGAAATATAAAAGCCCTCAGTAAATACGACTGGACAGAATTATCCCAAGCCAAATGGGCGCTGAGGAGACTATTAGGAGACCTGGGCAGGAATATCGAGTCCTCCTATTTTGCCATCATGGATATGAATTATCCGGACGAGATCAACCGTAAGGGACTATTGCATGCCACCGAAGAGCAAACGGTGGATCATGTAAAACCTGCCTATTACGCTGTACAGCATCTCACTTCCATTTTTGATAACACTTTGCATAAAATAGACAATTTCGCCTACCAGGCTAATAATCAGCTGTCGATGAGTGTATTTGCTTATGAAAATAAATATACCAATCAGCAAGTAGTCACCCTTTGGTTTGATAGTGATATTCCTTCAGATTCTAATAAAAAAACAGCGGTAGATTTTACTTTTTACCAGGGTCAATTTACTGAGCCGGTTTATGTAGACTTAAGAACCGGTGAGGTATTTGAAATACCGGCAAAAAATTGGAGTAAGAAAGGAACTACCTATCAATTTAAGGATATTCCGGTGTACGATTCGCCGGTGCTGATCGCGGATAAATCGAATGTAATCATTGAATAAAGTTAATTATGTTGATTAGAGCAGTTCTTCTGTTACTTTTATTTAATGTTGGCCTGTATGCGCAGCAAACAATTCCCTTTAAAAAAATCGGAGAGATTAAGCCGCGGCATGCCAAAGAAATTAAAGCTTCGCCTTGGTCAGTGGGTGCTGAAACTATGGACCGTGACTTTATTATTTATAAAAATTTCCGTGATCATTTGGGTACTTTGGGAGTCAAAAAAGCACGAATACAATCAGGATGGGCTAAAACCGAAAAAACCAAAGGAGTATATGATTGGAATTGGCTTGATGCAATTATTTTTGATATGGTTGCCCAGGGGGTTGAGCCCTGGATAAATATTTCATATGGAAATGCATTGTACGCAGAAGGTGGAGGATTGGGATTGTATGCAAAAAAGATTTTGCCAACTTCTGCAGAGGCACTGCAAGGATGGAAGATGTATGTGGAAGCACTTGTGGTAAGATATAGAGAATATGTAGACGAATGGGAAGTTTGGAATGAACCTAATGGTGGAGCTGATCCTATAGAATATGCTAATCTTCTGGTAATAACAGCGGAAGCTGTGAAATCAATTCAACCTGAAGGTAAAATTCTCGCTATTGCCCTGGGCAGTGGTGTAGACTATGAGTATGCTGATAAAGTTTTAGCAGAAGTTAAAAAAAAGGGTAAAATTCATCTGATAGATCAGGTTACCCATCACAGGCATCGCCCCATACCTGAAGAAAATCAAAATGAAATAATGCTGGAAAAAGTTTTAGATAAATATTCTGAAAATATTATAGCCAGACAAGGCGAAGCGGGTTGTCCATCCGGCGATGGTGAATTTGCCATGCATAACCTGGAATGGTCGGAACTGAAGCAACAAAAGCACGTGTTAAGGCGAATGTTGACTGATTTCGGAAGAGGTAAGGAAACTTCAGTTTTTATAATTATGGATGCCAAATATGAACAAAATGGTAAAATACGCTGGAATAGAAAAGGTTTATTAAGAGCAAATGACAACAAGGAAGTTGAAAAAGTTAAACCTGCCTATTATTCAGTGCAGAATGTCACTTCGATATTTGATTATAGCCTTAGGTCCCTGGATAATTACTCATACCAGGCCAATAATGATCGTTCAGTTTCACTCTATGGTATAGAAAACATTCATTCAAAAAAACAGATGGTTGCTGTCTGGTTTGACGCAGCTATTCCTTCCGATTCCAAAAAAAAAACCGAAATGGATTTTACTTTTTACCAGGGTCAATTTACTGAGCCGGTTTATGTGGACTTAAGAACCGGTGAGGTATTTGAAATACCGGCAAAAAATTGGAGTAAAAAAGGTGCAACTTATCAATTTAAAGAAATTCCGGTGTACGATTCGCCGGTGCTGATCGCGGATAAGTCCTTGCTGCTTTTCGACTGATACCGGGTGATCGATGATTTGATGATGAGGTAAAGACTTAGATGCGATTGGATTTATACATAAACCTAAAAATGAAATATGAACTTTAAATATAATTTTTTTCTAATAGTTTACTTTTCCCGGCTTTCGGCCAGCGGCCTTCTAGTAATTTTTATTTTATTGATAATCAGCCTCAGTTGCTATCAATCGGCATTGGCCCAGGCCGGTAATTTCACCGAAAGGAATGGCATCACTTTCAGTCCCCGCTGGCTGAACAACCTGGTGATCTTAAACAACATGGGAGAAGGTGAATTAACACCGGAAAAGCAAATGCTGTATGTATGGGCCGAGACTGCCCTGGCCGGGCAGGAAAATGACAGCTACGCTGATTTGGTTAATTATGCAGGGTTGCAAAATCATTGCCGGGAAAACAAAATTGTTCATTTAGGCGGTCCCATGCTGGGCAATGTCAGTGAGAATTCCGTGGATGTGTGGGTGAGAACTGTGAAGCCTGATACAGTAACAGTCACGGTAAAAATAGATGGTACCAATCAAACTTTTGGTCCCGTCTATACATCAGCAGCCACAGAACTGGCGGGTGTGGTCAAAATAACAGGCTTACAACCGGATAAATCCTACCCTTACCAGGTAATCGTGGGCAAGCAGCCAATTCAAATTCCGGAAAATGCCCGCATCAGAACCATTCCTACCGCTAAGGATAAAATAACCCGTCTTGCTTTTGGCTCCTGCTTTCATCGCTGGGGACTGGGCAACATGCAGCAGACTAATACCATTTTGGACAGGCAGCCGCATGCATTCATGGGTTTGGGTGATATTGCCGCCCAGGATAAACTAGATAACATGGGCTGGCATTCGCTTGATTACCTGGCTCGCGACATGTATCCTGCCTGGCAAAAATTGGTGGCTGAAGTGCCCTTTTATTCCCTATGGGACGACCATGATTATTTTGATAATGATCTGGCCGGTACACCTTCAGGATTTTCACCTGAAGATAAAGAGAAAGTTTGGCAGGTATTTCGTCATGCCTGGGCCAATCCGGCTTATGGTTTTGGTGAAGATGGCAAAGGCGTTTTTTACCGTACCCGCGTGGGCGCCGCTGATTTAATCGTAATTGATCACCGTTATTTTCGTACCGCTGATTCCTTTTTAGGTAAATCACAAATGAAGTGGCTGGAAGAGCAATTATTGGACTGCAAAGGACCATTCATCATTCTGGCCGGCGGCACAATGTGGAGCGATTATGTATCCCGTGGCAAAGACAGCTGGGGCCTGACAGACCCGCAGGCCCGGGAACAAATATTCAGCCTGATTGAAAAACATCAGATCCCCGGCGTTTTGCTGATTTCAGGAGACCGTCATGGTTCCCGAGGCTTTACCATTCCCCGACCATCTGGCTATAAATTTTACGAATTTGAAGTGGCTAGTTTAGGCGGCTTAGCCGGCCCACCAGCCAGCCGACCTGAATGGAAAGAAAACCAATTGTACGGTATTTCCGGTGGCTATGCATTTGGTGAGTTTACTTTTGATACGCAACCGAAAGATCCGACGGTAACATTCCGCCTGATCGGTGAAGATGGCAATTTTATTCATGAGATGACCTTGAAAAGAAGTGAATTGACAGCGGGGAGGTGAAAAAATAAATTAATGAAAAAGCTGTTATTCTTCTTATTATCAATTCTTTTCTACCAGTGTGATTCAACCAATTCACAATGGACCTTAATTGACCAAAACCAGCAAGCCACCATCTATCTTCCGTCCACCGCTTCCGGATCAATCCAGCTGGCAGTAGAAGACCTGGTAAGTGATGTGAAAAAAATTACCGGCAAAAAATTGTTGATAGCCAATGATTTAAGCACCATTTCCGGTCCGGCTATTGTAATTGCCAATCTTAATGATCCGGATCAGGCCAACCTGATAAAAGAAATAAATCCTGAACTGGATACGCTCTCCGGCCAATGGGAGTCTTTCCTTGTATACCGGGAACAAACATTTGAAAATATTGATAAACCCCTCCTGATGGTGGGCAGTGACGAGCGGGGTACCATGTTTGCCATTTACCATTTCATTGAAAAGTATTTGAATGTAGATCCTTTCTATTACTGGACCGGCATGGAACCGGAGCCAAAAGAAAAACTGGTTTTCGATAATATTGAAATAATTGCTGATGAACCGGTTTTTAAATACCGGGGCTGGTTTAACAACGATGAAGATCTGATCACGGAATTCTTCGATAGTGAGGGAAATCGGAACATTGACTATCGCTATTACGGCCAGGTGGTACATCCTGAATTGATGAGCCACATTCTGGAATCGCTGGTGCGATCCCGCTACAATCTTACCATTCCGGCCAGTTTCGTGGATATCATGAATCCTCCGGAAAGGAAACTGGTGGAGGAAGCGGCAAAAAGAGGTTTGTTCATCTCCCAGCATCATGTGGAACCGGTAGGTGTAAGTGGCTTTACTTTTAAAAATTACTGGGAAGCCAAAGGAAAGGAGCCCAAATACTCCTACTTCAGCAGCAAAGCCGAAATAGAAGAAGTCTGGGAAAAATACATTGCCGAATGGTCGCAGATACCCAATGTGGTTTGGCAGGTGGGTTTGAGAGGCATTGCCGACAGCCCCATGTGGCTGGAAGATGCCAACATTCCCGATACCGATTCGGCTCGGGGGACATTGATCTCACAAGCCATGCAGAGACAGGTTGACCTGATCAAAAAATATGACAAGCGCCCCAATCCACCCATGACTACCACCCTGTGGGCGGAAGGAGTTACGCTGAAACAAGCCGGACACCTTGATTTTCCCGAAGGTGTCACCATTGTCTTTGCCGATAATAACCCCGGCTATATTTGGCTGGATGATTTTTATGAAAGCAAGAGAGAACCTGACACAAATTATGGGGTTTATTTTCATCACCAGCTCTGGGGCTCAGGTCCTCACCTGGTTCAGGGAGTGGCACCTGCCAAAGCCTATGAAATGTTCAAAATAGCCTATGCGCATGATTCACACCATTACGCCTTGATGAATGTTTCCAACGTACGTGAATTTATCCTGGGCATCGAAGGCTCAACATCCATTCTTACCGATTTGCATAGTTTCAACCCGAACACTTATCTACAGCAATGGTGTGAAGAACGATTTGGTCCGGCGGGTGAATTGGCCCATCAGGCTTACCAGTATTTATTCAATAGTTATCAGGTGGCACCAAAAACAGAAACTCCGTTTACATTGGACGGACAATTAAAATCATTTGGCCTCAGCCAGCTGTATGAAATTCAGCAAATGATAAAAGACCCGGAAGCCTATTGGCGAAACCGGCAGGAAATTAAAGAACCACACCCCTGGTGGCATACCCAAACTTACATATTCCCGGGTCGCTTTATGTACCACGACGATTATGAAGCCGGTGTAGAAAAGCAATTGGAAGTACTGGCCAAAGCAGATACTTTAATTGCCCCCATCAAGCAACAACTGACCGGTGATACCCTGCATTTTTTTACCATGAATTACGAGGCCCAGTTTAAGATCATTTATGGCCTGAGCCAATGGTGCAATCAGGTAATCAAGGCCAATACAGCCATGCAAAAAGAAAATACAAAGGAAGCCCTGAAACATTTGCAACAAGCAGATGAAGCCATTGCATTAGCTAAATCAGGACAAGCGCTGGCCAGCCAGGGAAAATGGCAGCACTGGTATCGGGGCGACAAGAAGTTTAACATGCCGGAAGTGGAGCAGGTGACTGGGGAAACATTGCAAATGCTGGAAGATTAGCAATCAAATAGTCCTATTGGGATCAATTGCCTACTTAGCCTTACTCTCAATTTCCGCTTATTTCAGTTTCATAGTTACTCTTAGCTTCAGGATTGAAATTTCTGAAAAGTTATTGTTAAAGCTGCCATCAATTAACAATAATTCATATCCAATTCTGTTTTTAGCGGGATTTAATTTTAAACCTAATAAACCATTAACTGCTAAGTTGAACTGATTAAAATATTCTGAAGTATTTCTTCCCGTATCACCTCCCGTACCTATCAAACCAGAGGAATAATTTGCAGCTACTCCCGAGCCAACAAATAAAGAGAATGCTTTAACTTTAAAAATATCGAAATTCAGGTTCAATTTAAGATTAGTTGAACTATAAAAAGCATCCGGAACGTCATCTATTGCTTTATGGGAATAAGTTCCAAAACTAAAGCTTGGGACAGCTTGTAATCTATTATTCCAAATACTTCGCTGATAACCAATTGTGCCGTTTATTCCTAAGCCCACTGCCCTGGAATTATTAGAACTGCCAACACCAACTCCTACAAACAAAGAACTTTTTGAAAAGTCCTGACTGTAAGATTTCAAATATCCTATCAGCAACAGCAGTAAAATTAATTTTATTTTCTTCATGATATAAACCATTAGCTTTCATTAGCTATTAATGTTTGCTATTACGACCCGGCTTTCGGCCTTGAAGTTGTGTTTCTTTTTTATTTTATTGTAAAATTATTAAATCCTTCAGGATTGAAAGGAGGAATTTATAAAAGGTACAATTTTTACCTGTATGAATGGCTGGATTAACGGCATATACGGTTTTTTTCTCTATGCCACTCCTTCGAAGTTTTCGTTTCACAATTGTTAATTTCTATAATCATACCATCCCTTCGGGATTTTTAAATTCTTGAATATTATGCTATAATCATTTCATCCCTTTGGATTTGGCACCGGGCATAATTAACCTATGGGATTATCAAATCCCATAGGTATGACAGAATTATAGGGTTCATTTTATAATCCTCAGGGTTCAAAATGGTATATTTTGGGTGAGCCAAAACCTTCCTCCTGGGCTGAAAAATTTCTGCTGATGTGGCCAGGCCTGGATCGCTCGGCTACTATTGGTTTTAGGTGTGCAGCCGACTTGTAATTAAACGTTCAAAGCTGGTATCCTAAAATAACCAATGTCAATAAATCAATCAAAATCTAAAGGATAGCACTTTCATTAAATATAATACTTCATGTACCTTATCAAAAAAAGACCAACTTTTATTAATTGCTAGTCAGAATAACTTTAGCAGTGATTTTAATCTAACAATTTATAAAAAATAAAAAAGCTATGTGGAAAAAATTAATCTTACTTCTATTATTCATTCCATTTTTCAGTTGTGAACAAAGTGAAAAAGAAGAAGTGGTTCCTGAGGGAGCTGCCAAAGTAGTCACATCGGAAGTGACAGAAATCACCATTAATAATGCCCAATCGGGTGGTGAAGTTACTGATGAAGGAGGGAGCAAAGTATTTGCCAGAGGCTTATGCTGGAACACCAGTGGAAAACCCATCATCGATGACTTTACCAGCACCAATGGAAGTGGTTTAGGCACATTTGCTGCAGAAATTACAGGACTGGAAGCCAACGTGAAATTTTACGTTAGGGCTTATGCGACTAACAGTGCCGGGATTGCTTATGGTAATGAAATTTCTTTTACTCCCACTTATTCTGTTGGAGGCACAGGCCCTGCCGGAGGGTTGATATTTTATGATAAAGGTAATAATGATGGTGGCTGGCGCTACATGGAAGCAGCCCCTTCAGGCTGGTATGGAGCTCAAGGTGATCCCGAATTAAGCTGGGGATGCTCAGGTGAGACTATTGGAAATACTACTTCAGAAATAGGAAAAGGTAAAGAAAACACTGTAGCCATTCTTTCCAAATGTAGTCTTGTGAACACGGCAGCTAACAGATGTAGTGAGTATTCTGTAAATGCAAATGGTAAAACTTTTGATGATTGGTTCCTACCGTCTCTGGACGAAATGAAAATCATGAACGACAACCTTCATGCCAAGGGACTGGGCGGTTTTGCCAATCAAAAGCATTATTGGACTTCAAGTGAAGTAAATAATGAGTCTACATCGACTCAAATGATGCTAACTGCTAACGCACCTCAGGATAAAGGATTTAAATCCTTTGGATATAAAGTAAGACCTGCCAGAAGGTTTTGATTTAAAATAAGTGTTCACGATATAGGCTGCTATTTACCGATAGCAGTTTTTTTTATGCAAATTATCAATTAGCATTTGCTAAAATTGTACTGATCATTCATTTTAGATTCTATTATTTTTGAGTTGAAAATATTATTTGATTAGTGCAAAGCGGCTACCAACATATCAAAAATGTTTCTCTCAATTTTGTCAACGCGATGAAATTGGGAGATCACCCTTCCATCTATCAAAAAGAAGCCGGAGGCGGAGAAAGTTTTTATGGCTGCTATCATGCGCTTCATATTCTGGATATTTTCAATGAATTAGGAGAGTATTCAGACAGTCAGCTGGATCAATGGGCAAACTATTTTCAAAACGAACAGACTGACTTTGGTTTTTTCACCAATAAATTAGCATTAAAAAATAAAGCCCTGATAGGTCGTGATCTGGATCCGGTGTGGCATTATACCCGGGGACACATTTGGTCTTACCGCATTCTGGATCGTCAACCGGAAATATCCCTGCAATTTGTAGAGCCATTTGTAGAGGCTGATTATTTGTATCAATACATAAAAAGCTACGATTGGAGCAACTCCTGGGCGGCAGGCAATCAAATTTGTGCCCTGGCTACTGCCTTACAGGCTTACCGTGACTGGCAAAAAGAACCGGAGGTAGATGCTGTCATGGAAAAGCACATGTTTTCTGCCCTGCAAGAATTAATTGATCCTGCAACCGGCTACTGGGGCACACAATTAGGCGCTGATTTAAAGAATGGCTTGTTTGGTACCATTCATGTTGCCCCCATCTATTTTTCACAAAAATGGCCGCTTCCTTACCTGGAAAAAAATGTAGATGCAACCCTGGAGTGTCAATATCCTGATGGCAGCTACTGGCCGGGCGGCTCCGATTGCCCAGACTTTGACGGTGCTTATATGCTGGCCAACCTGCATGCCCTCACCGATTATCGAAAAGAGGATATGAAAGCCGCTGCCCGGAATCTTTTACAACATCTACTTATGCATGAAGACCCGCAGGAGAATGGCTGGCTGCTGCATCGCAGCGACTCTCAACCGAAAGATTGGCAACCAAGGCCCCATTTTATCTGGAAACCAGGTGAGAGAAATCCAATCGAAGAGCTGCGGGATGACGACCCCAATCGCACCCATATTATGCTTGGGTCCTGGTTTTACCCTTTGAGCATTGCTCTGCTTTCGCAAATGCTGGGCAACACCGGTTATGAAGGGCCCTACCGGATCAACCCGATGTCGTTGCATCAAAGTAATGTCTGGAATCAGGATTTTAAGAGTTAGGGTAATGTGGGTTTGGATTACGCCCCGTTGGGGCTTATGAGTGTATGATTTAGCAACATAGGGCTTCACCCTATGTTGATGCTTCCGCCCCGTTGGGGCTTTAAAAATGGCCTAAATTCATAAATAATGCTTTACCTATTAGATAGATAAACTGTCATTTGAACTTGAAATTTATTAACAATTAGGTAGTGTTCCCATAAGGCAGCTGTTAAAGCTCCAAAGGAGCGAGATCACTAACACAGGCTAAAGGCCTGTGACTTGCAAAACAGATCCATAAGCCCCCACGGGGCGAAATCCATCACATTAATTTCCAATTTCGAGTACGAATAATTACCTTTAAAGTGAAAAGTTATGCCTCAATCCTTAGTAAAAAATTATCTCCATATCACCTTTAGTACTAAGAACCGTATGCCACTGATAAAAAGTGAAATTGAAGATGAATTACAAAATTATATAGGGGGAATTTGTAAATCCTTGGAATGCTGTCCGATTAAAGTGGGTGGCTATTTTGATCATATTCATATACTTTGTCTGCTTTCTCAGAAAATTGCTTTGATGAAATTAATTGAGGAGGTCAAGTCTCATTCTTCAAAATGGATCAAAACAAAAGGTGATGATTTTAAAAGCTTCTATTGGCAAAATGGATATGGTGCATTTTCAGTGAATCCAACTGAAATAGAGTTAGTCAAAAAGTACATTATTAATCAGCATGAACACCATAGAAAAATGACCTTTAAGGAAGAATATCTAAAATTTCTGAAGAAGTATAATGTGGAATATGATGAGAAGTATGTGTGGGATTAGATATTCAAGTAGCAAGAGGTCATTTTTTGATTTCGCCCCGTTGGGGCTTGGTGGCGTGTGGTTTATCACCATAGGGCTTCACCCTATGTTGATGCTTTCGCCCGCTTTGGGGCTGGTTAGGGTTTAGTTTGTATTTATGTATAAGGCTTCACCTATGTAACCGCCGTTTAGGCTTGAGTTTAATCAGAATCCATTCTTCAAAATTATTAAGGCAGTTGTAGCAGCTCCAAAGGAGCATAATCACTAACCAGGGGTGCAGCCGGGTGCAGCCCCTGGAAAAAGGTCACTTTCTCCTTTCAGCCCCAATGGGGCGATAATAAACCACGGAATGCAACTTGAATCTTATATTCTTTGCCTACAATGAGTAAAGTACCAAGACACCTGCAAAAATTATATCACTTTATGCAAATTTTGCAAAAGTCCGCCCTTGAAAATTAATATAACTTTGATGTATTCAATTTAACCTAAAAATTACAAGCTGTGCAAACGCTGCAAACGCTGGATTATGTCGCCTTTATTCTTTACATGCTGCTGATGGCAGGCGTCGGAACCTTCTTTGGCTGGTTCATCAAAGATATCAAAGGCTATTTCAAAGGTGGTAACACCATCCCCTGGGGTATCGCTGCCATCAGTAATTTCATGGGGCTCTTCAGCACGTTTGTATTTGTGGCCTATGCCGGCATTGCTTACGAAGATGGCATCGTGGGCGTGACCGTACTTTGGTGCACAGTGCCACCTGGTATAATTGCTGCTTTCTTTTTAGCCAAAAAATGGAGACGTAGCGGCATCATCACCCCGGTAGAGTACCTGGAAACCAGGTTTAATAATAGTGTCAGGCAATTATTTAGCTGGACAGGTCTTTTCATGCGTTTCCTGGATAACATGGTGCGACTCTACGCCATAGGTATTTTCCTGATGACTGCTACTCCTCTAACCTTTTTTCAAGCCATCGTGATTGCCGGATTGGCCATTACCTTATTTACCATTGTAGGTGGTGTATGGGCGGTTGTGGTTTTAGACACCCTGCAGTTTGTGATTCTGGTTTTTGCCAGCCTGATACTGGTGCCACTTTCCCTGGAAGCGGTGGGTGGTTTAAATAATCTCGCTCAAAATCATCCGGATCATTTCGATTGGTTTCACGGGCCCAAAGGAGTGCCGATTTGGTTAATTGTATATTATCTAATGGTAACCCTAAAGTACAATGCCAATTGGGCTTTTATTCAGCGTTTTTACAGCGTGAAAGACGAAAAATCATCACAAAAGCTGGGCTTTCTCACTGCAACTTTGTTTTTTATCTTTCCCATTTTCTTTCTTTTGCCAGCCATCGCCGCGGTTGAGATACTGCCCAATCTCCCCGATCCGGAAATGGCCTATGTAGCTACAGCCGTCAAATTATTGCCGGCCGGATTGATGGGGCTGATGCTGGCCGCCATGTTCTCAGCCACTATGTCATCGCTTAATTCAGAGTTCAACGTGATGTCCGGCGTATTGACCAACGATGTTTACAAACGGTTATTTAAACCGGATGCATCGGATAACCATTATGTATGGGTGGCCCGTATCAATATGATTTTAGTCGGATTAATTGTTTTAGTCGGGGCAATGTTTGTGGGGGAATTAGGAGGAGCCTTTGAGGCTAATAAATTATTAACCGGATTATTTGCCATTCCGGTAGCCATACCTTTAATTTTTGGTTTAATTATGAAAAAACCCAGACCTTTGGGCGCCATCATCACAGTGATAGTAGGATTAATTACCGGTTTGGTTTTAAATGCCTATCCGCAAGTGCCCTGGGAGTATGCCACCCTGATTTCCATATTGGTTTGCTTTTTCACTTTTGTAATTTCAGGATTATTTGAAAGTAAGAAACAGGAATATAAGGATCGGGTAAAGGCATTTTTCGAAAAAATAAATACGCCGCTTACTAAAGAGGAAAAACCAAAAGTGGACCCTGCTTTTGAGCGATCATTGGCAAAGTTGTTTGCCATTGCTTTAAGCTTATCCGGACTTTTGTTTATAGCCATGAGCATACCATCAGTGGGAGTTTATAGCGGAAATGTAGGCATGTTGGGCGGATTTCTTTGTTTCCTGATAGCGGTAATCCTCTATTTTCTAATTATTAAACCCAATAGAAAAGAAACTAAAAACAATGACTAAAGTGCTTAATACATTTTTGAGGCAGAACTTTTTGCTGCAAAATTCGCTCGCAGAGCAATTGTTCCACCAGGTGGCTGCTAATTTGCCTATCGTTGATTTTCATAACCACCTGCCGGTACAAGATATTGCAGATAACAGGCAATTTGAAAACATAAGCCAGCTGTGGATTTCCGGCGACCCTTACAAGCACCGGCTGATGCGCATGTTTGGCATTGCTGAAAATGAAATCACCGGTGATACATCAGATGAAGCTAAATTTAAACACTGGGCCAAAATCCTACCATTTACCTTGGGCACTCCGCTGTATCACTGGTCGGCTTTGGAATTGAAACGCGTTTTTGATATCGATGAGCTATTGGATGCAAACAACGCGGCGGAGATTTGGCAGGAATGTAACTTAAAATTGCAGCAGCCTCAATTCAGGGCAGCAAGTATCACAAGTAAATTTAATCCCGAGTACCTGGTTACTTCAGACAAAGTACTGGATGACATTTCGGTGCATACAGCGGCTAACGCTCAATTAAACAATGCTAAAATTTTACCTTCTTTAAGAGGCGATGACCTGCTCAATTTTACTCAGCCAGAATTTTCAGGTTTTCTTAAAAAACTCTCTACAGAAAAAATCAACGATTTAACTGATTATCAAAAAGTTATTACTGAATACCTGGCGAAATTTAATCAACAGGGTTGTGTGATGGCCGATCATGCCCTGGATGCGGGTTTTGAGTATGTAAAAATCAGTGAAGAAAAAGCGAGAGAATTGTTTGCTGAAGTACTTATTGGAAAGCCATTGGAGGCAAACCAGGAAGTGCAATTGAAATCCTATGTATTGCATTTTCTGGGCAAGGAATATGCCAGTAGAAATTGGGTGTTGCAATTGCATATTGGCGCCCATAGAAATACCAGCACCCGGTTGGCAAAACTTACCCGGGGCGCCGGTGGTTTTGCCGGCATTGGCAACAGTTGTGATATTACCAGCCTGGTACATTTTATTAATGACCTGGAAAAAAATCATCATTTACCCCGGGTAGTTCTTTACACACTCAATCCCAATGATTACGAAGCTTTAGCCACCTTAACCGGCTCCTTTGCCGAAGATGGAATGGCCGGAAAGATTCAGCTGGGCCCGGCCTGGTGGTACAACGACCACCAATCGGGAATAGAGAGACACCTGTATGTGATTGCCAATTACAGTGTGCTGAGTCAGTTCATTGGTATGACCACCGATTCGCGCAGTATTTTGTCCTTATCTCGCCATGAATATTTTCGTCGCATACTTTGCAATTATCTGGGAGAAATGGTGGCGCAGAAACAAGCACCGGATGATTTTGAATTGCTTAGCCAAATTGTAAAGAAGATTTGTTATACTAATAGTAAATCCATGATTTTAAATGAAAATAAATATGAGTGATAATCAATTTAAAAAGAAAGTAGCAGTAGTAACCGGTGCAGGCGGCACCTTATGTTCGGCCATGGCTCGCTACCTGGCCCAGAAAGGAGCAAAAGTAGTATTATTGGGGCGCACCCTGGAAAAGCTGCAAGTGATAGAGCAGCAAATAACCACCAAGGGTGGTCAGGCAATCTCTTTGGCCGGTGATGTCACCGATGAAAATCGTCTGCGCGAAATTCACCAAACCGTGAATGAATTGCTGGGTCCGGTAGATATATTGATCAATGGCGCAGGCGGCAACCAGATGGAAGCCATTACCAACATCAATGAATTTGATGAAAAGGAACTGGAAGGTGCAGAGGATATCCGGGGGTTTTTTAATGTTAACATGGATGCCTTTCGCCAGGTGATCGATATTAATACCATGGGTACGGTGATTCCTTGTCAGATATTTGCCAAAGATATGGCCCGTAAAAAAGCCGGTGCAATTATCAACGTTGCTTCCATGACAAGTTATCGTCCGCTGAGCCGGGTGGCCGCTTACGCGATTGCCAAAGCCGGCATTGCCAACTTTACCAGCTGGCTGGCTGCTTACCTGGCTCCGGCCAATATCAGGGTCAATGCCATTGCACCGGGTTTTTTCCTTAATGAACGCAGCAGGGCCCGTCTCACTACCGAGGATGGAGGATTTACCTCCAGAGGGCAGAATATTATTAATCACACCCCGGCACGTCGATTCGGTGAAGCCGATGAATTGCTGGGCACCATGAATTACTTGCTCGACCCGGAGGCCGCCGGTTTCGTCACCGGCATTACGATTCCGGTAGACGGCGGTTTTCTTTCCCAACCCGGAGTGTAGTACTACGGATGACGGATGACGGATGATACAATTCACCAATTGACCATTCACCAAATCACCAAATAAACAAAAATAATATGAGTGTAGAAAAATATAAAAAAGAAGTAGGCATGATGAACCTGGAAAAGTTGATAGCCGAAAGAGAAAAAGATAATGATGTAAAATTTCCGGTTCCCGATGAAGAAATATTAGCCCGATATGAGCAGCTATATACCGGGGCGGTCAATGATGTGCTACGGGAATTTGTGCTAATGGACCAGGCGCTGCCTCCCCGGATTAAACCTTTGGAAAATTATCAGACGGTGGCTGGCTTTGCTTTTACGGTAAAAAGTTCTTCCAATACAGTGGTAACCGGTGAAATGGATTTTCGCGCCAAGATGCTGGACCAGATGCATCCCAATGCTTTTGTGCTGTGGGATACCAGCCACGATGAAAAATCTACCTCCTGGGGTGGCGTGATGACAGCCACTGCCAAAGGCAAAAAAGTGAAAGCTGCCTGCATTGACGGAGGTATTCGGGATACGCACCAGATTTTGTCAGCTGATTTTCCGGTCTTTTACAAATATCGATCTTCCAATGGTAGTCTGGGACGTATGCTGATCACCCATTACCAGGTACCGCTGCAAATTGGTGATGTTTTCATCCGGCCCGGAGATGTGGTGCTGGGCGATATAGACGGGGTGCTCGTAGTACCGAGGAACGTAGCCTACGATGTACTGCTGCGAGCAGAAGAAATCAAGCGAAACGAGGAAAAGATTTTTGGCTGGGTAAAAGAAGGACAATCCATCAAGGATATCACGGATAAAGGGGGGTACTTCTAGGTGCTGGTTGCTTGTTTCTAATCGGAGCTTAAGAGTAGGAAGGTTACTGATAGCTGGTTATGCAATATCTAAATGAAGGTGTTTGGCGTATCGGTTATTGCAGTTGCTAATATTGATTTATATCTTTGCTAAAAAACTACTTATGGAGAATATTCAATTGTATACTAAAATTAATTCATTACCTGAGGATTTAAAATCAGAAGTAAATGACTTTATTGATTTTTTATTGGCAAAAAGAAAAAAGGAGAAACCTATGCAAAAATCCATGTTTGGGATTGCCAAAGGAAAAATTTACATGTCGCCTGATTTTGATGAGCCATTAGATGATTTTAAAGATTACATGTAATGAATTTTTTATTAGATACTCATACAATTCTTTGGTACTTAAGCGGTAATAAGAACATTTCATCCAAGGCAAAAGATGCAATTGAAAATCGAGAAAATAACAAGTTTTGCAGTATAGCATCCTTATGGGAAGTTGCAATTAAAATCAGTTTAAATAAATTAAATTTTGACTTTGATTTAAATGAATTTCTAAAATATATTGATGATACTGGAATTGAGATAATTCATATTTCAAAAGTACATATTATAAAAGTTTCTTCATTAAAATTTATACACCGTGATCCGTTTGATAGACTAATTATTTCGCAAGCAGCTATTAATAATTTAACCATTATTACCAATGATGATGACATTAAAAAATACCCAATAAGTACTTATTGGTAAAATATACCCAAACAAAAAAATGAAATTTTCCATGCTCCTGCCGCCGGCACCTGATGAACGTAAGTGGACGCTGGCCCGGCAAATCGGTATCAATTATGCCATTACCAAAGCCGCTCCGGAACTCTCCGGCAAACCGGCACCCTATGATTTGGCAGCATTGAAATACATCAAAGATGATTTTAATCAAGCCGGCTTTCAACTCTACGGACTGGAAGGCGACCAGTTTGATATGTCACCGATAAAGTTGGGTTTGCCCAACCGGGATGAATGGATTGAGAAATACCGGCAAATGCTGCGTAACATGGGCCAATTGGACATCCGGTTGGTTTGCTACAACTTCATGGCGGTAATTGGCTGGTTTCGTACCCGGGTAGACATAGAGGAAAGAGGCGGGGCATTGGTCAGTGAATTTAATCTGGATGAGGCAACAGACCTGGTACCCGAAAAACATCGGATATCAGAAGAAAAACTTTGGCAGAACCTGTACTATTTTCTGGACGCGGTACTGCCGGTAGCTGAAGAATACGGCATTGAAATGGCGCTGCATCCGGATGATCCTCCGGTTAGCCCCTTGAAAGGCGTAGGCCGGATTTTAACCTCAGCGGCTGCTTTTGATAAGATTCTGGCTAAATACACAAGCCCCAGCAACAGTATCACTTTTTGCCAGGCCACCTTTCAAACCATGGGAGAAGACATTAGAGCCATTGCTCAAAAATGGCTGCAGCAAAACAAGGTTTCCTTCGTGCATTCACGCGACATTGTGGGAGACAAAAATCATTTTCGGGAAAGCTTCCACGATAATGGCATGACAGACATGGAAGCAATGATGAAGCTTTACCACCAGCATGGTTTTAACGGACCAGTGCGACCCGATCATGCCCCCGCCATGTATGGCGAAACTCAGGGGAAATTCGGCGGAGGAATTTCAGTAGGTTACGAAGTAACTGGAAAGATATTTGCGATTGGATATTTGAAAGGAATATGTGAGGCTAACGGTATTCCGGTAGATTAAGCTTCCTGTTTTTAATAAAAATCCAGCACCGCAATTGTGTGAGAAGTGTGACCGTAATCATATCAAATTCTCGGTATACAAAAAAAAATTTTCAATCGTCAAATGTCTGCATGAGATATTTTCCAATTGAAGCTTAAATGTTATAGCCAGGAGGTTCTATTCATAGAAATTATTTAAATAAGCCGCGTATTCTTTTTGATTAAGCGTAATTCGTTTCCAGGTAGCACTAATAAAACCAAGCCCATAACCGACTAATTGAATATAAGTGGTTACTACGGATAGCACTCCAATTTTAACATTCATATTTTTTGAAACTGAATCAATTATTATAATAAGCATATGAACTATTAGGGGCAATAGAAAAATAACTGAAAAAAATATTGAAGCAAACACTAAACTTATGCATCCGAGCGTAAATAGTGCAGGCAATAAATGAACAAATTTCAATGATTTAGGATGTCTTTTGTACAAGTTTATTCTGGCTACTCCCGAGTTAAATACCTGCTTAAAAAATTGCTTAAAGCTTGTTCTTCGTTTATGGTACACGAAAGCATTTTTTATCAATCCTGTTTTAAATCCATTTTCTAATATTCGGATACTCATATCTATGTCTTCCCCGAATCTCATCTTTGAAAAGCCCTTTGTTTTATCAAAAACAGACCTGGAATATCCCATGTTAAAACTTCTTGGATGAAACTTCTCAAGCTTTTCGCTACTGCCACGAATCCCTCCTGTGGTAAAAAAGGAGGTCATAGAATAGTTAATTGCTTTTTGTAAAATGCTGAAATTAGTATGTGCCCTATCCGGCCCACCAAAAGCATCCACGTAATTCCTTTTTAATTCATCTTGAACAACCTTAACATAATTCGGAGGTAAAACACAATCAGAATCTAAAAATATACAATAATTTCCTTTGGCTTTTTCAAATCCATAATTTCTACTTTGGCCAGGACCAGAATTTTCTTTATAAAAATATTTTAGATCAAGTTTGTCTTGAAATTGCTTACAAATAATATCGCACTTCCTATCTGAACCATCTTCTACAATAATAACTTCAAACTGATGCACAGTTTGCTTAACCATACTTTCAAGCAGTTCTTTAACTTCAATTGGTCTATTGTACACTGGAATAATAAATGATATTGTAATATCTTCAGTTTTTCTTTCTATCATATCTTTTTAAGTTGCATAGAACGCTAAAAGTGTGAATTTTAGCCTTGGTTCTTGCTTCTGCGATGTAAACTATGACCACCGTCAAATATATGAAATATTACCTATATTATTCTATTGAAAGGTACCCTAACCAACCTTTTGGTAGCTTTTGCAGCTTAATTATTTGCCTTTGCTAAATTACCTGAAATACCCTTTACCGTCCAATACAGATGCTGACATTTTTTGCTAAAACCAAGTATATAAAATAACCCTCCATCCTCTGAAAACCAGGCTTTTGTCTATCAATATTTGGCCGCAATGCTGCTGACTGAGCACGAATTACTTTTTTTTCTTGGCATTTGCTACGCTAGCTTGTAAACAATGATATCCTACAAATGGGAGAGGCGTACACTTGACATGCTTTATGACCATTTGCTGGCAAGCTAGAAAGCAATCAAAAAAAATCGGTAGAAGCCTTGAGATGTTAATATTTAGCTGTTTTGAGCCATTTCCTAATCAAATAAATTGATTAGGAGTCCTTAATAACTTTGTAAGTTTGATAAACAAGGTAACCTACAACCAAAAAAATTAAAATTAACACGTATAATGACATCTTGCAAAGGTATGCGCTTTAATTATCATATTTTCACGCTATAGATATAAAAAGATAAATACTACCTTCTAAACTCTAGTAAGCCCGCTACTTAAGTCTTTGATTAGATCGTCAAGTTCTTCATTGCCCACCGATACCCTGATCAAGCTATCAGTAATGCCTATTTTTTCTCGGTCTTCTTTAGCTATAGAGGCGTGGGTCATCGAAGCAGGATGCTCAATTAAAGATTCTACTCCACCCAGACTTTCAGCCAAAGCAAAAACACTTAAGGATTCCAGAAAAGATTTTGCTTCTTTATATCCACCGTTGATAAAGAACGTGATAATACCACCATAACCTGACATTTGCTTTTTGGCCAATTCATGCTGCTCAAAACTTGAAAGCCCCGGATATACCACTCTTTTAACTTTTGGATTTTCTTCTAAAAATTTGGCAACAGCCATTGCATTTTGTTGATGTTTCTCCATACGAACGGCCAAAGTTTTGATGCCTCGCAATGTAAGATAACTATCGAATGGCGAAGGTACACCACCTAAAGCATTTTGGAAATATTTAATTTTTTCATATAAGGGCTTTTGATTCACCATAATAGCCCCTCCAACTACATCGCTATGACCTCCTATATACTTGGTGGTACTATGCAAAACTACGTCTGCACCTAGCTCTAAAGGATTTTGAAAATAAGGTGAAGCAAAAGTATTATCCACAACCAGAGTAATTTCGGTATTGGTCATACTGTTCTTTACTGCAGAAATATCTGTTAGTTTCAATAGCGGATTGGTTGGAGACTCCAGCCAAATCATTTTAGTATTTTCATTACAAGTTATATTTTCCACATTAGTGGTGTCTACATAACGAACACTGATACCAAACTTTGCGAAAGAATTGATCAATCGCCGCGAACCTCCATACAGATCATCGCTGGCCACTATTTCATCACCTTGCTTCAATAAGGCAAAAATCAGGGTAGTTTCTGCAGCTAAACCGGAAGCGAATGCCATTCCGTAGTTTGCCTTCTCTATTGCAGCCAGTTTTACCTCTAAGGCATTTCTGGTAGGATTTTCACTTCGCGAATATTCGAACCCGGAAGTTGGCACTTCTAAAACTGAGCGAGCATAGGTTGTAGATAAATGAATTGGGGCAACTACATCACCAATTTGACCTTCACCTAATTTGGGCTCTTCACCTTCGTGTATAGCTTTTGTAGAAAAACTTTTATTTTGCATATTCTAAATTGTTTTTAATCTTAAATAATTCACGTAATCTATTTTGGTGACTATCCCATAAAACTCGCCCTGATCTGTTTCAAGTAAAGCAACGTAATCTTTTTTCAAAATTTCCAGTAGCTCTTCCTCACTGGCACTTGCTTTTATGGTTACCACATTTTTATTCATCACCGTGCTTACAGGGGTAGAAAAATCATCCACATCATTGGTAAGATGAATTAAAATATCTGATTCATCTAAAACGCCAATTACCTGGTTGTTTTCCATTACCGGCACCTGGCTTATGCTAAATTCTTTCAATTTCATAAAAGCTGCACGAAGTGACTCCTTTGGCTGTACTACAATTATTTCACCGGTACCATATCTGCGAAAAACTAAATCGCGTAAATCTCCACACTTTTCTCTATCCATAAATCCACGGTCTTTTAACCAAAGATCGTTGTACATTTTGGTTAAGTATTTATTCCCGCTGTCACAAATAAAGGTAACAACTCTTTTCTTACTGGTTTGCTCGCGGCAATATTGCAACGCAGAAGCCATTAAAGTACCAGATGACGAGCCTGCAAAAATTCCTTCCTTAATTAATAAGTCTCTCGCAGTGGTAAAACTGTCACGATCGGGAATCGAATATGCTTTATGAGTCATACTAAAATCAGCAATCGAGGGAATAAAATCTTCACCTATGCCCTCAATGAGCCATGAACCAACTTCTTCAGGAATTTTACCGGTATTGATGTATGGAGCAATAATAGAACCTGCCGGATCGGCAAGCACGAGTTCCAAATTTGGTTGAGCTTTTTTGAAAAAATTGGTAAGGCCGGTAACAGTACCCGATGATCCCACACCTAAGACTATAGCATCGACGTCACGATTCATTTGTTGCCAAATTTCAGGGCCGGTAGTAAGCTCATGCGCCAAAGGATTGGCCGGGTTGTTAAATTGATCGATATAATAGGCACTCCGTTCTTTAGCAATTCGGGCTGCTATGTCTTGATAATACTCGGGATGACCTTTTTCTACGTCTGAACGAGTAATTAAAATATTTACTCCCATGGCTCGCAAATGATGTATTTTTTCCTGGCTCATTTTATCAGGAATCACCAAAGTTAGTTTGTAGCCTTTGAGGGTAGCTACTAATGCCAATCCCAGCCCGGTATTGCCGGCTGTAGCTTCTATAATTTCATCTCCGGGTTTTATTTTTCCTTTCCGCTCAGCAGCCTCAATCATAGTTAGAGCAATTCTGTCTTTAATTGACCCGCCGGGGTTTTGGTTTTCGAGTTTTACGAAAAGTTCGCAAAAACCGGTGTCAAAGTTTTTGATTTTAATCATAGGAGTATTTCCTATGCTTTCCAAGATATTGAGGTTTTCCATAAAAAATATTTTAAAGTAAACTGGATTATCTGAATAAAGTTCCTGTAAACCAGACACAAAATTATTTAAAAAAATTCCGAATGAAGCATGAATGAAGAGAAAAACAAAATATAATTTCTTAATAAATTATATTATCAGAAGAAAACCAAAGCTGGTTTCTAACTTATAATGGCGGGTAGTAATTAATGTTCCGCCGATGTCTTCAGTGCCTTCTGTAAGGCCTTCTCCATCGCACTTGATGGCACCATCTTCCACACTCCATAGCGGGCCAACGTTATCAGCACCATAGCGCTTCCAGCCCTCCAGTGTTTCTCCATCAAATAATGTGATCCATTCATTTTCCGGTTCAGTGGTGGTAGCAGTTTCCTCCTCTTGGGTAGCAGATTTGTTAGTTTGATTGCAAGCGTCAACACCTATCAGTAGCGCCAGTAAATACAGGGTAAAAATTTTCATAATAATTGGTTTTGGTGATTTTAAATGTTTGTCATGCAATGATACAAATTTGCTTATTTTATATTAAGTTAAGGGCAAATTTTAATTATTCCGGCAAATATTTCCCTAAATAAAAAAATTTAACCTACCTGAATTTTAATTTGCTAATAACATCCCCTCCCCGTAACTTTAGCCCCTGATATGTTATACGCTGTAGTTGATATCGAAACCAATGGAAGTAATACTAGTCTTGGCAGAATTACCGAGGTAGCCGTATTTATTACGGATGGCACACAAGTGCTGGAGGAGTTTAGCACTTTAGTCAACCCTGGTAAATTCATTCCTAACTATATAACTTCATTAACTGGCATTACCAATGAAATGGTAATGCTGGCACCACCTTTCAGCGAGGTAGCGCCCAGGCTTCACGAAATGCTCAAGGATAAGATTTTTGTAGCACACAATGTCAATTTTGATTTTGGATTTCTAAAAGAAGAGTTCAAACGCTGCGACATCAACTGGACAGCCAACAAACTTTGCACTGTACGATTGGGCAGAAAAATTTTTCCTGGCTTTCGTTCTTACGGTTTGGGTAATTTGTGCAAACAGTTGAACATTAGTATTTATCCTCGTCACCGGGCGATAGGTGATGCCCGTGCTACCACTACCCTTTTTATGCAAATGATGGCTCGAGATCATCATCAGGTAATACCACAAATGCTGAAGCGTAATTCCCGGGAAGCTACTTTGCCGCCCAACATTCCACGAGAGAAAGTTGATTCTTTGCCCAATCAAGCGGGAGTTTATTATTTCCTTAATGCCAAAGGAAAGGTAGTTTATGTAGGAAAAGCAAAAGATTTAAAGAAAAGAGTTATTAGCCACTTTACCGGAAATTCAGAACTTAAGAAACATCGCAAATTTCTGGATTATGTAGAAGATATTGATTTTGTTACCTGTGGCAATGAATTGATAGCGTTGCTTTACGAATGCCTGGAAATCAAGCGTTTAACTCCTGAATTTAATCGGGCACAAAAGTTTTTGCAGCTCAACTATGGCATCTACAGCTATGAAGACCGTAATGGCTATATACGGTTGGCTATAGCCAAAAACAGTCAGAAATGTACTCCTATCTTCACCTGTAGTTCAATGGCAGAAGCCAGAAAGATATTATTGCAAAAAGTAAGTGAATATCAGCTCTGCCCTAAATTATGCGGCCTGCAAAAATCGACCGGAGCTTGTTTCGACTTTAAAATCGGTCAGTGCAAAGGTGCTTGCATTCATGAAGAAGAAACAATGGATTATAACCAAAGGGTAAAGGAAACCATCACTTCTTTTGAAATGCAATTAGAGTCTTTCGTGATACAGGGCAAAGGCCGCACTTCTGAGGAGAATTCGATCGTATTGGTTGAAAAAGGTAGCTTTAAAGGTTTTGGCTTTGTAGATTACGAATGTACGATCGACCATCCCGGCCAGCTGGAAAATTATATCAATTACTACCCGGACAACCAGGACGTGCAGCGGATTTTACGCATGTATTTGAAACAACAGCACAAGGATAAAATTATACCCATTAGCGTTTGATTTTGTAATTATAATTATTAACTGAATTTTCGAACCTTAAAACCATAATTACAGGCAAATCCCTGGCTATCAACTTCTTTAAAAAAATAATGTACCTGCTTCTATATTTTTCTTCCACCTACAAAGCCTTTTACTTCTATCGGTATTAGTAGAATTTCCTCATTATTCTTTTAGCCTCAGTCGGGACACAACCAGGTAATCATTCTTTTTGTCAGAATTCATGGTCATCATCTCGGCTAAAAAGCCTGCCAAAAACAATTGTACTCCTACTATTAAAGCTACTAGGGCCAGGAAAAACAGCGGTTGATCTACAATATCACGTGCTGGCAGTTGATTGCTTATTTGGATGATTTTACGAATAATAAGATAAGCTGTAACTACCAGACCGAACAAAAAAGAAAGTGTACCCAGCGTACCAAAAAAGTGCATCGGCTTTTTCTTAAATCGACTTACAAAGGTAATGGAAAGTAAATCTAAAAAGCCATTGATAAATCGCTCTAAGCCAAATTTGGTGTTACCGTATTTTCGCGCCCTGTGCACCACTACTTTTTCCCCTATTTTGCCAAAACCATTCCATTTGGCAATTACAGGTATGTACCTATGCATCTCTCCATATACTTCCAGGCTTTGTACCACCTCAATCCTGTAAGCCTTGAGGCCACAATTAAAATCGTGCAAGTGTATTCCTGAAATTTTTCGGGTAATGTAGTTGAAAAATTTGGAAGGAATAGTTTTACTAATTGGATCATAGCGCTGCTTTTTCCACCCGGAAATAAGGTGATAGCCTTTTTCCATGATCATATTGTAAAGGCCTGGTATTTCGTCCGGGCTGTCCTGCAGATCGGCATCCATGGTAATTACTACCCTCCCGTTACAATGATTAAACCCTACATGAAGTGCCGCAGATTTACCATAGTTTCGATTAAACTTAATTCCTTTAATTGACGGGTTTTTTTGAGAAAGTCCTTTTACTACTTCCCATGACTGATCTTCGCTGCCATCGTCAATTAAAAGTACTTCGTAGATAAAGCCGTGCTCGTCCATCACACGGCTTATCCATTGGCAAAGTTCGGGTAATGACTCTTCCTCGTTGTAAAGCGGTATTACTACCGATATTGCTAATCCCTTCTCTTGCGTCATTTGAAATTCTTAGTCTAATGTAGGATCTGTTTTTTTAGTAATTGCCGAAATAATAAGTGAAAGAATAAACCCAATTAATACCGTTCCTAAAATTCCAATCACGAGGATTAAGATTGGATTATCAAATGCTTCGGTCATTCCTAGTGCTGCGTCAATTTGTTCATCAGATAAACCCTTTTCTTCAAAAGTTCTTCTTTGTTCTTCTATTTGACGGCTCTGAAATCCAGTGTCGATGTATTTTGTATAAATCAATACAAATATACTACTTAAAGTACCAGCAATTAATGATGTAATGGTTCCTATGCCAAGCCCTTGTCCGTAAGACATAAAACCATCACCTTTCTTCTTAAATTGATTATGTCCGTAAATGATTCCACCTATAATAATGACATAACTCAAAAAACTTATCCAGGTCTGAGTTATAACTAAATCTGTGACATAAATAATTATAGAAAACAAAACCAAAATTAACCCAAAGATTAATCCTGCATTTAAACCCGCTTTTGATACACTTATACTGGTATCTTCATAATTTAAATTTTCTTCCATTGTTTTAATGTTTAGTTTATTTAATAATTTATAATTAAGCTTAAATATTTCAAAATCAATTACTTAAGATACTCTTTCGGCACTCTGCGTAAAATTACACTAATTATGATCGTGACAAAAACACCAATGCCAGCTTTACGCAAAAAATCATCCCAAGCAAGATCCGCAACCGTTATTTCATCTATCATTTCCAGGTTTTTCCGAAACCAATCTTCTCCTCGTTCCTTGACCATTTCCGACTCATTGGAGGCTAAAAAGGATCTTTGTACCTCTTTTATAGTAATTAAAAGTTCCTGATCAAAGTAACTTAAATAAAGGTAATAAAAACCTGCAGATACAATAGCGATGATCAAATAAGTAGCAGTACCCAATAGAAGCCCTTGCCAAAAATGTAATTGTTTGTGGTTGTAAACATCCCTAAACTCTTTTACTGCAAAAAAAACAAATAATATCAGAACCAACATTCCTGATAATGTATTACTGATAATGGGATTGCTTCCAATTTGATAAAGCACTACCAAAGCCACAATATTGAGAATAGCTCCGGTAAGACCATATTTTAAAGCAATTTTAAAAAAATACTTTTTCCAATTATTATCCTGCATCTAATTTGTGCTATTACAATATTTAGTTGATTAGTAATGCTAAATACAAAAAAATTACATTCAGGCCCAAAAATAATAAAGTTTGGCCATTTTAAAGATTAAAAACAGAATTATCACTTGAAATAATAAACTGAAGTAGTGGATAAAGATATGCTGCTATACGATGTCGTGTCTAAGAATAATGTTCCATAAAAAAACTCCCAAATAAGATGAGATCTTTTGGGAGCTTTTATGCATTAACAACCAGCTATGGATTATATTAATACAATTCATGTGCCATAAATATAAGTGGCTTACTAACAGGCTTTTCTGACGTTTTAAGTTAGAGCTATAGTCTTAAAATGGGAAAATTGTTATGAAATTGAAAAATTTTTGTCAATTTACTTCTCTACTAGTAGGCGGTAAAGGCTCCTCCTCTACGTCACCAATTTTTTCAATCACATTACCTTGAGAGTCATAAGTAATTTAATTTAAATTGGAGGTTAAATATTTTAAAAAGTGTTTCATGTTGATTGTTCGTCTTTGGCATAACAAGCAGCCTCGACTTATGTTAAAGTTTTTATCTAAATTATAAATTATTAATTCCCTGTCAAAGCCAAAACTGCAAATGAAGCCAGCCAATGCTCCCCCGCATAATCACCGCTGGCAACATAAGGTAAAGTAGATTTTAAATGGTAGCGGGCAGATTGATAAAGTAGCTGACTTACTGGTTCCGGGTGCAATTTTTCAGCTATATGCTGCATACACCAGGCGCGACTAAGGTTCAGGCCATCCAAATGTACTATCTTCGGATCCGTTCGATCTGAAACAATAGCAGGATGTAAAAGCACTTCATATTTTCCCTGATCGAGTTTGGGTAGAAATTTTGCAAACCAGCTTTCAAATATTTCTGAAGGCAAAATTTTTGACATTAACTCAGCCTTAGGATATTCTTTTTGAATGCAACTAAGGGCCAAATCGGCAAAATGCGTGGCTCCCTCCTCGTTTAAAGTGATTTCTCCACTGGTATTCTGAGTATAAAAAGTAGATTGAGCCTGCGTAAGAGCCGCGTTGGGTAAAATTATCGCTGCTATAAGCAACAAGTAAATGCGTAACATAGGTAGTAAATTTTTCCTCCTAAATTACAACAATTATTCGAGATCATTTATCCGAGTAAAATAAATCCTGCGCATGAAAAACTGCTTATTTTCTCTGATGATAAGCTTTTCGGAAGTTAACTTTTCTATCGTGACGCTATAACCATCCATATCTAACTGATCTCTTTTAACAGTGTAATTGACTTCGGAATGGTGTGAATGATTAATGCATTTACCCTTTTGGTTAAATTCCCATACAATTTGCTCTCCATCTTTTACATTAACGGGCTGCTGATCTACATAAATTATTTTTTCTGATTTCCATAACCCTATCAAATCATTTGCTTCAATGGTTTGATAAATAAAAATATTTATTAACAAAAAAACAATCATTGACATCTAATTTTTAAAAGGATTACTAAATGCATCATTTGTAATAAAAGTACTATCGGTAAGTGTATACAAAAAGGCAACCAGATCTTCACGTTCTTCCTCTGTTAAACTTATTCCCCCTTCATGGTTCATCAAAGGATCTGTATACTCGGTAAAATTAACACCTTCACTGTAAAAGTTTACAACCTCTCTTAAAGTAGCAAAGCGATTGTCATGCATATAGGGTGCCGTCACCGCAATATTTCTCAAAGATGGGGTTTTGAATTTACCCATATCCATTGGATCATTAGAAACCAGGAAGTGTCCTTGATCGGCACCCTCAAATACATTATCTAAGCCATTGTTGTGCATCAGGTTATCTTTAAATAATACTGTGCCATGGCAATGAAAACAGTCAGCGCTTTCGCTGAAAAAGAGATTAAAACCTCGAAATTCAGCCTCGCTTAATTGTACTTCTTTGCGCAAAAATTGATCAAATTTAGAATCTCCTGAAATTAAGGCTCTTTCAAATTGAGCCAGGGCAGCTGCTATATTTTCATATTTTATTTCATCAATACCATAAACTTGCTTAAATTTAACTTTGTACTCTTCAATATTATTAAAATCGGTAAGGTTTGTTTGAAAAAACTCTTCTACTTCAAAACGCATGATAGCCTCTATATCTCCTTGTACTTTCCCATTCCATAAGTACAATCGATCCCAGGCCAGGTTAAAATGTGGCATGATACCTTCGTGAATTTGATGCTGATCATGATCCGGTGAGGAAAAAGCATATTGCTGCTGATGGCAAGTAGCACAAGATTGTTTTCCGTCAGCATCAAGACGTGTATCATAAAACAACATTCGCCCAAGTTCCACACCTTCCACTGTCAAAGGATTATTGTCAGGAACCTCGATGGGGGGGAAACGGCTAGGCAAATCCAGCTCAAAGGCAGTAGTTTCATTTTTAGGACCATTAATTTCATTTTCTTTTACCTGATCTGAATCACATGCCATCCAAGTAAAAATAATTAGGACTAAAGCTAATTTTTTCATAACAAAATAGTTTTTAAAACCTATTAACAAAGCCAAGACTAAATACATTGACTCCATTTTCTTTCAATTTTTGCTGGGCCTGCTGATTATTCATGATAGCTGGCCCATAGGTATTGATATCGTACTGATGGGGATCGCGATACCATTCATTCAAATTCATATAGATTTGCATTTCCCAATTATCATCCTTCATTTCAAAGGCAGAATAAGGCATTTTAACGTGGATGAAATTTTCATGGATTTTTCCATCCATTGTTTTCAGCCTACCGGTATGGGTATTAAAACTACCCGTATCGCCCGCTGCTAAAATATAGCGTCCTTCAAATTTCATATAGTGGTAACCCCCACCCATCGGAATTGGCCACTCCATATTGTTGTAATCTTGGGTTGGCGGCAAGGCAAAGTCTTTATTTTTAATAGAGTCAAGCCCAAATATAAAAGATAAGTAGCTGTATTGACCATTTGGCACATCCTGAATTACCAGGGAGCGAGTTTCCGGAATATCTATGTCACGGTAGTGAAACGTGTCTAGCTTGATAACAGATCCATTATATAAATGTAACCTGATATCAGAAATAAAATAGCGCAAAGTCATAATGCTGTACTTATTTCCAGCATCATTTTCATATTTAATATCGTTGTAAACAATACCTTGCCCATCTACGGTGTGGTCAAAATGAAATGTAAGTGAATTAGAGGAAGTCGAATCTGTAGGCTGCTCTGTATTTAAAATATTATCTTCTTCACATGAATATAATGCTGTAATAAAAAAGAAGACAAGCCAATAATTAAAATTCTTCATTGCTGCAATAATTAAAAATTCTTAATATTAATGAAAACGATAAATCAACATTTTCAGTATCCCTTTAATAACAATAAAGTTAATATAAAGATTCAACACATACAACAATATTGCAATAAATTTTAGAAAATAATTCTTGTAATTACACCCTATTATATTCAACAAATAAACAATTAAACTCAATTAGGGTCGATATAGAGAATTTACTATATTAATTAGTCAACAAGAATTCGTACTTATGGAATGCTTTCAGAAAAGCTATTTTTTCTTTTCGTCTTTTCTAAATAAAAAAATACTCGCGATTCCAGCCACCCCAACTAAGGCACCGGTGATTATGCCAGCGGTAGTTTTCTTATTTAATTTGTGTGAACGTTGAGGCAGGAATTGCCAGCTTTTCTTATATTGATCATGAAGCAGCTTTGGTACTGCTTTTTGTAAAAAATCAATATCAAATAAATTTTCTTGATTGTCAAGATAGAATTGCTCCAGATCAAGAATCAGATAGGGTAAATTTTGCTGTACAGCAGCTTTGTATTTTTCTTCATTCAATTCATCATCAAAAATAACGTCCAGGTACACCATCTCTCCTTCATCATTGATCAGCATTACTTCAGGAGTGGTATGCATCTCAGGATCATACTCAATTCTTGATTTATTCTGGTCGATATTGAATAATTTTGGCTGTGAAAGAAAGCTGGTTTTGGGCAATAATATGGACGGCATAAGCTTCAATTGGGCTATTACCATTTTGTGAAGCAACATTGCAGCTGAAATATCATGATCGCACGAAGGCCGATGACTAAAATATTTATTATTTCTTGTCGAAGTTCTTAAAGAAAGCCTTCTTTCCGGGTCCAAACAGTTTTTATCAGGGCAAAAAAATTCACCGTCTGCCTGGGCGTCTTCTGGTTTTACAAGATCCAGTGAGTCTGGTTTGCCAATTTCTGCTATGGGGTTTTTCATGATAATAATATTGTTAGTGTATCAATAATACTATAATATTCGGTTAAATGTTTGACCTACATAAAATAACTCAACATCATTAGTAATCTACTATTTTTAGCTGCAAAAAAATAAATAGGCGGACGTGTCCGACTTTG
>CAZQEZ010000032.1:0-36289 GCA_964592475.1 uncultured Roseivirgaceae bacterium
TGATGGATTTGTAGTACAAGAAAATGGTTTAGATGCGATTAATTACTTACATAGTTTACAAAAGATTGAATTCCCATCAGTAATATTAGTAGATTTGGATATGCCTGTAATGAATGGTTATGAATTTTTACAATTTTATCAAAATACTTTTTGGGAAAAATATCCGCATACAAAAGTGATTATGGTTACATCTTCCCTACGCAAATTAGATTGGGAAAAAGCGTTGGAATATAAATGTGTAGAAGATTGTATATATAAGCCAATCGATCAAGATTTTCTAACTGAAATATTCGATAAGACGGTGACAGCCTAGTATTTATCGCGACAAATAATCTCTGATAACATTTCTATATTCTTTACTAACAGGTACTTTATTGTTTTGCAAGTAAAATTTTAATCTATAACCTTGAGCAGTGCCCTTAATCTGCTCCAGATTATCTATATTGATCAAATAATCAGGATGACATTGTAGTATATTACTGTCTCTAATTTTTTTACAAATAGCACTAAACTCTTCTGATATTACTTCACTTACTGGATTTCCTTTATCAATATAGAATAGTTTAGCACCTTTACGACATTTTTGAACATAGGAAAGATCGTTTTCAGGAAGTTGAAGTTTTTCACTTTGTCCATTATTAAAGGTGAAAACTTTATCAGTTTTGACTTCCTTTGACTTGAGCAATTTATTTAAAACTCCTGCACGTTTACCGTATTTATTAGATAAATAGTTGAAGTTAAAAGCCAGAAAAAAACCAAATAGAAGCGCGCCAAACGCGAAAGCTGAAAATATATGATCTTGCAAAGAAAACTGGTAAAGTTCTAATGAATTGCTATAATAATAGTTGAGGAATCCAATCACCGCAATTACATAACAATACCAAATAAACTGCTTTCCCAGCGTCCAATATTCAGCTTTTAGTATCAACTGCAGTAAGTTTTTAATTACAAAAGCGTTGAAAAGCACAAAAAGGGTGGTAATCAATGCATAACCCAATAGTTTTACTAACATCGAACTGGATGTAAGCGGGCCGGTGGGGTTAAAAAATACTAAATAGCCCATTACAAATATGCCACTCAATACCGCTAGCAACATATCTCTTAGCCCTAGCTCTTTCATGGGATATGGCTCGCTTAACAGCTTAAATATTTTCTTCATAATTAAAATTTGTAGTGAAATTTCCACACTTTCTAATTAGGATGTAGGAATTTTCACTCATTTTTTGATTTGCTTTTGAGCAATACAATTTTTTTAAAATTTTTGGGCAATGTTTATTTTTCCAATTTATTCAACTGATTTTGTTTTGATAAGTTCGAGCTTCAAAGTTGATTTTTTTATTTTTTATGAACATCTGGATTTAAAGTAAGTTTTAAATTTTATTAAATCTAAGGTTTGAAGTTTGTCGCGAATGGAGCCTCAGCGGTTTGGTTAGGGTCACTTCAAGCTTTATTCTCAAATAGTAAACCGCGTTTTCGTCGCGCAGCTATAATTTTTGCTCAGCACATGAGCCCTACTAACGATTGTAAGTTAGCTAGTACTATTATCCAGAAAAAAAATTTTGCAATTGAAAAAACCTTTAAAATGACGATGAAAAAAAATCCGAGGATAGTAGAACTTGAGCAAGAATTAATGGCTTCCAGAAAGCATGTGGAAGAGTTGGAAACTCACAACGAAGAGTTACAAACCACCAATGCTGAGCTACAGTCAAATAATGAAAAGTTGCAAGCCTTTAATTATGAACTAAAAAGCACCAACGAGGACCTCGAAATAGCTTACAATGAATCAGGGGTGGTAGGTGCAGAAATTGATGGTCAAAACCAACAAATAAATGACTCTGCTAACCATCTTAAAACTGTTTTCAACAATACATTACAGGGATTTATATTGGTTGATGAAAAATATGAAGTAGTAGTGTTTAATAAAACTGCCTATCAAATTTATGATGAGATCTACAATAAGAGAATCAAGACAGGAGATCCTATCATTGATTTATTTGAGCCGGAAGATTTGGAAAATTTTCATAGCAATTTTAAAGCAGCGCTTCAGGGGAAATTGGTTAGCGATAGAATTTTGGCAAGACAAAATAAAGATACTGATGTTTGGTTGGATTATAATTATATCCCTGTACCTGAGGATGGAACTAATAGAACATCCAGCGTGAATATTAGCTTTACCAAAAGCACCGTTCAAAAACAATTGGCAACAGAGCGGGACAATCTTCTAAAAGAGCTAAAACTTAAAAATAAGGAACTGAAAAATACCAATCAAAACCTTGACAATTTTTTTCATGTAATTGCCCATGATCTACGCTCCCCACTAAGTAATCTACGATTGGCTACGCATCAATTGTACTCAGCTGAAGAAGATGAAGTGCAAGAGCTCCTGGAAATTTTGGATTTGGCTATTGATAGACTTGATAACACGATCACAGGGCTCATTCGCATACTTGAAATTGAAAATGACAGTATGGTTATTGAATACTTAGATATAACTGAGGTTATTGAAGATATAAAAAATGAACTTTCACAATCGATAAAAGACGCAGGTGCAGAAATAAAAATGGACATAGGCAATCATAGTATTTCCTACATTAAAGAATTTTTACGAAGTATCATTAAAAACCTTTTGAGCAACGCTATAAAATATAGCCATAATAAGGAAAATCCCGTTATCACTCTTTCCTGGAAGGAAGTAGATGGTTTTCACGTATTTAAAATACAAGATGAAGGGGTAGGTATAGATTTGGACAAATACGGCAATCGGCTTTTCAAACCATTTAAAAGAATTAAAGATAACAAGAAAATAGGACTAGGGGTAGGTTTGCATATAGTAAAAACTATGGTTGAAAGAAATGGCGGTCATATAGCAGTAGAAAGTGAAGTAGGCAAAGGAACAACTTTTACTTCCTATATCAAACCTTATACTAATGGTCGCAGCTAAAACAAAACCAAGCCTTGAGTACAAAAGAATTAAAGCTCCTTTCGTTACTCAAGGCTAGTTCATGCTGGTTTTCAACCTCTTCGAAATGGCCCGAACCTTTTCATAAGCCATTGTCGCAATTCAGCTACTTCATGTTCTGGTAGATGATTACACGACTTTTTATATTCTTTCCAAAAAAGCCGCTTATTAAAATTCACCTTATCTAGAATCAGTTTACAATAATCAAGCATAGGTGTTTTCATGCTGGTTCATTTATAATGGTTATTAATTTATGGTTGTTGCTTAATTTTGAGTTTTCTAACGGGTATTACCATTATCAAAAAAGGACTCGCCGGTTGTGACAAATTATAAGAAACATACCGCTGAGCAGGGATAATACGCTGCAGAAGTGTGGATTCCTTCGCCTGATATTTTAAATTTATCTGTCTGATATTATTTTCATTGCTGCTTTTAAAAAGCTTGTATTCATAATATTTGATTTTCTCGATGGCTTGTTTTTTTTCTTTGCTAAGAATTATCGTGCGATCGGAATTTGCAAATGTAGCAAGAGGAACCAGTGAGAGTATTAATAAAATTATTATAGTTTTCATGACGGTATATTTTGATTCAAAATTTTAGTTTAGAAGGTATGATTCAAAATTTTCATAGCCGCCAGTTACAATTTAAGAGGTGTAAATATTTCTTTATCGAAATGTTATTATCGTAGAGCAAACTAAGTAAGATCAAGTGGCTACCTTTAATATCTATAGCACATTTATTTAATTTTAGAGTTGCTGTAATTATATTTACCTTGTCAATTTTATCTGATTTAACTAGTACAGCTTCTGTATTTTCATAAATAGGAACTTGTGGAATAGTAGCGTTGACTTCAGTTATCTTCAACATGATTAAAAGCACCACCACGGGGAGGGTTAGAAGTAAAGAGGTAATATTGTGTGTTGAGCTTTCCAAAATAATAGTATTACTTTATTTACAAGTATACTAAATTTATCTGTAAAAGTTGCTTGTTTTTTAAAATAATTTTACTATTGCAAATCAGGCAATGGAATTAATTTGCAGATAGCGTTTTAAATTCTTAATTTTCCTACTTATTTCAATAGTACAATTAACCCGATGATTATAGAAAAATCAAGACGTGACTTTATAAAAAAAACTGCGCTAGGTACAGCCGGTATTTCTTTGGCTACCACCGGTACTGCATGGAGCGCCAAAAGCTATAATTCAATAATTGAGAAATAATAATATAAAAGCCCTTTGTGTAATTTGACTGGGGCTTTATATCTTCACAATACAAAATCTTATCATATACTCCGGATTATGCGAAAGCTTTTCATTCTATTATTGATTATTTATTCATGTTCGCCTCGGGTAGATCATGAAGTGCTCATCTATGGTGGAACCTCTGCCGGTGTTATCGCCGCCTATACGGCTGCTCAAATGGGAAAGTCAGTAGTTTTGGTGGTGCCGGGCCGTCACATCGGAGGGCTAACCTCAGGGGGCCTTGGCATGACAGACATTGGAAATAAAGATGCCGTAACCGGTATTGCCCGGGAATTTTATCGAAAGGTAGGAGAGCAGTATGATAAATTTGAGCAGTGGCGATTTGAGCCACATGTAGCCAGCCAGGTATTTGCAGAATATTTAAAGCATGAAAACATCAAGGTAAAAGAAAATTTCTGGATTGATTCGGTAAAAATGAAAAATAGTGAAATAAAAGAAGCTATTTTTTTTAATATGGATAATCAGGAAGAATCTTTAGCTTTAAAGGCTCATCAATACATAGATTGCACTTATGAAGGAGAATTAATGGCAAAAGCCGGAGTGAGTTATACCGTGGGCCGTGAATCCAATCAAAAATACAACGAGAATTACAATGGTGTGCAACTGGTTCCTCACAATCACCAATTTGAAGTAGCCATTAGCCCCTTTATAATTGCAGGAGACCCCGACAGCGGTATTTTACCAGGTATTAATACTCAAGAACTAGCTGTTAATGGTAGTGGGGATAACAAAGTGCAGGCTTATAATTATCGATTGTGCCTTACCAAAAATAAGGAAAATAAGATACCCTTTTATAAACCGGAATATTATAACCCGCTCGAATATGAATTGCTTGCCCGATTAATAGCTACCCGGGATAATTGGCAAATTAGAGATTTTTTGATTTTATCAGGGATGCCTAATGGAAAAACCGATGTCAATAATAAAGGCCCTGTCAGTACTGATTTTATAGGGCGAAATTGGGAATACCCTGAAGCTGGTTTTGCAGAAAAAATGCAAATAAGAAAAATTCATGCCGATTATATAAAAGGATTACTGTACTTCCTTGCTAATGATAAGAGGCTGCCTGATCATTTGCGTAAAAACGTTAAAGAATGGGGATATGCTGCTGATGAATTTACAGACAATAAAGGTTTTCCTCCGCAAATGTATGTAAGGGAGGCTCGCCGAATGATAGGAGAATATGTAATGACTGAACACAATTGTCTGGGAGACTCCATAGTAGATGATGGCATAGGTAAGGCCGCTTATGGCATGGACTCCCATTATTGTCAGCGTATAATTATAAATGGAAAAGTAAAAAATGAAGGCAATATAAATATAGAGGATTTTCCACCATACCCTATTGCTTACCGGGCCATTACGCCTCAAAAAAAGGAATGCTCTAATTTATTGGTTCCTGTAGCTTTATCGGCTAGTCACATTGCTTATGGGTCCATTCGCATGGAACCGGTATTCATGGTTTTGGGTCAATCGGCGGCAATGGCGGCATCGTTGGCTATTGATGGTAATGGGGTTGTTCAGGAGATAGACGTAAAGAAGCTTCAAGAGCAAATGTCAAATAATCCAAAATTGAATGGTACACCCCAAGACATCCTTTTGGATAATAACAATGACAAAGCTTTTAGCCTAGTGGGAGACTGGCAGAAAATAGAACGAAACTCCATTCCACAACCGTATAAGGGCACATTACACCTTACTGAAAATGTCCAAGGTAAAAAAGCTATCTTCTCCTCTACCATTAAAAAATCTGGCTATTATAAGGTTTTTGTTTATCATCCTATTGTGATAGGCTATAAAAAACCATATTCAAATAATACAGCTTTTCAGGTAAAAAGCGATGAGCTGGAAAAGGAAGTAAGAATAGATTTTAGTGCAATGCCCATCAATCAATATTGGGGAGACTGGGCTCCACTTGGCACCTACAATTTGCAAGCGGGTGAAAAAGTGGAAATTATAATCGATGGAGACTCATCCGAACCACCGCTAGTGGCCGATGCCATAATTTTGGTTTGGGATCAATCAGAAAATTAAAGAAGCAGTTTTAAAACTTTCCAAACATTTGCAGCCAATATTTTATGTCCTTCAGGATTAGGATGAATTCCGTCAGGTTGATTTAGTGTTTTCTCACCTCCTACACCTTGCAGTAAAAACGGGATTAATTTCACCTTTTTATTTTTTGCCAATTCAGGGAAAACAGATTTGAAATCGCTGCTATAGTCATTACCCATGTTGGGTGGAACTTGCATTCCAGCCAATACAATTTTCACTCCCGGCTCACTAGCGCTTACTTTATCTATTATTTTGGCAAGATTTGCCCTGGTTTGTTCCACATTTATTCCTCTTAATCCGTCATTGGCTCCTAATTCAAGTATAAAAATATCGATTTCATTGTTTTTTAGAATCCAGTCAATTCTGCTAACGCCTCCAGCAGTAGTTTCGCCACTTAGGCCGGCATTTACCACTTTGTAATTATATCCTGCCTGGCTTAGCTTTTTATCAATTAATGCTGGAAAGGCTTGCTGAGGCTGTACCCCCATACCTGCAGTAAGGCTATTGCCAAAAAAGAGAATGGTTTTTTGCTCCTGCGCATGAGTTATGTTTATAAAAAACAAGCCTACAATAAAAATATAATAAATATAATAAATCTTAAATTTCATATTTATAAGTAAATTATCAACTGGATATCCTAAGCAATTATTAAACCAAAGCTACTTATTAAGCAGTTTAAAATAAAAATAAAAACTAAACAAATGTAAAACTTTCTCCATCAAACAGCCCTTTATCACTCAATTTTAACTTTGGTATTACAAGTAATGCCATAAAAGATAAACTCATGAATGGGCTGGATAACTTGCTGCCCATTTTTTTAGCCATTGCTTCCAGTGCCGCGTACTTTTCAGCAACTTCGTATCCATCCGCATCAGACATAAGGCCGGCAATGGGTAATGGAAGAATTGATTTTTCGTCTTCGGTGGCAGCTGCTACACCTCCTTCATTTTCCATCACCAGGTTGATTACATTGGCAAGCATTTCGTCATTCACACCTACTGCTACTATATTGTGTGAATCGTGAGCTACCGATGATGCAATAGCACCCTTTTGTAAGCCAAAGTTTTTAATAAAAGCTACTGCTGGCTTAGCAGATTCATATCGGTTTACCACTACTATTTTTATGATGTCTTGCAATAGATCCGGCTGCAGCAATCCATTATCTAGCGGTAATTTATATTTAGCTTTTTCAGTGATTAGTTGTTTATCCTGTACCACCATTATCGTTTGCTCGCTCTCAGATGCCGGCAATTCAAAACTTTTGGCCTTTATCTGCCGTGCCTTGAAGTTGTTTACTTTTTTGCTTTTAATTTTTGGTAGCATTGAGGTGCCATTCTCTGCAACTATTTCACCATTAATAAAGGTTTGTTTCACATTAAAATCTATTAAGCTATCCACCACGATCATATCAGCGGGATCTCCGGGTTTCAAAAGTCCAACGGGTAAATTGTAATGCTTTACTGGATTAATACAAGCTACTTTCAATACCTTAAAAATGTCACAACCTTTGGCCATAGCCCTCTTTACCAATTTATTTATGTGTCCTTCTACCAAACTATCAGGATGCTTGTCATCCGAACAGAACATGGTTTTATCCGGATAACTAAAAATTAAGCCATACAATTCTTCGAAATTCTGGGCAGCACTACCTTCTCTAATAATTATTTTCATGCCATTTTTTAATTTATGGATAGCTTCATCGGCTGTAAAACACTCATGATCGGTGCTAATGCCGGCATTTATATATTTTGTGGCATCCTGGCCCATGAGTCCGGGGGCATGTCCATCTACTGGCAATCCTAGTTGTTGGGCTATTTTTAATTTGGCTGTTACCTCAGCATCCTGCTGTAGCACTCCAGGCCAATTCATCATTTCTGCCAGGTATTTAAGATTAAAATCTTTAAACAGCTTTTCAATATCCTCTACCGATACGGTAGCTCCCGCAGTTTCAAAATTAGTGGCTGGAACACAAGAAGGTGCACCAAAGAAACATTTGAAGTTAGTTTTGGCTACATTTTCTACCATGTATTTTATTCCTTCCAAACCTAGCACATTGGCAATTTCATGTGGATCCGATACAGTTGCTACTGTGCCATGCACTACTGATAGCCGGGCAAATTCAGCCGGAGGCAACATCGAACTCTCTACATGTACGTGTGCATCAACGAACCCTGGCAAGATGTATTGATCCGTAACTTTTTTGGAGTGGGTTATTTGTTTGATAATTCCATTTTCGAAGTGTATTACACCTGGAATAATTTGTTGATTTATTATATCGATGATATAACCATTGATTGACTGCATAATTTTTCTTATTTATAAATCAATAGATTTACTTCTGGTTCGTTACACAAACGATTATTGAAAGACCTGAAAGTTGCTGATTTTTATAAAACAAAGCAAATATACCAGATAGGGTGTGAAATAATCGAATATTTCTATATTTGCAACTTTAAAAACCGAATAAATTTTGAAAAAGGTTTATCGACCAGTTATTATTGTAATTATCTGTCTTGCGACAGTTTTATCGGGCTGTAAATCTCAACAAACAAAAAAGAGAAGGTTGCCAAAAAGAGGGCCAATACCTTGCCCAATCAAAGACTGTTAAAATTATGGAAAACGTGGTAATTGCCATTGATGGTCTTTCAGGCTGTGGCAAAAGTTCTACTGCCAAAGCTGTGGCTAAAAGACTCGGATTTAAATACTTAGATTCAGGAGCCATGTACAGGGCAGTTACATTGTTTTTTTTACAACAAAATGTCAATTATCTAGACGAAGATGAAGTAGCTGCAGCATTAGATAATATTCAACTTGATTTTAATTTTAGTAATTATAAACAACGGTATGAAACAATTCTTAATAGAAATAACGTAGAAGACGATATTAGAAAGTCGTTGGTAACTGATAAAGTGAGTGAAGTAAGTGCCATAGCCGCAGTAAGGCAGGCACTTATTAAAAAGCAACGCGAACTGGCCGAAGAAGGCTCTATTGTAATGGATGGACGTGATATTGGCACTACCGTGTTTCCCAATGCTGATCTAAAAATATTTATGACTGCCGATTTGGAAGAGAGGGCCAGGAGAAGAATGCTTGACTTAGAAGTACTCAATGATAAGCCAGACTTTGACAGAATAGTAGCCAGTTTAAAAGATAGGGATTATAAGGATATGAACAGGCAGTCAAGCCCTTTGCGAAAAGCTGAAAACGCCAAGGAAATAGATACTTCTAGACTTACTTTTGATGAACAAGTTAACCAAATTGTAAAATTAGCAACTGAACAACTAAAAATATAGCTTATGGAAGTGACTATTGATGCAAATTCAGGATATTGTTTTGGTGTAGAATACGCAATACAAATGGCCGAAGATGAAATGAGGGATTCCGATTCACTTTATTGTTTAGGTGATATTGTGCACAATGATAAAGAAGTAAAACGCCTCGAAGCTAAGGGCTTGAAAATAATATCGAGGGATGATTTGCTTGATTTACACGATAGCAAGGTGCTTATCAGAGCTCATGGAGAGCCACCTTCCACCTATCAATTGGCATTAAAAAATAACCTTGAGCTAATTGATGCCTCATGTCCAGTAGTATTAAAATTGCAAAACAGAGTAAAAAATGCCTACGACAAAATGAATGGTGTAAAAGGTCAGATTGTAATTTATGGTAAAAAAGGTCATGCCGAAGTAATAGGTCTAACTGGCCAAACCCGTGAAGAAGCGATTATTGTAACTACAGAAGATGATTTAAATCAAATTGACTTCGATCGGCCAATTACCTTATTTAGCCAAACAACTAAAAGCACTGAGGGCTATTATAAAATTAAAAATTCAATAGAAAATAGAATTTGCAACTCAAAAGGTAGCTTACAAGAAGGTGATTTTAATTCAAATGACAGTATCTGTCGCCAGGTTTCTAATCGCGAACCTCAATTACGTAAATTCTCTCACTTGCATGACGTGATCATATTTGTAAGCGGCAAAAAGAGTTCTAATGGTAAAGCCCTGTATGAAGTTTGCAAAGAGGAAAATCCTCGAAGCTATTTTATTGAGGATCAACAGGAGCTCCTTGATGAATGGTTTGAATCCGGTGATTCTGTCGGAATTTGCGGTGCAACCTCTACGCCAATGTGGCTTATGCAAGATATTGCAGAATATATTAATAAAATTGATAATAAATTAATAACAACTTGAGGTAAATAATTGTTGTGCTAGCTAATTTAAAAGTAATACTTAAGTGCTTTTAGCATTAAATAAATTCTAAAAATAAGAGGCATAGTGCATTATTTAAGTTATTTTTGCGTCGTTTTTTGTAGCCCTTATAATTTATTGTAAAAATAATGTCAGACATCAAAAAAATAAAAAAAGGTTTCAATATCAATATGGCTGGTAAAGCCTCACTGAATTTAGTAGATAATAAGTTGCCGGAAACGGTAGCTATTAAACCTACCGACTTTCATGATATACTACGTCCGAAAGTGATTATAAATGTAGGAGATACGGTAAAAGCCGGTACGCCTATTTTATTTGACAAGAGAAATGATAAAATAAAATATACGGCGCCTGTTAGTGGTGAAATAATTGAGGTGAAAAGAGGCGAAAAAAGGAAGCTACTTGAGATTATTATTTTAGTGGATAAGAATATCGAATATGAATCTTTTCCTAAATATACAGTTTCTGACCTAAAGAATGTAAATAAAGAAGATGCCCAAGAAGTGCTGTTGAAAAGTGGTGTATGGCCACAAATTGTACAGCGTCCGTTTGGTATTGTAGCCGATCCTGAAGCTACTCCTAAATCAATTTTTATTTCCGGGTTTGATACTCATCCGTTAGCACCGGATTATGACTTTCTGCTCAAAGGACAAGAAAACTATTTTCAAGCAGGCATTGATGTGCTAAAGAAATTTACTGCGGGACACGTACATTTAAGCATCAGCGCTGATAGGGAAGTTTCAAAAATATTTACCAAAGCTACTGGAGTAGATTTGCACAAGTTTTCTGGCCCCCATCCATGTGGCAATGTAGGCGTACAAATACATCATATTGATCCCATTAACAAGGGAGATGTTGTATGGACAATTAATCCATATGGGGTAGTACAAATTGGCAAGTTGATGTTAGACGGCATTTACGATGCATCAAAAGTAGTGGCAGTTACCGGTTATGAAGTTAAGGAACCTCAATATTATAAAACCTTTATTGGTGGAAGTATTGATAAACTTATTGATAATAATTTAAATAACCCAGTAGACAAGGTAAGGGTAATTTCAGGAAATATTCTATCCGGATATAAAGTATCTCCCAAAGGCTATCTTGGCTTTTATGATAATATGATTTCTGTTATAAAAGAAGGTTCAGAATATGACTTTTTAGGATGGATCAAGCCTACCACCAAAAGGTTAAGTTATCAACGGGCCATAGGTCTTTTGTCATTCCTTAATCCAAAGCAAGAATTTAAACTTGATACCAATACTAGGGGTGAGGAAAGAGCGTTTGTACAAACCGGGGTTTTTGAGAAAGTAACTCCAATGGATATTTTGCCCGAACACCTTTTTAAAGCTATCATGGCTGAAGATTACGACGAGATGGAAGCATTGGGAATTTTCGAAGTAGTAGAAGAAGATCTGGCATTGTGTGAATTTGTAGATGTATCCAAGCACAACCTTCAGGAAATAGTTAGAGATGGAATTAATTTGATTCAGTATAGTTAATAGATAATATGAAATTTGTCAGGGATTTATTAGATAAACAGAAAAAACACTTTGAAAAAGGCGGCAAATTCGAAAATTTATATTACGGATTTGAAGCGCTGGAAACTTTTGCCTTTACCCCTAATCATACTAGTAGTGCTAAGGGTGTGCAGGTAAGAGATGCGATAGACCTAAAAAGGTTAATGATCACGGTGGTAATTGCTTTAGTACCTGCTTTATTATTTGGCATGTGGAATGTGGGTCATCAACATTTTTTGGCCACAGGAGAGCAAGCCGAGTTTATGGACAAGTTTTTACTAGGAGCTCAACTGGTTTTACCAATTGTTGTGGTAGCTTATGTAAGCGGATTGGGAGTAGAATTTGCAATTGCCATGATAAGGAAACACCCGGTAAACGAGGGTTTTCTGGTGACGGGAATGCTCATACCTCTAGTCATGCCGGCAACTATTCCACTTTGGCAAGTTGCATTAGCTACTATATTTGCCGTAATTATAGGTAAAGAAGTATTTGGCGGTACCGGTATGAATATATTGAATATCGCCTTATTAGCAAGAGCTTTTTTGTATTTTGCCTATCCAACTGATATTTCTGGTGATATATGGACCTATTTAGGACCAGCTCAAGCTGAAGTGCAAACAGTTGATGGTTACTCCGGAGCTACTGCTCTGGCAATTGCCTCTGAAACGGTCATTAATAAGGGAAGCCAACCTGTGGTAGAAATGTATGATCAAGCCTGGAGTTCTGGTATGTTCAGTTTTGGTAACATGTTTATGGGGGCTATTCCGGGTTCTATCGGAGAAACTTCCACGTTCTGGGTTTTAATTGGAGCAATAATATTGATCGTGACAGGAGTGGGCAGCTGGAAAATCATTTTTAGCGTATTTGCTGGTGCCTACCTCATGGGTTTAGGGTTTAACGCCATAGGTGCCAATGAATTTATGAACCTGCCGGCTCATTACCATCTGGTTATAGGAGGGTTGGCATTCGGTGCTGTTTATATGGCTACCGATCCGGTGTCGGCTTCGCATACTGAGGCAGGTAAATGGATTTATGGATTTTTAATTGGTGTGTTAACGGTAATTATAAGGGTGTTCAATCCGGCTTATCCGGAAGGTATTATGCTGGCAATACTTTTAATGAATGTATTTGCTCCATTAATTGATTACTATGTAGTACAAGCAAATAAAAAACGGAGGTTACAACGTGCAACAGTCTAATTTATATATAATACTATTTTCTGCAATTACCACAATTATTATTGGCGGATTATTAGCTTTAACGTCAGGATTGTTAGGTCCTACACAGAAGAAAGCTATAGAGGTAGATACAAAACAGCAAATTTTAGGTGCAGTAATGGAAGTTGAAGAGGGAGCTGATATTCTGGAACTTTACGACCAACATATTTCTTCATTTGTGGTAAATTATGATGGCGAAGAGGTTGAGCCAAAAGACAAAAATGGAAATGTAATAACAGCAGAAAGAGTTAACATTGAGAAAGAATTTGCCAAGGATGCTGAAGATAGATACTATCCTGTATTCGTTTTTAAAGAAGCTGACTCTGATGAAATCAATGCCTACATATTACCAGTTTATGGTAATGGACTATGGGATAATATTTGGGGTTTTATTGCCTTAAAAACTGATTTGGAGACAATTAAGGGAGCGAGATTTGCTCATGCCGGAGAAACTCCCGGTCTGGGAGCGCGTATTACTAAAATAGAAGTACAGAATCGGTTTAAAGGAAAAAAAATATACAATGAATTGGGAGACTTGGTTTCTGTTTCAATGATGAAAGGAGAAAACAATCTGCCTGAACGAATTGACGACCATCATGTGGATGGTATGTCAGGAGCCACCATTACTGCTAATGGAGTAACTGAAATGTTGGAAAATTATTTTTCCCATTACAATGCATTTATTGAAAAGCAGAAAAATCAAGAAATTTCCAGTTTATAACAAACAATTTTAGTTATACATTATTTACAAATTTGTAACAAGTAGAATAAAAAAATAAATCCTATGAGTGTTGGAACTACTGAAAAGCCAAAGATCAAAAAAGAAGCGGAGCCTTTATTATCGAAACGAAGAAAAAAATTCGTTACCGATCCGTTGAACGACGACAATCCAATTACTGTGCAGGTATTAGGTATTTGTTCCGCCTTGGCGGTAACTACCCAATTGGAGCCCACGTTGGTAATGTCCATTGCAGTTGTTTTTGTAATTGTATTTAGTAACTTAATCATTTCTTTAATAAGAAACCTGGTGCCAACTCGTGTACGAATTATCGTGCAGCTGGCAGTAATTGCCACTTTGGTTACCTTAGTTAATGAAGTGCTTAAGGCCTATTATTACGATATGTACAAATTATTGTCAGTATTTGTGGGGCTAATTATTACCAACTGTATTATCATGGGAAGGCTAGAGGCATTCGCGCTAGGGAATAAGCCTTACGATTCATTACTGGACGGATTGGGTAGTGGGTTAGGATATGCCTGGATAATACTTACAGTTGCTTTTTTCCGTGAACTTTTAGGATCAGGATCCATATTTGGATTTAAAGTCTTTGAAGCCATAGGACTGCAAGTACAAAATAACGGACTTATGGTAGCACCTGTGGGGGCATTTATAATTCTTGGATTGATCATTTGGGTGCAGCGCACCAAAACAGGATATGTAGAAAACTAAAAAAATCAAATAATGGATTTAATAAACTTAGGTATCAAATCAATATTTATAGAGAACATGGTTTTCGCCTATTTCCTTGGCATGTGTTCTTACCTTGCAGTATCTAAAAAAGTAACCACAGCAGTAGGATTAGGATTAGCGGTAGTTTTTGTACTCACTATTACAGTGCCTGTAAACTGGGCACTCAAAGTTTTTGTTCTGGAAGAAGGAGCGCTATCCTGGGTTAGTTCATCATTTGCTGAAGTAGATTTAAGCTTTTTGCAATTTATCATGTTTATAGCTGTGATCGCGGCCATGGTACAATTAGTAGAAATGGTTATTGAAAAATTTTCACCGGCTCTTTATGGATCTTTAGGTATATTTTTGCCATTAATCGCGGTAAACTGTGCCATATTAGGGTCTTCATTGTTTATGGTACAAAAGGATCTTGGTTTTTCCGGATCACTAGTTTATGGCTTTTCATCAGGTATTGGCTGGTTTTTGGCTATTATTGCCCTGGCTGCCATTAGAGAAAGATTGAAATATTCTAATGTACCCAATGGTTTAAAAGGATTAGGAATTACTATGTTAATTACCGGTTTAATGGGTATAGCATTTATGTCTTTTATGGGAATAAAGCTATAATAGGAATAAAAGATAATAAAAAATATTAATTTTACAGGTTCTCAAGTTGGGAGCCTTTTTTTGTGTTAAAATTTATCATTTAATGGCATCTAATAAAACACGAATATTTCGATATTTCTTTAGAGGAATTCTATTTCTTGTTCCTCTGGCACTTACTATATACATTATAATACAAAGTATAAAATGGCTGGATGGTCTCATTCCAGTAAAGGTTCCCGGGCTTGGACTACTTATAATTCTTGTTACCATCACCTTATTTGGTTATTTAGGTAGTACATTGCTTATCAAGCCTTTTTTTGATTTACTGGAAAAGCTGATTATCAAGCTTCCTTTGGCAAATATTATTTACACTTCACTAAAAGATTTGATGATGGCTTTCGTGGGCGACAAACGCAAATTTAGTCAGGCTGTTTTGGTAGTAATGAATGCTGATTCTGGCATTCATAAATTAGGATTTATAACGCAGGCAGATCTGTCGCATCTTGGTATGCCTGGTAAGGTTGCAGTTTATTTACCACACTCGTACAACTTTTCTGGTAACTTATTCGTGGTGCCTCGAGAAAATGTAGTACCGGTAAATGCTCCGGGCGCCGATGTAATGAAGTTTATTGTAAGTGGAGGTGTGGCAGGCCTGGACCCGGAAAAGTTAAATGCCGATAAATTGAAGCAGTAATGAGTGGCAAAAGATTTGTGATATCCGATATCCACGGATGCTTTCAAACCTTTCGATATCTACTTGAAAAAATCATCAAACCTACCGAAGAAGATCTGGTTTTTTTGCTAGGAGACTACATAAATAAAGGTCCGGCAAGCAAAGACTTATTAGATTATCTGATAGGATTGAAAGAAATGAAAAACGTCAAATTACTAAGAGGAAATCATGAGCAGGTTTTATTAGATGTGGTAGATGATAAAACATCTGTTTTTGAATTGTATGAAAAAGGTGGAATGCATACAATGAAGTCATTTGGCATAGCCCATCCCAAAGACCTGGATAATGAATACCTGGAATTTTTGCGTGAATTATCTCATTATTTTGAATTAGAGGATTGTTGGCTCGTTCATGCAGGCTTTAATTTAGAAATATCAAATCCTTTGCAAGATGTAAATGCTATGCTCAACATTAGACAGATGCCATACCAACCATCTTTTTTAAAGAATAAAAAGATAATACATGGTCATATTCCGGTTCCCCTAAATAAAGTAGTTAACTATGTAAAATACAATCACTGGAATATTTATTTAGATAGTGGTTGCGTTTATCCTAAGCGGCCTGGTATGGGCTTTTTATCAGCTCTCGAGCTTAATTCTATGAGTCTTACCTGTAAGGAATGTATTGATCCGGTCACCGATTGATATTAATTTTATACACTATCTTTCTTCTAAAAATAATAATCGAATAAATATTACATGGCTATTAAAAAATTTCCTTTTTGAAAGTTAATTAAGGCATATTTTTATATTTTGCAAAAAATTTTTAACTAAAACTCAGCATGCAAAACACTTTAAAATCGAACTTTCGCTGGAAGCACATTCGTAACCTGGCAGCCCTGGCCAATATTGACGATGTGATTGATGACGAGGAATATAATTTTCTTTGCGAACTGTCAAAACGATATGAAATCTCGGTAAAAGAGGTAGACGATATTATAGCCAATCTGGGTAGTGCAAAGCCTGAAATTCCTGAAAACGTAGATCAACGCGTGGGACAGCTTTTGGATCTAATACGCATGATGATGATGGATAAGCGAATTGATAAGAGAGAAGTTTATTTTTGCCAAAATGTAGCCATCGGTTTTGGTTTTGATAAAAGGATTGTAGAGTTTTTGGTAAAAAAATATAAAAGTGATCCTGAAAGTTTTGCTAAATGGCAGGACCTTACATTTGAAGCAAATAAGTTTCTGATAGCATAAAGAAACCGGTCACTGAAAGTCAGCAACCGGCAACATGAAAAAACCATTACTATTAAACCTCGTATTATTAAAATTTAATACCTCTGGGCAATAACACTTCATCTATTTCATGAATCACACCATTACTTCCTTTAATATCAACATTGATAATATGTGCATCTTTAGAAACAGGATTAATATCTCTAATAAAGAGTTGATGTGGAGTCTTTACCACACTAAAGAAAGATCCGTTCAAGGGTTTTACGGTATTGATACCTTTTTTAAGATCTGTACTTAAGATTTCTTTATTATCTACATGGTACAATAAGATATTTTTTAAAATTTGTTTATTTTTAGGTTTCAGTAATTTATCTAACACACCAGCAGGTAATTTATTAAAAGCATCATTATTAGGTGCGAATACGGTAAATGGACCATCACCTTGCAATACACCTACTAAATCAGCAGCTTTTAGTGCAGCGACCAAAGTAGAAAATCGTGCAGTATTTAATGCTATGTCCACAATGCTTTCGTTGGGTGGCATAAGAACCTGATCGATAAGATGTACAACACCATTGGTAGCAATAATATCGGTAGCAATAATGTTTACATCACCGTTAATGGTTAAATCCCGCGTGTTAACATCAATACCAGCACCATTTAATGTTGGATACGAAGTATTCTCCAGATCAGCAGAGAACAACCTTTTATTTACTACGTGATACAGCAATATATCTTTTAAATCATCCACATTTACCTCATCCAACGATACTCCTAATTGGGCTAACAGTTTGGCAAAGGCTGCATTAGTCGGAGCAAATACTGTAAAAGGCCCATCAGAACTTAACGCACTTGCCAGTTGAGCTTTAACTACTGCTGCTACCAAAGAACTTAGTTTTTCAGTGTCTTTAGCAATTTCTACGATATTACCTGCAGGTGGCATTAATACCATATCTAACACATGAATTACACCGTTAGAGGCAACTATATCAGTGGCTATTACTTCTGTTTTACCATTGATGAATATTTTACCGGAGTTGAAATCTACAAAGAATTTTTGGCCGTTAAGGGTTGCAAAACCTTTTTCATTTAATTCTTTAGCCAAAAATCTACCAGCCAGCACATGATATTTCAAAATATTAGCAAGGTCTGCTTTTGAGACTGCATTAAGATCGATTCCGGCATCTATGAACGCCTGATCAGTTGGTGCAAATACTGTAAATGGTCCTTCACCTTGCAATGCTTCTACAAGCTCAGCTTTTTGCAGTGCTTGTACCAAAATCGAAAAATCCGGGTTAGATATTGCAATATCTACTATTGTTTCGGTTTTTGGTTGTAGTACTTGATCAATCACATGAATCACGCCATTGGTCGCTAGTACATTAGGCACAATTACATTTACATCTTCATTAATCACCACACCATTATCTGTATTTACGTGAATTTCTTCACCAGTAAGAGTAGTGTAAGGTTTATTTTCAAGATCAGGAGAAAAAAGTCTATCGGCTACCACATGATATTGAAGCACAGCAGCTACATCTTTTTTGGTTACTTCACCCAAAGAAACACCAAGACTAGTGAAAAATTCCGCAAACGCCTTGTCAGTAGGAGCAAATACTGTAAAAGGACCGCCATTTGCTAAAGCTCCGTCAAGTTCTGCTTTTAATACAGCTGCTACTAAAGCATTAAATTCTTCAGGGTTTTTGCTTACTGCAACCTCTACAATATTACCTGCGGGCGGCATCAAAACTTTGTCTATTTTCTGGATGATTCCATTGGTAGCGATAATATTAAACTCCACCAACTCGGTATTGCCATTGATAAAGAAGTTATGATCCACTTCACTCACGTAAAAATCCTGACCATTAAGTGTATGAAAAGGTCGTTCCCCCAAGTTTTTAGTAAGTAATCCCGTAGCCACCACGTGGTACTTCAAAATATTGACTAGCTCTTCATTTGAAATAGCATTTAAATCTATTCCGGCTTCTTTAAATGCTTCATCAGTTGGAGCAAATAAAGTAAAAGGACCAGGTTGAGAAAGCGCATCTGCCAAACCTGCCTGTACTACTGCAGATTCAAGGATTGTTAAATCGCTTTCACCAATTACTACGTCAACCAAATTTTGTCCTTTTCGCGGAGAAGTACTATACTTCCCATCAGACAAAGGGTTTTCCATTAAATACTGGCAGCTTCCTAAAAATGCCGAAGCTAAAAAAATTGCAATTAGTTTAGTTAATTTATTCATATTTTTAAGTTTTTGTTAAACATACTCCTTAAACATAGTTAAAATTTTAATGATTGATTCAATATCTCTGAACTGTAGAATATAAGAAGTGAGTTGTTGTCGATAAGATGCGAATTGATAAATTTATTTAGCAAGAACTTAACAATAATTCGCTCTAGGTTAAGAAGGCAATTTTTATTTATTGGATATTTCGGACTGTTGATAAAATATTATTTTGTAAAGTGAAAATTGAGTAATATTTTTAAAATATCAAAACAAATCTAAAAAGGATATAGTTATTATAGTAGGTCCTTTAATTTTGAGTTTTTAAGGTCGGTCTCATTTAATATGGGGCTGACTATTTTTTTTTATTATACCTGCATATTTTTTATGAAAAAAATTGTAACGCTTACTTTAAATCCAGCGCTTGACAAAAGTGCTAAAGTAGAGAGACTAATACCAGATAAAAAGTTAAGAAGTTTTGATATAGAATTTGAGCCTGGAGGTGGCGGTATAAACGTTGCCAGAGCCATTGACAAATTAGGAGGTGATGCCATGGCTGTATATCCCAAGGGTGGATTTACAGGAGATTTTTTTGCCTCTTTATTAAACAAAGAAAACATAAACCAAAAAAGTATAACTGTAAAAGAAACTACTCGTGAAAACTTAATGGTAGTTGAAACTTCTACTGATCAAAATTTCCGTTTTGGCATGCAGGGAGCATCTCTTTCTGATAAGGAGGTAGATCAATTACTGGAGCTAATAAAGCAAGCAAAACCAGATATATTAGTTGCCAGCGGTAGTTTACCACCTGGCTTGCCCGATGATTTTTATTCGGAGATAGGAAAACTTGCCAAAGAGCTTAATGCCCTATATATTTTGGATACTAGTGGTAAAGCTTTAAAAGAAGGTGTGAATAATGGCGTTTATTTGCTTAAGCCTAACTTAAGTGAGTTAAGTAGTTTGGCTGGAGTTGAATCGGCCGAAATGGAACAGGTAGATGATATTGCCCGCGGATTAATCAGCGACAATACCTGCAAAGCTGTGGCTGTTTCTTTAGGTCCCAGAGGAGCCATATTGGTTACCAAAGACTATTTTGAACATATTCCGTCACCTCCGGTGCATAAAAAAAGCGTGGTAGGAGCTGGCGATAGTATGGTAGCAGGAATGGTACTAAAACTAGCCGAAGACCAGGATCTGAAAACGGTAATAAGATACGGTGTTGCTGCCGGTACCGCCGCTACAATCACACCTGGCTCAGAACTATGCCGTCTTGAAGATGTTAAAAATATTTATGATTGGATTTGTAAGAATAGTTAATAAAATAGGAGCTTAAGTACTCTCCTTAGTTGTTTTATTTATATTGAGGAGTTCACCTTCCCGAACCGGAATAGGCTAAAGCTCATTTCATTTAGTATTTATATGATGAATATCATTTAGGGCTAAATCGCAAAAACCTTAACTTTACGCTATCAATTTTTTAATTTAAACAACAAACTAATATGAGAAAACAAATAGTAGCCGGCAACTGGAAAATGAATACCACAGTAGAAGAAGGCAAAAATTTGGCCCAAGGCATAGTGGATAAACTAGCCAGTGATAAAAAAGATGATACTCTGGTAGTATTGTCGCCACCTTTTATCCATTTGGGAGATATTAAAAATATTGTTTCAGGTAAAAAAGATGTTTTCCTGGCAGCGCAAAATTGTAGCGAACATGAATCCGGTGCCTACACAGGCGAGGTGTCAGCTCCTATGTTGAAGGCGATTGGCGTAGATTATGTAATATTGGGGCATAGCGAAAGAAGAGAATATTTTAAAGAAACCAATGAACAATTAGCTAAAAAGGTGGATATCGTGATGGAAAATAGTCTAACGCCAATTTTTTGTTGCGGTGAGCCTTTGGAAATTCGAGAAGGTGAAACACATGTCGAATATGTAAAAAATCAATTAACAGAAAGCCTTTTCCACCTGGATAGTAATCAGATAAAACAGCTAGTTATTGCTTATGAACCTATATGGGCAATTGGTACGGGTAAAACCGCAAGCTCGCAGCAAGCTCAGGAAATGCATGAGAAAATAAGAGAACACATTGCCGGCAAGTATGGTGCGGAAGTGGCTGATGAAATTTCGATATTATACGGTGGTAGTGCAAAACCAAACAATGCCCCTGAATTATTTGATGGTAAAGATGTAGATGGAGGCCTTATTGGAGGAGCTTCTTTGAAAGTAGATGATTTTGTGGCAATTATTAATGCATTTTAGTCGCTTCATGTAATCATTCAAAATAACAATAAAGAAGTAGCGGCAGATAGCAACTGCTTCTTTATTATAAAAAAAATGAAAATACTCGTAACAGGCGCAACTGGTAATGTAGGAAAAGCCACACTCTGGGCTTTGACTCAAAAAGATGATAAAAACCTTGAGTTGTTCGCGGCCAGCAGACATAAAAACAATCTGAAAGGTAGCAACAATGTGAAAGAGGTTTATTTTGATTTTGCTGATCCGGGTAGCTATCGAGACCACCTCGGCAATTATGATACAATTCTTTTGCTAAGACCTCCGCAATTAGCTGATGCGAAGAAGTTTTTTGAGCCTTTTGTTAATTCTTTAAAGCCAAATCAGCATGTTGTATTTCTTTCGGTGCAAGGTGCAGATAAAATGAGTTGGGTGCCCCATCATAAAATTGAGAAGTTGTTTTTGTCATCCTCAACACCTTATACGTTTTTGCGTCCTTCTTATTTCATGCAAAATTTCGAAGGAGACTTGCGTGAAGATTTGCTAAAAAGACACCAGGTTTTTCTTCCAGCGGGTAAATCAAAATTCAACCTGATAGATGTAAAAGATATTGGTGAAGTAGCAGCTAAAATATTGGTAGATCCTGCCTCCCATCATCAGCAAGCCTATGAGCTAACTGGAAATGAAAACCTCACTTTCGGCGAGATGGCAGCCATTATTTCTCAAGTTAGCGATACCAAAGTAATTTACAAATCTCCCGGTATTATTAAATTTTTTATAACCAAAAAACGCCAGGGTATTAGCAGCGGTAAAATAATGGTAATGATTATACTGCATTATCTGCCTCGCCTGAGTAAAAAAGAGCCTGCCAAAACAGCTTGGGTAAAAAAAATCACCGGCAAAGAACCCGAGCAATTCAGTACTTACGTAAATATAACATTGGCTAAGTTACTTTAAAATGAGTACTTAAATTTATCCGGCAAAAATCCCCTTCTATTTTAAAAAGAAACTATTGTTGTTTAAATTGAGGTGCTTTCCGGTGCTTAGTGGCTTGCTCATAAGCGTAAGCAATTGCAATTAATTCCGGTTCACTCCAGGCTTTTCCAAAAATGGACATACCTACCGGCAAATCTTCTACAAATCCCATGGGTACAGTGATATTGGGATAACCAGCCCAAGCTGCCGGTGAGGAACTCCCCAGCTGGAAGCTATCCCCGTTAGTGTGATCGGTAAGCCAGGCAGGGCTGCCGGTAGGGGAGATTATAGCATCAAGGTTATGCTCATCCATTACATTGTCTATTCCTTCTTCACGGCTTCCTTGCATCAGTTTAGCAAGTTCCTCCTGATATTCTTCATTACTTAAATCAATATCTCTGGCCATTTCCAGATACCTTTGGTTATAAAATGAAAGTTCAATTGAATCATTTTTATTAAAAGCTATCAATTCATCTATGTTTTTGATCGCTGCTTCTGCACCCAGACTGGCAAAGTAAGCATTCAATCCTTCACGATACTCGTAAAGCATTGTTTGAAAAGAGTGACTTCCTGTGCCTTGCGGATTGATATTTTCAAGATCAATAATTTCAGCACCCTTACTTTTAAATACCTCAATAGCTTTAAACATAAGCGTGTCAACTTTGTAGTTCTGACCTAAAGGAGCTTTGAAAAAACCTATCCGCTTTCCTTGTAGTCCGTTTTCATTTAAAAATTGGGTGTAATCCTGATAAAATTTTCCCTGGCTATCTATTGTTTTTTCATCTGCAGAATCTACACCTGCCATTGCTCCTAAACCAACCGCCGCATCTGTTACCGTGCGAGCCATGGGGCCTGGTGTGTCTTGTGTAAATGAAATAGGAATTACTCCACTTCGGCTTATCAAACCTACGGTAGGCTTTATACCAACGATGCCATTGGCATGGGAGGGGCACACGATAGAGCCATTGGTTTCGGTGCCAATGGCAAGCATGGCCAGGTTTGCCGATACTGCCGCACCCGATCCGGCACTGGAGCCGCAAGGGTTTCGAGTCAAAACATAAGGGTTTTTTGTTTGTCCACCTACTCCACTCCAACCACTGCTTGACATTTGACCTCTAAAGTTGGCCCATTCGCTCAGGTTAGCCTTGGCAATAATTACGGCACCAGCCTCTCTTAGCTTTTGTATTAAAAAAGCATCTTGCTTGGAGTAGCTTTCTGCCAAAGCCCTGGAGCCAGCAGTTGTAGGCATTTTGTCATGAGTATCGATATTATCTTTCACTACCACCGGAATTCCATGCAAGGGACCCAATATATTTCCTTTTTGCCTTGCTGAATCTAACGCTTTAGCAATCTCCAAGGCATCAGGATTTATAGTGATTATGGAATTGATTGCCGGACCATCGTTATCAATCAACCTGGTTCTTTGCAAGTAGATATTAATAACCTCTTCTACCGTAAAATCTCCATTGTTATATCCTTTTTGCAATTGTGCAATAGTGTATTCTTCAAAAGGGAAGTCTTCTGTTGCTAAGGTTTTGTTGTCGGTTTGCCGACAGGCGAATACTATAAAAAGTAGGAATAATAAACTATTAATCTTTTTCATTAAAATTTAAATTATTTTTAATCAGATGTCACTAATTCTAATAAAGTAATAACAAATATACTTATTTACCTTTTACTAAGGTAAAAAGAAGCAGCTTTGGATAGCTATTTAGACTCAGTAAATTATTCGTTGTTCAATTTTTGATTGATTCCTTTTTTGAAATTTTGCAAATCATCTGCATCCGGTATGGCATTCACAATCCAATCCCATGATTTGGACAGTACACTTTTATCCTGATAACGGCTGAACTTGTTAAGCATTAGCTGTTCGCAGGCCGTTATTTCTTTGGCTTGTATCTTTGCTGGTGATTCGCAAAGGTTAAATTTTGAACTAAGTTCCCTGTTATTTATACTATCCTGAATTGCCAGGCTTTCTATGTCCGGCTCATTTAGAGGCATGCAATAATATAAGGTGTCAAATTGAGGATAAAACAAGCTGTCAGTCAAATAAGTGATTTGAAAATTAGCCTTATTTATAAAAAGATCAATCATCCTGTCCTCGTACTTTTTATAAAGTGAGTCTACAACAGCTTCATTTTCCCGGCTAATGCTAATTGAATGTGCTACCCTGGGAGCCAAATTATCAGTCTGTAGGGCATTAATAAAATAATTATACTCCGTGGTAAAATTTAAACTGTCATACCAGTACTTTAAATCGGGGTTTATAGATGATGATGTAAAATTATAACCACTATCAGCTTTGCTCAATATTTTTTGCCTTAATGTTGCCACTCTTTCATATTCATGATTATTTAGTATGGAATCATTGGCCAATTCAGTGTATTTGCTGGCATAATAATTAAATCTTGTATAATAATTACTTTGATAGGGCATGCCATTGACTTGTTTTAGCAGTGATGACAACTGTTTTTTTCTTTTCTTTATATAATTTTCAGAAAGCTGGTCTAAGGGTAAGTTTTTTAAAGAATCAATTTTTCTAATTTCAAGAAGGGTTAAAGAATCGATCAAAAGGGCTTCGGGATAAGTAATGATGTCATCTGCCATCATTTGTGAAAATACAATGGTGATATCATCTTTTAAAAATTTAACAATTTGTATTTCATGTCCGGTTATTAAACTAAAAAAAGTTTTAAGCGCTTCCTCACCATTTTTTAAGGCCTGTTCTAATATTTTTGCCTGTAGAGCATTGTTTTCTAATTTCTGAATGCAATATTTCTTTACCAATTTAGCATCTTCAAAATCGGCATTTCCCGAATAGGATATTATTTGAAAACCTGGTATTTCTCGCTCCGGAATAAACCATGGATTGATATCAACATCTATTATACTTGGCTGTATTCCGTTGATATAGATGGCAGCTCTCTCTTTATCATAAAAAATATTGTTTTGATTTAAATTTCGAAAATCGAAACCGGCTTTTACCCAGCCTCTGCCCAGCATAACTATTTGCTCATTTCTTTCTGATCTTAGCTTTTCAGTTTCGTTTTGCTGATAATAAAAAGATTCAAATTTACTGGCAAAGGCAAATCCATCTCGCAAATAAGCATCAAATTGGCTGCTATTAAGTCTTAATTCATTTTGTACCAATTCGCTATAAAGTTCAAAGAGAACTTTTTTCTTCTGGCTATCCCTTAATTTGCTTACGTTGTTAATGTTTCTATCAAATTTTTCACGGCCAATAAAAGTAACTACGTAATTAAATAAAGTGTCGGAAGCGATATCAGGAAAAAGTTGTTCAAATTTTAGCGAGATGTTGCGCCGGTTCAAATTTCGCTTGTAAAGGTTGGTATTAGTCACTGTTGGAGGCGGATCTTTATCCTTTCTTTTTAAGGTGTCGATGCCGTAAAGCTCCAACAGTGCAAACTTTATTTCTGAAAGCAATTCATTGCCTCTATCTTCCAGGGCACTTTCTTTTAAAATTTGCAGCTCTGTTTCTTCCAGTGAGGCAATGACTTCACCATAATACTCTGCAGTAACTAACTGCCCAATATCTCTAATGCCGGACACTATATTGGCAGTATTTTGTAGCTTTACTCCACCACCAAAAATATTGAATGGATTCCATAAAAAAACTATGACTACCAAACCAGTTATGATCAAGATATCGAAGATAATGCCGCCGTATTTTTTAATAAATCTTAGCATATTTTACTCTTCCAGGTTTACTTCGTCTATAAACAATTCATCACTTTTAAAGTTGATATACACTTCCCGGTATCCCAGGTTACGCAGTAGCCCTCCCAATAAAGTAATAGTTCTCTGTTGAGTAGCTTTTACCAAACCCATGTATTTCAAGTTATTCCTCACGTCTATTTCTGCCATTTGAAATAGTTTTTCCTGATCTTCAAGGTTTAAAATATTAAGAAACTTCCGGGTGTCTGTTATTTGATCGTCAATTCTAAATTCCTCCGGTGGATAGGAAAAATTAATTACTTCTACTGATGGTAAGTTCACTGATATACTATTGCCTTCGATAATAATATCTTCTTTCTTTAGTTTTTGAAGATCAATTCCTGTTTTTATCACTACTTTAGAATATGCCAAAAAGCGAGCTTCATTTAATTTGATAAACCAGGCCAAGCGTTTGGTCTTGGTGCCATGTACAATTTTATCGATAGTAAATTCAGTAGTAGCCAGATCAGAGGCTTGTTGAATTTTACCCACTACTAATCCTCGCTGCTCATTTTGGCAGGCATTACAAATCAATACTATTAATACGATGCGAAGAAATTTCATTTTTATAATTTATGCTATGAATACTGGATCATTTTGATAGTAAATTTCTTTGATAGCATTGAACAGGCAATTGGCAATTCTTTGTTGACCACCTTCAGAAATTAAAAACTCAGCTTCTTTTCGATTATCAAAGAATAAATTTTCTACTAAAAATGCAGGTCCTCGCGTATTTTTCAACACGTAAAAATTACGCTCTTTGTCCAACTCGTCTCTCGATTCTACCCGGAAAGGATAATCAGGAAATGATTTTTTATACCACCTGGCAGTAATGCCAGCCAATTCATCACTTTTAGTTTCACCCACACTCGTAAATATTTCAAATCCTTTTGCCGTAGAGCCTTTTCCTTTAATTGAGGTAGAAACAGCATTACTATGAATGGATAAAAAGTAAGTTTTTTGGTTTTCAGTAAAAATTTCATTGGCCTTTTTTATGCGTTCTGACAAAGACATATCTTGGGCCACGCTCACCGTAAGGTCATGATAGGGTATGTTTTCGCATTGCAAAAGCTGGATAAGTTTAGCGCCTATTTCCCGGTTAATTACACCTTCATAAATGGTAAATCCTTCCTTGTCGCCATCTGCTTCAAAGGTGTACTTCTTTTTATCGCCGGTAGTGTATTTGCCATTAATAATTCCCCCGTGTCCGGCATCTATTACCGGTATCCATTTCCCTTTTTTTGTAAATGCGCCTTCAGATTGCGATAAAATTCTTTTACTTATAGAGGTGGCATGCAATATATTAGAGGTTTTGATATTTTCAGTATCAAAATCCATTTCATCCCGGTCCAGGTGGAGGTTGTTAATTTCCACATCATCTTCACTATCTATTGATTCCTGTTCATTTTCCGTTGCAGTTTTCCGGTTTTTACTTTTATTGCCATAATAGGTGCTAGAGGGCCATCTTTTAGATAAATATCGCAATGAGTGATCGCCAAAGTAGAAAGCAATCATCATTAAAAACGCGGTTTTGAAAAATTCATAATGGTCCCAGAAGAAAGCTGATTCTTCTACGTAAGTATCCATGCCCATGCTGATTACTATCATGGCTATAGCGCCAAATAGTAAAGTAAAAGCGATCATGCCCCGTACTGTTCCTTGTGGTAATCCAAAAGTTTGCCCGTGATAGGGGTTTTTATCGGGTCTTTTTAGTTGCTGAGGGTCTACATATTCACCTTTTCGTTTTCTTTCTGCGGCTTCAAATATTTTGTTCCAGTCTTTATCGGTAAGGCCATAATTAATGTTGTAAAAATAAACTGACCAAAGAAAATATCGAAGAAAGGCAGTAGTCCAGATAATAATGATGATAAGCCCAACTGCATGATAGATTGAACCATTTTCATCGGTATAAATTAAAAAACCTCCTACTATACCCAGTAGCAAAAGTAGGATTGAAATGAAGTTCATTCCATTGAAAAAGACTTTTTGATAGGGGTTTTTGGCTTTTTCTTCTTGTTGGCCTTCGCGGGTAAATTTTTTATACCAATAATGTACTCCCCAGAAAGACAAACCGATCAATGTAGCCACAATTAAAATATCTACCCCGAGGTATTTTGGAAAAGTGATACCCACTATGGTGCTCACCACCACCAATAAGATAACCGCCACAATCCATATTTTTAAGGCACGTTTCAAGAAGTTTTTATCCGAATCTTTTTCTTTTTCCATAGTATTTTAATTAAGCATTGATTGTTTTCTTTTTAAAGTTGATTTTTTCAAGCCAGCTTTCATCCAGTATTTTGATGCGAAAATTGTAACCATTCCCTTTATCTCGCTTAAATTGCTTATATAATTTTTCAAAAGTTAGCCTGGATTGGGTGATCATTTTGGTTGCATTAAAGGCATTTACTGTTCCAGCTACCAATATACACCCTTCGGTATGTTCATGGGTGCTGCCATTGTGAATGTACACACCTGTATAGTTGGGGATGTTTTTAATTTCGATATGATATTTAAACCAAGGCCTTGTTTCCCGATATTTCAAAGTGAGTGGTGTGTCATATTTTAAAAAATCAACCTCATAAACACCGCCCGGTATGCGGGTTTCACCTGGTATTTTTTCCTGGTGGTAGGTATCTTCTAAGGTGTAGCAAAAAAATTTATGATCATAAAATAATAGACCAAGCGTTGATTCCCCATCATCTACATAGCGAATAATAGTAATGGTAATGCCATCAAAAGGTAGTGCTGCATCAGTTTGACTTTCTGCGAGGTTGCTTTCTATCTGATTTATTTTTTGCTTCAGTAATTTATTTTCAGCCGAGAGTTGGCGATTCTTCCGAATGGTATCAGTGGTTGATTGCTTTAGCTCATCCGGCTTATTTTTATTTAGTGAAACCTTTCCAATTTGCTCCCTGATAAAATCTGCTATGTTCTTAAATAATGCCACTATAGCTCCCAGCAAGCCAACTATCCAAAGCCATATTTCTGTTAAAATATTAGGATTGGTAATCAAAAAGAGGGCGGTTAAAACAATAACCGTGATTATAATTATAGTTAACAATCTATTCATTAAAACAAGTATTGAAATCTTTAAAAAATAAAAATATCTCTATAAGTAGGTTATACTGCATCAGCAAAAATTGCCTCCCCTTTAGTAAGCCAAGAAAAACCAAATGCCCACAATAACCAAAAAGTTATGTTCAATTGATAGTAAACCTCATCAAGTAATGCAGACAATAAGGGAACTGCCAATATACTACTGATCATAATAATCGCACAAATTCTATAAATCCTGCGGATTTTACTAGGGCTAGGATTTTGTTGGTTTGACTTCGTGAACAAAAAATAGGAAAAATAAGCCAAAATAATGAAAAATACGGCTGCACTGAACAAGTGCACAGTTTCCTGCACTGAATTTGTAGAAGAGACGGGTATAAATGCAATTAAAAACGCGAAAAAGCCTGCCAATCCGGACAAAATGTTATCCTTTTTTTCATAGCCTTTGTAGGTAAGCAAAAATACCCCTACAGCTACCAATATACCAACAAATAAATTCCGCATTGGGGTATAGTAATAACTGCTGATAGCGTCTTGAAAGATACCTATTGAATTGGTAAGTATAGCCAACCCAATTACTAAAATAACCGGCAGTCCTATGCCAAGAATACCGATGTATTTCCGTAAGGTTAAATAATTTATCACCAATTTTCTGCTTGTTTTATTTGTTGGTGAAGTCTTGCTGACAGGATCGGGTTTGTAGGTTGCCGTTTTATTCATTCAATCAATTAGGGTTTATTTAAATTTGCTAAGCTTATGCAAATCCAGTAAAACGACATGAGTAATATTTTTACTATTGGGTTTTCCTTAAATTAAAAGTATGAGAAAAAGTAAGTAAAAGAAATATGACAATGCCAACTGGTTTGAAAGCCAAATAATATGTAAATTAATTTCTTTATTATTTTAATGTCAATCCCCCTAAAACAGGATTTTTATGGTTTTGTGCTCGTTTCTGCTTTTGTAAAAAAAACCTCCTTAATTTCTCGTTTTAAGAGAATCCAAGAAGGTTTTATTCAGTGTTTTAAAACCTAGAATAACTAATCAGGCTTATTTTGATCTTTACCCGATTTGTCTTCTGGTTCCGAAATAGAATTTCTCATATCGGTGTCGGCCTGTATGTTTCGCATGCGATAGTAATCCATAATGCCTAAATTGCCACCTCGGAAAGCTTCGGCAATCGCTTTTGGTACTTCTGCTTCGGCTTGAATCACATTGGCACGAGCTTCCTGCGACTTGGCTTTCATTTCCTGCTCAGAAGCAACCGCCATAGCACGGCGTTCTTCGGCTTTAGCTTCCGCTACTTTCAAGTCGGCATTGGCCTGATCAATTTGAAGTTTGGCGCCTATGTTAGCTCCTACATCCACATCAGCTATATCTATAGAAAGAATTTCAAAAGCAGTACCAGCATCCAATCCCCGCTGCAGCACAAGCTTTGATATTTTGTCCGGGTTTTCAAGTACATCTTTATGAGATTTTGCCGAACCAATTGAAGTCACGATACCTTCACCTACCCTGGCCAAAATAGTGTCTTCACCAGCACCACCTACCAGTTGCTGTATGTTGGCTCTTACTGTTACTCTTGCTTTAGCAATCAATTGAATACCATCAGCGGCCACAGCGGCTACATTTGGGGTATTGATCACTTTCGGGTTTACTGATATTTGTACTGCTTCAAATACATCCCTACCAGCCAGGTCAATGGCCGTTGCTTTTTTAAAGTCGAGGGTTATATTTGCCTTATCAGCAGAAATGAGTGCTCGTATTACATTTCCTACATTTCCACCTGCCAGATAGTGAGTTTCCAATTCGTTAGGAGTAACCTGCAGTCCGGCTTTTTCCGCTGTAATCAATGATTCCACAATTGTTCCGGGAGGCACCTTTCTTATACGCATGAAAGCTAATTGAAAAAGGCCAACTCTTACGCCAGACACCTGAGCTTGTATCCAAAGCGGAATTGGAATAAAATACAAAATAAGAATAAGCAGGATAATTATAACAAATACACCTACTAGTAATAATATACCATCCATAAGTTTTTAGTTAATTTAAAATTTCGACATTTATTTATAGTATTTTGTGAAGTAAATTTTAACTTATTTTCTCCACGTAAATCTTGTTTTCTTTAATTAAAACAATCTTGACAAACTGACCTGAATCCATATATTCACCCATGGTTCGTACTTCAATTTCAATTTCATTAAATTCCGCGTTACCGATAGGCCGCAAGGCAGATAATGTTTTACCTCTATCACCTACCACTACTTTTATATCGTCATTCTCAAAGACTCTTGAAGTATTAGCGTCATTTAATGCTACTTTGCTCCACAGGTTGGTTTTGAAGCCATAAATGAGGGTGCCAACGAACACCACAGCTGCTATTGCAGAGACTAAAAGACCTGAAGTAGTTCCATGATTTTTAAAGGTAAGGAATATTGCCACGGCCATTACCGCGCCTCCTATTATTCCCACGATGCCACCGGGTAAAAGTACTATCTCTAATACTACCAGTACAATTCCGACAATTAATAATATAGCTATTCCAATCCAATCAGCCATTTCGGGTTTTTATTTTAATTGATTACTTTTAAAGTGGAAAAATAGGCATAAAATTAATTTTTACCACATATTTTTTTATTTTTATATTTTTTCCTTAGAAAATAATCTTTATGAAGAATAAAGTTGTAATTGTTACCGGCGGTACTTCGGGTATTGGCAGAGCGCTGGCTTATGAGTTTGGGAGATATAATAACAAGATCGTGATTACCGGTAGAAATGAGCAAAAACTGGAAGATACCCGTCAATGGCTATTACAGCAAAACATTGATTGCTTTGCAGTAATGTCCGATGTGAGCAATGAGCAAGATAATCAAAGAATGGTAGAGGCAACTATGGATCATTATGGCCGTATTGATGTGTTGATCAACAATGCCGGAGTTTCTATGCGTGCCCTTTTTGCCGATTTGCAATTAGATGTTTTTCGTAAGGTGATGGACATCAATTTTATGGGTACCGTGTATGCTACTAAGTATTGCTTACCTCAAATTATACAAAATAAAGGTTCAATTGTGGGTATTTCTTCCATTGTTGGCTATCGAGGCACACCTGCCCGCTCGGCTTATTCTGCTTCGAAGTATGCTATGCAGGGGTTTTTGGAAGTGCTGCGAACGGAAGTTATGAAACGAGGGGTACATGTATTGGTGGCTTGCCCCGGATTTACCGAATCCAATATTAGAGTATCCTCTTATTTGGCAGATGGTGCGGCACAAGGTAAGTCGCCTCGACAAGAATCAAAAATGATGAGTGCCGAAACTGTAGCTAAAAAAGTTTTTAAAGCTACAAAAAAAAGAAAACGGGACTTAATTATGACCACTCAAGGTAAACTGGCAGTGTTTTTCAATAAATGGATTCCAGGGGTTATGGACAAAATTGTGTACAATCATATGGCCAAAGAAGCCGATTCTCCTTTTAAATAGTATGGTCTTCTGATTTTGCTTCCTAAACATCTGCCATATCCACATGTTTAAATATATAGACTAAAGCAGAAATCATGAAAACTAAGACTTTACTTTTATTAATCAGTATCATTTTTTATTATAACAATGTACATGCCCAAAGGGAGGCAACTACCGATGATGGTGAAATCATTATATTAGAAGAAGACGGAACCTGGCGCAGTATTAATGACCGAGCCAATGAACCGGGTGATAAAACCATTGCCGGGTGTGACTACAGAATGTTGGAAAGAGACCAATTTACCGAAGAAGATTGGGTGATTATGGCTGCACAACCTATTGTAAAATATACCCGAGATAGTAAAGAAGACGAGGTGAAATGGCTCCCGTTTTTAAGGGCTGAAACGTACTGTCTTTATACCGGCGGCAATTTTGGCGCTTATTTTAAGTTTGTATTAAAGTCAGCTGAAATTGATGAAAAGTTGGAAGGCATAGACGAAGGTAATTTACTGAAAATATTTACTCCCGGAAATCCTCCGGTAGAGGTGGAATTTAAACACACTGCTATTGCTCGTGAGGATAATGATAAAGAAACCACTACTTATGTAAGTCATGTAGCGTTAAGTGATGTACAAGCCAAGGTGCTTTCACAAAACCCTGTGGAAAAAATAGGTGTGCAATGGAACGGTAAATATCTGGATTATCCAGTCACTAACGAACAACTGTTTCAAAAGCAACTGCAATGTATTAGTGCCAGGTTGTGATTCATGTCGCTAAAGCCGGCACCGTAATTAGAAATAAAACCTATAAATGATTTTTTTCAGTAATTCGGAATTTCTTCCCTAAGCAACGTTGAATTTATTGACGTATAAGCTTTCTCATCAACCGATAATAAACTTTTTACTTAAGCTTCAATAAAAAGTTTATAAAATACAACTTCCTTAATTTCCTCTTCTAAAACTTTCAATTAATTAACAACTTTCATAAAAAATGTTGTAAATTTAAAGTTATGCAATTTTTTGCCCTTAATATTTTAAAATTTTATTAAACTATGGAAAACAACGAAAACGGAAAAAAACCTTCAAAAACAAGTGATGAGGCTAGCCACAAGGTTTGGGATGTAAATGAATCCAGCAGGTGCCCTTTTATGGGAGGCCCTTTAAACTACACCGCCGGAAGTGGCCGCTCCAATCGGGATTGGTGGCCCAATCGGCTAAACTTAAACATACTTAGGCAACATTCTTCTTTATCCGACCCCATGGATAAAGACTTTAATTATGCCGAAGAATTTAAAAAACTCGACCTGCATGCTTTGAAAAAAGACCTGAATGACTTGATGATTAATTCTCAGGATTGGTGGCCTGCAGACTACGGACATTACGGGCCTTTATTTATTCGTATGGCCTGGCATAGTGCCGGTACTTACCGCATTGCCGATGGTCGCGGAGGTGGTGGTGCCGGAACGCAGCGATTTGCACCACTCAATAGCTGGCCCGATAATGCCAACCTTGATAAGGCCCGGTTGTTACTTTGGCCAGTCAAGCAAAAATATGGAAAAAGTATCTCATGGGCCGATTTGATGATATTGGCTGGTAATGTTGCCTTAGAGTCTATGGGATTTAAAACCTTTGGCTTTGGCGGCGGCAGAGAAGATGTGTGGGAGCCTGAGGAAGATATATACTGGGGCGCGGAAGGTGAATGGCTGGGGAATAAAGAACGCTATTCTCACCAGGAACTAGAAAATCCATTAGGCGCTTCTCACATGGGTTTAATTTATGTAAATCCGGAAGGACCCAACGGAAACCCAGACCCTGCAGGTGCAGCTCGCGACATACGGGAAACATTTGGCCGCATGGCTATGAATGATGAAGAAACCGTGGCATTGATTGCCGGTGGGCACACTTTTGGTAAAACCCACGGGGCTGCCGATCCGCTCAAGTATGTAGGTGCAGAACCTGAAGGTGCAAGCATAGAAGCTATGGGGCAGGGGTGGCAAAATACTTTTGGCAGTGGCAATGCCGAAGCTACCATTACCAGTGGCCTGGAAGGTGCCTGGACTACCACACCTACCAAATGGAGTAACAATTATTTTGAAAATTTATTTGGTTACGAATGGGAGATCACTAAAAGTCCGGCTGGAGCTTATCAATGGCAACCCAAAGATGGTGAAGGAGCTGGTCTCGTGCCCGATGCACATGATCCTAATAAAAAGCACGCCCCGTTTATGCTTACTACCGATATTGCCCTGAGAGTAGATACTGCCTATGAAAAAATATCCAGAAACTTTTACGAAAACCCGGAGGCTTTTGCCGACGCGTTTGCCAGGGCATGGTATAAACTTACTCATCGAGACATGGGTCCCAAAGTTCGATATTTAGGACCGGAAGTACCTGAAGAGGAATTGATATGGCAAGATCCGGTGCAGGCTTTGGATCATGAATTGATCAATGAGCAGGATATGGATACCTTGAAAAGCAAAATCTTGGACGCGGGATTATCAATAGGTGAATTAGTGTCTACCGCCTGGGCATCTGCTTCTACTTTCCGTAACTCAGATAAGCGGGGAGGAGCTAATGGGGCACGCATCCGACTTTCTCCACAGAAATTTTGGGAAGTGAATAACCCAGTACAACTACAAACTGTGCTTGATAAATTAACGCAAGTGCAAAAAGACTTTAATACTTCGCTTACAGGCAATAAAAAGGTTTCTTTGGCTGATGTAATTGTGCTGGCAGGTTGTGCCGCAGTGGAAAAGGCAGCTAAGGATGCTGGCCATGAAGTGAAAGTGCCATTTACGGCTGGTCGAACAGATGCTTCGCAAGAGCAAACTGATGTAGAAGGATTTGCCCCGCTAGAACCTAATGCTGATGGTTTTAGAAATTATGTGAAAAAGCAAAATGCTATTTCTGCTTCCGCGGAAGAAATGCTGCTAGACCGCTCTCAATTACTTGGGCTTACGCCGCCGGAAATGACGGTATTGGTAGGAGGAATGAGAGCGCTGAATACCAATTTTGATCAATCACATCATGGGGTTTTTACTGACCAACCAGGAAAATTGACTAACGATTTCTTTGTAAACGTGCTAGACCTGAATACAAAATGGCAAGCTTTATCTGATGCGCAGGACGTGTTTGAAGGACGTGATCGCAAAAGCGATGAAGTAAAATGGACCGGAACAAGAGTAGACTTGATTTTTGGATCTAATTCGGAATTACGGGCCATTGCAGAAGTATATGCTGCCGCTGATGCCAAAATCAAGTTTGTAAATGACTTTGTAGCTGCCTGGAATAAAGTAATGAATGCCGATAGATTTGATTTACAATAGGTAGTAAACTTTATTGAACTAAGAATATAAAAAGGTAAGCGATGTATGGCTTACCTTTTTTATTGTTTTCTTACCAACAAATGCTACTAATAATTA
>CAZQEZ010000033.1:0-35575 GCA_964592475.1 uncultured Roseivirgaceae bacterium
TACGGAGGCCTTGTTCATAGCGTAGTATTCCATCACCTTCTCATTGCCGGCAATGCCATAGGTAGAAACTTTGGCAAAGATGCTTTCAGCTAGTCTCTTCAGCTCGTCGGCCGTATACTCGCGTATATGCCAGGGGTTTCGGGTAAGGGTCATCTTGATGTTGGGCGTACTGATGATGGCTTTACCGCCAGGTTTTAATACCCGTTGGATTTCCTGCAGAAAAAGGCGATCTTTTTTGATGTGCTCTATCACCTGAAAGGCAATTACTACATCAAACTCGTTATCGGAAATACCGGTAAATGGAGGTACGATTTTCTGCAAAAACTTTACTTTCGGATGCTCCTTTTGCAACTTATCCAATACTGCCTGGTGCCTATCCAGTGCCACATATTCACTGGTCTTATTTTTCAGCAATCTTATCCCTCTGCCTTCTCCGCAGCCCACTTCCAGCATTTTACCATGGATGTAAGGCATGGCAGCATAGTAAGCCTTCAGTAGCCGTTGGTGAATAGGATTGTCAGAAGTAATGGTCTCAGAGGTAATTTCTGTAGTATAAATTGCCATTTTTCTTTTATTTAAATTAACCAGTAATCTGCTTTCTTCGTTATAAATATGCTTGTTTGTTGTAGTTTTGTTGAAAATAATGCCTACTAAAGTGTAAATAAACAATGTAATTTATCTGATGGCGTTTTAACAAAACCAATCTTTTAAATAATTCGCAAAAATGAAAATAAAATTTGTAATCTCCTATTGCTTCCTTTTATTTGCTCTCAGCTTATTGGCTCCATTGCAAGCTCAAAATGCCTATTCAAAAATCAACTTATCCTACCATTACAATCCTAATGCAGAGGTTAGGTTTCAATCAAAAATAGCCAAGAGCAACGATTCCCTTTTGGTTTTTTTAAAAATAAAAACCCTTACCGGAGTAGGATTGCCTGATAATTATACCATTACCTATAGCACAATTTCTGAATTTGGTAATATGCCCGACTTTCAGGATACCATTTCATATCCTCAGCATTTACAAACCATATTCAGAAATGACTATTTTCTCAAACTGCCTTTGCTATACGATTTTGAAAAAGATTATCTGGTGTTTAAGATTAGAAATAATAATACCCAAAATGAGTACTTTTTTGATTTGAAAGTGAGTAAAGATGAAGATTTTCCTATACCGGATTATTTATTTTTTAATAGTGTAACTAATGAACCGGTTTGGAACAGGTTTGTCAATCGAAATGACACAATAGAAATCAGGAGTTTTTCTAATAACGATAATTACACGGGATTTATTTATGGAAAAGATTTTAGTGCTGCTGAGCCTCCAATGGCAGTAATTGCGCAAAATGTGCAAGAAAAAATTTCCATTGATTCTACTTTTAAAATTGCCGCCGCTAAAAGTTTTAGTTTAAAGGATAGCAAGCTGCTATTTCTACAAGCCGATACTAATTCATTTGCAGGAATTTCGGTACGTGTAGAAAATCTGTTTTTCCCAAAGTTAACAAGGGTGGAAAATGTAATTGACCCTTTACTTTATATTACTACCAAAGGAGAAAAGCAAGCTTTAGTGAATGCTCCTCAAAAGAAAAAAGCATTAGATAAGTTTTGGTTGCAAGTTGCTCGTACACCTCAGCGCGCTAAAACAATTATAAAAATGTATTTTAATAGGATAGAAGAGGCTAACCTGTTATTTACAAACTATAAGCAAGGTTGGAAGACAGATCAAGGAATGATTTATAGTATTTATGGTGCCCCGGATGTGGTGCATCGTCAAGGCGAACAAGAACAATGGATTTATAACAAAACGGAAGATCTGCCTAAAATATCATTTAGATTTTTGCGCGTTAAAAATATGCTTACTGACCATCACTATTCTTTGATTAAAGATGAAGAATATCGACTTTACTGGCATAGGGCTATTGATTTACTGCGTAAAGGAAGGCAAAATACCTAATGAAAAAAGAGATAGTATTTGGCTTGCATCCAGTGATAGAAGCTATCAAGTCTGGCCAGGAAATAGACAAAATTTTAGTTCAAAAACAAGTTAATGAACAGCTTAAAGAGCTACTTCAGTTGGCTCACAGCTACAATGTACCCATTCAGAAAGTCCCCCCTGAAAAGCTGAAGCGTATCACGTCTAAAAATCATCAAGGGGTTATTGCTCTGATGTCGGCAATTACATTTGCCTCGCTCGACAATGTAATACAGTCTGCTTATCAGCAAGGTCGCGACCCGTTTTTGCTCATGTGCGACCACATTACTGATGTGAGAAACTTGGGTGCGATAGCACGTACAGCAGAATGCGCCGGCGTAGATGCACTGGTGTTGCCAGCTACAGGAAGCGCGCAAATCAACAGCGATACAATAAAAACATCTGCAGGAGCTCTTAACCACTTGCCCGTTTGCCGTGATAGAACATTGCCAATGGCGGCCAAATTTATTAACAATAATGGCATACCCCTGGTAGCTATTACTGAAAAAGCTGATCAGTCTATTTTTGATGCAAACTTGAAAGGCCCGGTATGCCTGGTGGTAGGTAGCGAAGAAAAAGGCATTATAAAAGATTTGCTAAAAGTGTCTGAGCAAAAATTATACATACCTATGCATGGGCAAATTGCTTCATTAAATGTTTCGGTTGCTTCAGCTATAGTCCTTTATCAAGTTGTGAAACAAAGACTCCAGCAATAGACTGTAAGATTAAATGCCATTTAAAGAAACTCCAAATGAACCACCGGCAGCGGAGCCGGGAGCTAACCTCCAATTGCCTTCTCCATTATTATAAGCATCTATACCACAAGTCATTGGCTCAATAGCCAAAGACATGCGGTGCTTAGGAATATATACCTGTAGGTAATCATATTTATCCTTCCCTGTTTCTTGCCAGCATTCTATGGCTAGTTTTCGGTCAGGTTCAATTAATTTAGTGGTTACTTTACCGGTATTTTCCAATAAACGAAAAGAGCTATCAAATTTTGTGTTTGCAATCGTGGCTGGCCGATTGAACTCTTTGTAATCTACTATATTGCCGGTAGGAATAAATTTTTTATCTAGTTCGAAAGCTTTAACTGCTGGCATTTCAAGTTGGTATTGATCTACTGTTTCACCAAACTGGAAATAGGGATGCCAGCCAATCCCCACAGGTATGTTTTCTTGATCAGTATTTTCTATGGTGATTTTTATTAAAAGTCCCTGGTTAAGATCAAGCCTAAATTCAATAGTAGTGTTAAAGCAAAAAGGATAACCAGGATAATTTCCTCTATATTCATTTTTCAAGGTAAAAATAGCTTCGTTTTCCTGCAAGCTTTCTTCAATGATTATAAAGGGATGGCGATACAAAAATCCATGTATGGCATGATTGCGAGGAACTTCATTAATAGGTAAAGAAAAAGGCTGGCTGTTCAATTGAAACTCACCATTTTTAACTCTATTGGGCCAAGGCAACAAAAAAGCGCTTTTAAAAGCACTATCGGTTATAAGTTCATGGTAAGATTTAACCCCGTCAATACAATTAATGGATTGGTTTTCGTGGGTTAAAACCAATGCACGTAAATTTGCGCCAAATGCTGGTATTATGCTGGCTGCACAGCGATGGCTTTCATGATAATAGGTAACTTGCTCGAGCGGTCCAAATTTCTCAATGGCTTTTTTAAACATATTCTTTCTTAAATTTCTTTCGAAGGTAGTGAATTTGCAGAATAGGGTGAAAGTTATCTTTAGTTTTCTCTACAATGATTATCTTTGTCGCCTACAAAATATTTACGATTATATTTTGTTTTGATAAGTAGATATTCAAGAATAGAAAATGACTTGGTTTAGATCTTTAGGTACAGCAGAATTACTTTTTATAGCGGCATTCCTAATATTTTATGCTCTTTACATTTATAGAATTGCCAAAGTGGCTCGTCAGTTAAAAACAAATGGTAGTTTGATAATTGTAAAACTTCTAACCCGTACCATTTATGTTTCGCTAATAATAATCGCGTTACTGGGTCCTTCATTTGGCGAAAGCCAGCGTGAAGTTTCTTCAATAGGTAAAGATGTATACCTGCTGGTTGACCTTTCGGAATCAATGAACGCCAATGATATACAGCCTACCCGTTTGGAAAAGGTGAAATTTGAACTTAAAAATATAGTGGAAGCTTTTAGTTCCGATAGGCTAGGTTTAATCATTTTTTCTTCAGAGGCTTTTGTTCAATCACCATTAACGTACGATCAAAATGCCCTCAATCTTTTTATAGAAACATTACATACTGATCTGGTGCCCAACTCCGGAACCGATTTTGGTCCGCCATTACGAAAGGCTTACCAAAAGTTGACTTCAGAGGAATCTACCATTGCTCAGCCAAAGTCAAAAATTATAATCTTGATTAGTGATGGGGAAGACTTTGGTGATAAAACAGGAGAGATTGCAGAAATGATAGAGGAGGCAGGTGTAAAATTATTTACCCTGGGGGTAGGTACAGAAACTGGTAGCCGTATTCCCGAATCGAGCGGCTTTAAAAGAGATCGTAGTGGAAATGAAGTAATTACACGTTTGAATGATAGACAATTAAAATCAGTAGCTGTAGAAACGGGCGGGAAATACTTCGAAATAAATGATCAACTAAATGACGTAGAGCGTCTCATCAATAACATCAACCAGATAGCAGGAGAACTACGTGATACTCGCTTAATGGATGTTTCCACCAATAAATATTATTATTTCCTTTGGCTGGCTTTGATTTTTATGGCTTTCGATTTTTTAGTAAGTATAAAAACCATTAGAATATGAAATACATTATCTATACATTATTGGCTTTAGGTTTTTTTGAAGGCTTTACCAGGATTGCAAAAGTTAATAGATATAAAAAAGAAGGTAAATCGGCTTTTCTCACTGAAAAATACGATGTGGCTGTTGCCAGGTTCGCGTATCTGGCGGATACACTGGAAGTACAAGATGAAGATATTCTGATTAACCTGGCCAATGCTTTGTACAGAAGTGACTCTATTGCAAAAGCAGACCAGCGTTATAAACAAATAATAGCTTCAGGCCAAAATGATAATTTTGTTTCATTGGCATACAATCAAGCAGGGATAATACTGGCTAATAGTCAAAAGTATCAAGAGGCAATAAATTATTTTAAAGATGCACTTAGGTCTGATCCGGATAATGAAGAGGCGCGCTACAATTATGAATTGCTGATGAAAATGATGCAGAAAAATCAACAGCAACAAAATCAACAACAAGACCAACCTGAACCATCAGATTTTGCAAAGCGGTTGAAAAAGGCTGCCGAACAATTAGCGCAGGAAGGACGTTTTAACGAGGCATACAATTTGATGCAGCAAGGTTTGAAAACGGATGTTACGGTAGGTGTTTATCAAACTTTTATAAATAAACTTGGAGATGTGGCTACAATTGATGAAAAGTATTAAGTTTTTGGTAATAATAACCTTTCTTAGTCTGCCGGTATTTGGGCAAGACATGGAAATGTTTTTTAACAATGGTGCTAATCAGTACATCGCAGGCAATACTGAGCAAGCTAAAAGTACTTTGATGGATGGCTTGCGTCGTTATCCAAATAACCAGAAATTAAAAGCACTTTTAGATAAGATAAATAATCAGGAAGAAGAGCAACAGCAACAAGACCAGAAAAATCAGCAGCAAGAGCAAGAAAAGCAGCAGCAAGAGCAGCAGCAAAATGAACAAAACCAACAAGAAAAAGGTGAGCAAGATCAACAGCAGCAGAATGAGGAACAACAAGCACAGGAAAGTGAAGAGCAGGAATCGATGAGTGAGCAACAACGTGAGATGCAAAAAGAAAATGAGTCAAAAGCAGCCCGGGATAGCCTTTTTCAAATGCAACAACAAAAAGAAATGCAGATAAGCCCTGAAAAAGCTCGTATGATTTTAGAGGCCTTACGCAATAATGAAATTCAATATTATCAGCAGCGACTACGCAAGTCTAAACAAAGGCCTGATAAATCTAAGCCCGATTGGTAATACTTATTTTCCGCAGGTTTGACAGTATAAGTCTCGAATAGGCGCATGATTGAAAACCTGGAAACTAATAGGGTTTATACCATTGAAGAGAGCACACCATTCGTTATGGCCAAGCCTTGATTGATATAATTTTAAAAGTTGGTAATGCATTTGCGGAGGTAGTTGTATAGCCAATTTTAGAAAAAAAGCTAGCGTATCTTTATCATAAGTTCCTTTTTCAATTATTGGTTGTATTATATAAAAGGCTCTTTTCTCCAGGCCAAAATTTGCATACATGTAGGCAGCCGCGATAGAGTCTTTTTGATTTTTCAGTGGAAAATTATCCATTGTCTTTTGAAAACTCTCCACCATTTTGTCATAATCTTCTATGTTATAGCTGTACTCCAAAGTAAGCGATAAATAAAGATTGAAGGCTATTTCTCGTTTTTCTTCCTTTTCAAAATAACTCCAATCGATTCGATCAAAAATAAAATCCAATTTTTCCAAAACTCTTTTTTTTACATTTTGATCGGTTAAATGATAAATAAGAAAATTGTATTTGCCAATGTCGCTTTCTTCAAAATTTTCGGCACAATAAGCAATATCTTCCTGGTTTAATGGATATTGCAGTTTGTTTATTTTTGATAAAAACCAATTGCGATTATTTATAAGTTGTGCAAATACTGATTTTCTGGGAAAAGGTTGATTAACTATTTTTTCTAAATTCCCTTTATCATTTTTTAAATAGGTATTATATAAAAATTTTTGCAGTACTTCCAGTTGGCGTACCACTAATATTTTGTACTGTTGTGGTAGCTTGTTGTGTGTCAAATTAATTAAGCTATCCCACTCGTTGCTTACAATTTCCAGGGTATCGTATTTGTCAGAAGTATCTATAAATGAAACTTTGACTATGGCTCTTCTTTGCTTTTGTAGCAGAGCCTGAATAGTATCATCAGTGCTATTTCGCAAAAAATCCTTTACTTTCGCTTTATCTTGCTTTAGCAAATAGGAATAAGGAGATTTCCTTATCTGCCGGGCAAACTCCTGCCAATTCTCTCCGGTTTTTAAACTATAGCGGATCATGGTATCAGGCAAGTTTTGTTGCAAACGGCTTTTTATAAAGGCTGCCCTTTGTTGATGTAGCTTCTGGTTTATGGTAAATTCACCTTCTACCGAGGCAAATGCTTCTATAGCTATTTTTTTAATTGGTAAATTCTTGAGCGAGTCGATCATCAAAAGCTTGTTTGCTTCATATTCAGGTATGCTCGATTGGTTGAGTTCAAAAGGTATTTTAAGTGTAATTTCGGCTGTGCCAGGTGAAAAACTGAAATGTCCGGGCAGCCAATAGGGACGCATAGGTGGCAATGGTCCCTCGGGCAATATTTTTCCTGGTATATTGTGAAATTCAGCTACAGCCACTAATTTTTTCTTTTGAATCAGCATTAAATTATAGGCAGCATAATCATCTGAGGGTTCGCCTAAATTGACTAACCAATAGGGTATTTTTTTTTGCTGTCGCCAAAATGCTTTTTTAAACTTTTTTACTTTTTTTTCCGTAGGCTTGCGAAAGCGAGAAACGTGCACTTCCGCCATTTGCTGATAAAGATGATTTCGGTAAACAGGTTTGAGTAAGTCACCATTTAAAAAAAAGTTGCCATTACGCCGGCTGGGCTGCTCTTCAAAAGCTGGATTTCCACAGCGATAGGTATCAAACAATACTTTTTCTATTACCAGTCCATCCCTTTTTTTTCTTATCAGCTTTTGCAAATTTCTGGCTTCCTGATTATCCATTACTACCATGATCAATTGACCACCAATATCCATTAAGCTAAGGCTTTTAAGGTCTCGAAATGTGGCAGCTATTTCATTTCTTTTTTCTTTAAGCATTAGCTTTAGTTTGTGCGGATATTTTTTTGGTATGGATGAGTGTGCAGCCTTCGCAAAAACGTCTTCTTGGGTAAAAGCAAATACCTGCACTGCAAACAATTTTTGTTGCGCACTATCAAAACTGAGAGCTACAGCTGTAATGGAGTAATGTGGGGTTGTCATGTTTTGAAAGTGTCCGGGAGAACTTGCCCAACCAGCTGCTAAGGCTTGAGCAAGTTGCCGGTAAGTCGCTGCTTTCCGGTCAAATACTTTTTGATTAGCTCTAATGGTAGTCATCAATACATTTTCACCTGCATAAAAGTTCTCACCACCATAAAACTCAACTCTTTTTTGTGGTGTTTCCAAATCAGGGTTATCTGGTTGAAAATGACCGCTTTTACGCGATTGAACATACAGGGCATGATTTTTTGCTGCCTGGTACAGAATCTTATTAAATGATAAGGCTTTACAATCGTACTTTTCACGCACGTTATTCACTTCTTCCAGGGTCAATTTTTCAAGTAAAGTAATGTCGGGATATTTGTAATCTATAGGCGTATTGGCAGATGCAGACATCCTTAAAAGTGAAAAAGACAAGTAGATAAAAATTCTTAACATCAGGCTAATATATGCATTTTTATAAAATGAAAAAACAATAATATTACTCATGAGAATATTTTAAATCTTATTAAAAAATAATCGAAGATCGATGATAATTATTGTTTGTTACAGCTCATGTTATTAAATTGTTACGCTTTTTTTTATGTGATTTATTATCCCTATTTTTGACAAAATTATTTTGGATAAAACTAAAAAATATGAGCAGCAAGCAGCACTATAAAGTGCTTGTGGTAGACGACGAGGAGGACATTCTCGAACTGTTGAAATATAATTTAGCCAAGGAGGGCTTCGAAGTAAAGACAGTAAATAGTGGCCGAAAAGCTGTTGAAACTGCCAAAACCTTTCTACCCGACCTGGTATTACTCGATATTATGATGCCCAATCAGGATGGAGTAGAAACCTGCCGTCAAATGAGGGATATGCCAGAACTTGCCAGTACTTTCATTTTGTTCCTTACTGCTAGGTCAGAAGAATACAGTGAAGTGGCAGCATTTGATGTGGGGGCAGACGATTATATAACCAAGCCTATTAAACCAAGGGCATTAATGAGCCGTATCAATGCTTTCTTCCGCAGAGAATCAAAAAAGAAAAAGGATAAATCTAAAATAAGTATTGGCAAATTGATCATTGATAAATCAAGCTATACAGTAGCCGTAGACGGTCGCGAAATAAGCTTGCCCAAAAAAGAATTTGAGTTGCTTTATTTTTTAGCTCAAAATCCAAACAAGGTTTTTAGTCGGGATGATTTATTGCAAAATATTTGGGGATCCGACGTTTATGTATTGGCGCGTACTGTAGATGTTCATATTAGAAAAGTAAGAGAAAAAATAGGCGACGGATTTATTTCTACCATCAAAGGGGTAGGATATAAGTTTGATTTGTTGTAGTATTAATTGTTGTTTTTCTAAATTAACATCTAAATAAATAAATTTGAATTCAAGAGGGGTCGCGTTTCTTTTAGCTGTATCAATTGCCGGTGTAACTACAGCTTTTTTAACCTTGATCGAAGGAGTACCTACTACCGCCTTGGTTGTTGCTTTTTTACTTTCCTTTTCTTCAGCGTATATTTTAATTAACGTGGCACTGGAGTTCTTCATTTTCAAAGAAATTAATAAAATTTACCAGATGCTGGAAAATCTTAAAACCGAGGACTTCTCGTTTATAGCTTCCGGCAAAAAGAAATCAAATAATCCATTCAAACGTATTAATGAGGAAATTTATTCTTATGCAGCAATTAAGCAAAGGGAAATTGATGAATTAAAGAAGCTCGAAGCCTTTCGTCGCGAATTTTTGGCTGATGTATCTCATGAATTAAAAACACCCATTTTTGCAGCTCAGGGTTATGTACTCACTTTGCTTGACGGCGCGGTGAAAGATAAAAGCGTTAGGAATAAATTTCTTAAAAAAGCAGCTAAAAGCTTGGAGGGCCTTGAAACTTTACTGGAAGACTTGCTTACAATCAGTCAAATGGAGACCGGGCAAATTAAAATGAATTTTGAGTATTTTGATATTACGGGAATAGCCCATGAGGTAATTGAGCAATTTGAAAGCCGTGCAGAAAAACATGATTTAAAGTTAGAGCTCGTTGATGAAGAGCCAATAATGGTTTACGGGGATTCGCAGCGTATTTTTCAAGTTATGATAAACCTGGTTAGCAATGCCATAAAATACACGCCCAACAAAGGTAAAATAAAGGTCTATTTTGAAAGCCATAAAAATGATTTAACAGTTTTTGTGAATGATACCGGAATTGGTATTCCTCCTGATGATTTAAAGCGTATCTTTGAGAGATTTTACCGGGTAGAAAAGAGCCGTTCAAAAGCCAGTGGTGGAACAGGGTTGGGCCTTGCCATTGTAAAACATATTTTGGAAGCCCATAACACTAAAGTAAGTGTGACAAGTACCATGGGTAAAGGCTCTACATTTAGTTTCAAGTTGAATAAAGCCGAGGAGCAAGATACTCCTTCTGCTATCGAAGCATAATTTTTTTTGGACATAATTATCAAGCAGTAAATCAATATATGGCCTCTTACAATTTTAAAGAATTTATTGTTTATGAAGACGAAAATTATTTAGTAATAAATAAACCAAGTGGTATAGCGTCATTGCAGGACAGAAATGATCGTTACAATATTTTAAACTTGAGCAAAGAATATGCCTTCTCCGTTCAACTCTGCCATAGGCTCGATAAAGAAACTTCTGGCACATTAGCAATAGCCAAAAATGAAGAGGCATACCGTCATCTATCTATTCAATTTGAAAACAGGAAAGTAGGCAAAGTTTATCATACCGTTGTAGATGGCATTCATGATTTCAGCAATAAAAAAATAGATTTGCCACTATCTGTGGTGGGTAGTGGAAAAGTAAGTGTGGATAAAAAGAAAGGTAAAAAAGCGATAACTATCGCTGATAAGCTGCAAGCTTTCAGGTGGCATACTTTAGTTAAATGTAAAATATTAACAGGTCGGATGCATCAGATAAGGGTGCATATGGCAGCCACGGGAGCGCCTATTGTAGGCGATGAGCAGTATGGCGGAAAGCCGGTATTTCTATCCAGCTTTAAAAAACATTTTAATTTGGGCAAATATGAAGACGAGCGACCTATCATGCAAAGAGTGGCTCTACACGCTTTCCAATTGGAATTTACTTCTTTAGATGATAAGATAATTCAAGTAGAAGCTCCTTACCCAAAGGATTTCGCGGTTTTGTTAAAACAACTGAAGCGATATTGTTAAAATCAAGGAAAATATTTAGAATAAAATTTGATTTAGCTAAAATAACTTCTATCTTTGTGCTCCTTTTTGAGGGAGTAGTATAGTATAAAAGACAAAAATAAAATATAAAAGTGGATAGTTTAAGTTATAAAACACTTTCTGTAAGTAAAACCTCAGTTGATAAAGACTGGTATATTATTGATGCTGAATCAATGATACTGGGAAGATTGGCTACAAAAATTGCAACGGTTATAAGGGGTAAACACAAGCCAAGTTTTACTCCTCATGTTGACTGCGGTGATAATGTGATTGTAATAAACGCTGATAAAATTCGCTTAACAGGAAATAAATGGAATGATAAAGAGTATGTTTATCATACAGGATATCCTGGCGGTCAGCGATTTTTGTCTCCTCGTCAAATGATGCAAAAAGGTGGGCATAGAATGGTAGAGAAAGCTATAAAAGGAATGTTGCCAAAAAATAAACTGGGCAGGCAAATGTTTAAAAACCTTTATGTATATGCAGGTACAGAACATCCACACGAAGCTCAACAACCTAAAGATTTAAAATTTTAAGCATAGATTGAATGGAACCGAATAAAGGAAGTCTAAAAAATATAGGAAGACGAAAAACATCAATTGCCAGGATTTACATGAAACCTGGAAATGGCACCCTCATAATAAACAATAAAGATGTAACAGATTATTTCCCTTCCGAAATTTTACAAACTATTGTAAAACAACCATTGGCTACTGTTAATGTAGAATCAGAATATGATTTTAACATCAATGTTACCGGTGGAGGTTTTAAAGGTCAGGCGGAGGCTATTCGACTGGCAATTGCCCGCGGATTAAGTAAAGAAAACCCTGATTTTCGGCCTCCATTAAAAAAAGAAGGGTTTCTTACCAGAGATCCAAGAATGGTAGAGCGTAAAAAATACGGAAAAAGGAAAGCAAGAAGAAGATTCCAATTCAGTAAACGATAATTTAGAGCAGGTAAAAGTATTTTGTTGATGGACAAACTTGAATATAAAGATTTATTAGACGCAGGTGTACATTTTGGGCACCTTACCCGAAAGTGGAATCCTAAAATGGCTCCCTATATTTTTATGGAGCGTAATGGAATTCACGTTATAGACCTTAATAAAACGCTTGCCTTGTTGGGAGATGCTCAGCAAGCAATGAAAAATATTATTAAGTCAGGCAGAAAAATTATGTTTGTAGCTACTAAAAAGCAAGCTAAAGATATAGTTGCTGAAGAAGCACGCAGGCTTAACATGCCGTATGTAACTGAAAGATGGTTAGGCGGTATGCTAACCAATTTTTCTACTATCAGGAAATCCTTGAAAAAAATGTCCGGCATTGAAAAAATGATGAAGGATGAAGCTTATGCTAATTTGGCAAAGCGAGAAAGGCTAATGGTAAGTAGAGAAAAGGATAAACTAAATAAAGTGCTTGGTGGTATTTCTGATCTTACCAGGCTTCCTGCTGCTATGTTTGTAGTTGATATTAAACGAGAGCACATTGCAGTCAATGAAGCTATAAAGTTAAATATACCAGTGTTTGCTATTGTAGATACAAACTCTGACCCTACTTTAGTTGACTACCCTGTGCCTGCAAATGACGATGCCTTTAAATCAATATCGATCATAACCAAGTCAATAGGTAAGGCAATAGAGGAAGCTTTGATGGAAAGAAAGCAGGAAAAAGATGATGCAAAGCTAAAGGAGGAAGAAAAGAAAAAGAAAAGTGAAGACGAAGGTAAAGAGCAAGAAAAAGTTGGGGTAGAAGAGGGAAATAGCGCAGAAAAATAACAAATTAATTTATCTTGGTATGAAAAATTGAACATTGAGGTAATCTACATCGATGTTCAATTTTTTTTGTATAAAGCATTTTTAAAAATTTAAAAATAGATAATTATGGCAATTTCCGCACAAGACGTAAATAAATTAAGAAAAATGACTGGGGCTGGCATGATGGATTGCAAGAAAGCCCTGACTGAAGCCGATGGCGATTTTGACAAAGCAGTTGAAATATTGCGCAAGAAAGGTCAAAAAGTATCAGCTTCAAGATCGGACCGAGAAACTAATGAAGGTGCCGTATTTGTGAGAACAAACAGTGATAATTCTGAAGGAATGATTATCTCCTTGGAATGTGAAACTGATTTTGTAGCAAAAAATGAGGAGTTTCAGAAAACTGGTGAGCAAATATTAGATATTGCGTTTAAAACTAAGCCTGCTGATGTAGAAGCATTGAAAAAGGAAAAGTTTGATGACATTACTGTAGGAGAAAAGATAATTGAGATGGTGGGTAAGATAGGAGAAAAAATTGAAATTGGAACCTATGAAGTACTAAGCGGTGAGCAGGTAGTTGCTTATATACACTCGGGTAGCCGACTAGGTGTATTGGTGGCCCTTGAAAATACAGATGGTAAAGATGTCAGTGACGCTGGTAAAGATGTAGCCATGCAAATTGCAGCCATGAATCCTGTTGCTTTAGACAAAGATGGCGTAGATCAATCGGTAATAGATAGAGAGATAGAAATAGGTAAAGATCAAGCAAGAGCCGAAGGCAAACCTGAAGCAATGTTGGAAAAAATTGCTACTGGTAAGTTAAACAAGTTTTTTAAAGAAAATACGCTACTTAATCAACCATTTGTAAAAGATAATTCGCAGACTATTACTACTTACTTGGGTTCAGTTGTTCCTAAGTTGACCGTGAGTGGTTTTAAAAGAGTTTCAGTTACTGCTTAAAATAAAGTTGATTGTTATAAGAGAATAGTGTGTAGCATAGATACTTCTATTCTCTTTTTTTATTTTTGTAACAAGACATTTTTTGCTTATGTTACATTTATTATTACTTAGTAATTCGACTAATCTTCGTCAGTCTTATTTTAGATGGGCACTACCTCATGTTGCTGATTTTTTACCAGCCTCTGTGGATAATATTATTTTCATTCCTTATGCCGCGGTAGCCTTTGACTATGATAATTATGAAGCCAAAGTAAATAAAGCCTGGCAACAAATAAATAAACAGGTTAAAAGTATTCATAATTTTCAAAACCCACACGAAGCTATTGAAAATGCCGGCGCCATCGTGGTAGGTGGAGGCAATACCTGGCAATTAATTCACATGCTTTATGAAAATGATTTGCTAACAGTCATTCGAAATAAAGTAAACAATGGCACACCCTATATTGGTTGGAGTGCGGGAAGCAATATTGCTTGCCCATCTATTAAAACTACCAATGACATGCCCGTAATAGCACCTGTTTCATTTCTGGCTTTACAATTAGTCCCATTTCAAATTAATCCTCATTATACAGAAGATTTAATTCCTAATCATGGAGGGGAAACTCGGGCACAGAGAATTGAAGAATACATTCTGATTAATCCCAATACTTATGTGGTAGGATTACCGGAAGGTTGCTTATTACGTATTGATAATGAAAATATTTCCTGGATTGGCGATAAAAATGGGAAGTTGTTTTTAAAAGATGAGCCAGCCAAGGCCATTTCCGGAAAAGATGATCTGCAATTTTTACTAAAGCCACTGCAATGAAATTCTGGAAATTACTTTTATGGATTGCTGGTATAATTACATTAAGTATCTTTTTAAATTTGCTTCTGGTAAAATGTGAAACTGCGGCCGACGGTTCTATAACTTCTTTTAGCAATGCGATATGGTATATGATTGTAACGCTTACTACAGTAGGTTATGGCGATTACTACCCGGTTTCGACTACGGGAAGAGTTATTGGCTATATTTACGTGCTGGCTAGCTTAGGTATTATTGGTTTATTATTTAGTACTATTTCTAATAAAATTATATCAATGCAAGAAGAAAAAAAGATGGGATTTCATGGAACAAGCTATGAAAACCATATCATCATATTAGGCTGGGGCGAGTTTTCAAAACTGGTAGCAGATGAAATAAGCCATACTCAAAAGAAAATGGCTATCATTACTGATAAGAAGGATGATATTGATTTGATTTATGAAAAATATGGGAAAACCAACATATTTGTTCTGTTTTCAGAATTGCATAATTTTGAATCCTTGAGTAAAGTAAACACTGCTAAAGCATCAGTCGCTTTTATTGGACTTCCCAATGACTCTGATGCACTACTTTATGTACTTGACTTCAAAAAAAAATATCCCAAACCTGACATTGTAGTTTCATTGCAAAAGCCACAATTGAAAGACACTTTTAGAACGGCTGGAGTAACTTATGTAATTGCCCGCAATGAAATAGCCTCTAAGCTTGTAGCCAGCTATATTTTTGAACCAGACGTGGCCGATCTTAATATTGACTTGATAAGTACTTCGCGTAGTGAAACCGAGTATGATATACAAGAATATTGTGTTTTGGAGAAGAATCCCTATAACGGAAGCAATTACTTAGACGCGTTTTACGCGATCAAAAAAGATTATGACTGCGTATTAATAGGTTTGACGAAATTTGAAAATGGAAACAGAAAAATTCTTACCAATCCTGAAGGAAATACACCGATACATGAGGGAGACTACTTGATGCTAATGGGAAATGGTATTGCTAAAACAAAAATTAAATCTGCTTTTTCTGTTGAAGAAGGCCGCCAAAAATAAATATAAACTACAGCTTACTCGTCTACTTTGCTTACTTTTATTCCAAAGCTAACTACCCCCGGTAAAGAGTCTAATCGCATGTATTGCTGAAGTTGCAATTGGAATTGGCCTTGATGTAGGAATTCGTAGTTGATAAGCAAAGGAAACTGATGAGAAAAAATCCCTCCTATGCCATCTCCAAGCGGTTCTCCCGTTTTTTCTGCAAACAAGTTGTTATTTACAAGTTCCTCGGCTATTACATTTCCACTGGAGTCAGATAAGTTATAGTTTATGTAAATATTGTGAAAAGGGTAATCCGGAGTGTTGCGGATATTAAAATAAAGATTGTAAATGGCTGTAGAATCTTCTATGCGAAAAACAAATTCTCCTACAGAATCAGCACGCCATACACGATTTTCGAAATCAATATTCTCTTCATAAATTCTATTACCACCACAGGATACTAATAATATTCCGGATAGGAAGAGCACGAGAGCATTATATTTTATCATTTGTTTTTGTTATTGGGATTGTTGTTTGGGTTTCTATTTCTATTTTTTCTTTTCTTGCGTCTTTTCTTACCAGAACCTTTGCCAAATTTTTTATCCAGTTTTTCAAGGTCTGCATTTATACTTGCAGTTTGCGATGCGGATATTTCAGATTCGTCAGATTGTAAATTATCAGGCTTTTCACCTTTGCTATTTAGCGCTATAATTTCTTTTATTCTGCTTACTGGTACCGGATGCCAGTTATTTTCAATATCGTAGCTAAACCACATTATTTTACGAAATATATCGGTTTTTTGCAAAGTGGCTACTCCTTTTTCAGTAAGCAATGGAGCTTCTAATAATGGTATTTCTTCCAGTGCATCCATATAGGTTTCTAATTCATAATTTAGACAACACTTCAAACGGCCACATTGTCCTGAAAGCTTACCAGGATTTAAAGAAAGGTTTTGATATCGAGCAGCATTAGTTGATACGCTTTTAAAATCCGTAAGCCAGGTGCTACAACAAAGTTCTCTACCGCAAGAGCCAATTCCCCCTAAGCGACCGGCTTCTTGCCGAAGACTGATTTGCCGCATTTCAACTCTTATTTTAAACTCTGCAGCCAATACTTTGATCAGTTCTCTAAAATCTACTCTGTCATCTGCCGAGTAATAAAAGGTTGCTTTTGTATTATCAGCTTGATATTCAATATCTGATAATTTCATTTCTAATTTGAGATCCTGAATTATATGGCGAGTTCTGTACAAAGTAGGCAACTCACGTTGCTTTACTTGTTCCCACTTTTCCAAGTCTTTACTTGTTGCTAAGCGGTATATTTTTTTTATTTCATCATTATCTACCACTTTCTTTTTTTGCATTTGCAAACGCACAAGTTCCCCAGTAAGTGAAATATGACCCAAGTGATGCCCATTTGGTACGTCAACTACAACTGCATCACCTATTACCAAATCAATTTTATCTATATTTCTGAAAAACTCTTTTCGGCCGCCTTTGAATTTTACCTCAACAATATCAAATAAATCATTTAGAGGGATATCCATATTCGATAACCAATCAAACGCGTTCATTTGATTGCAACCGTCAGTTCCACAAGAGCCGTTACTTTTACAACCAGGAGCTGTTTTGCTTCCTGATGTGGTATCACATGAACTACAACCTGACATATATCTCAAATATTTTAAATCATCACTTTCTCATCGCCAATACATCTTTGCCAATGTCTTTGCGATAATATACTTCATTCCAATTAATTTTTTGGGCTGATCGGTAACTCAACGTGATTGCATCATCCAAGTTATCAGCTAAGCTACTAATTGCCAGCACTCTGCCGCCATTTGTTATTACTTTATCGCCCATCAATTTTGTGCCTGCATGAAATACAATACTTTCCGTAACATCCTGCAGACCAATTATTGTATTTCCTTTGTTATATTTATCCGGATAACCACCAGCTACTTGCACTACAGTGGCAGCTGATTTATTAGAAATTTTCAAATCTTTTTTATGCAATCTCTGCGCCTTCAGAGATGCCAATATATCAACTAAGTCAGACTCAATACGAGGAATTACAACCTGAGTTTCCGGGTCACCCATGCGCACATTGTATTCTATAACAAAAGGATCACCTTGTACATTCATTAACCCGATGAAGATAAAACCTCGATAATCAATTTTTTCATTAATCAACCCTTCGATTGTTGGTTTGATAACGCGTTTTTCTACCTTTCGCATAAAAGCTTTATCGGCAAATGGTACTGGTGACACTGAACCCATACCCCCTGTATTGGGGCCGGTATCTTTTTCACCTATTCTTTTATAATCTTTTGCCTCTGGAAGTATTTTAAAATGCTTACCATCGGTCAAGACAAAAACCGAGAGCTCTATGCCCTGCAAATATTCCTCAATTACAACTTTGTCAGAAGCAGTACCAAACTTAGCTCCATGAAGCATAGCTTTTAGTTCTGTTTTTGCTTCCTTCAGGTCATCCAGTATTAATACTCCTTTTCCTGCTGCCAGTCCATCCGCTTTTAGCACGTAAGGCGAATTAAGTTTATCTAAAAATTCATAGCCTTCCTTTAATTCATTTTTGGAAAAAGTAGCAAATTGTGCAGTTGGAATTTTGTACTGCCGCATAAACTTTTTGGCGAAGTCTTTACTCCCCTCGAGTATGGCCCCAAACTTAGACGGCCCTACCAATATCAAATCGCTATAGGATTCTTTTTCTTGAAAAAAATCAATAATACCATCCACTAGAGGAGCTTCTGGGCCTACTATTAGCATATTAATATTATTCTTTACTATAAATGTGCCTACTTCTTCAAATTGACCAATATTGATAGCTACATTGGTAGCAATTGATGCTGTGCCGGCGTTGCCAGGTGCTACGAACAAATTTTCGCAGAGACTGCTTTGTTTCATCTTCCAGGCAAGTGCATGCTCTCTCCCCCCCGAACCTATTAATAATATATTCATAAATACTAAAAAAAATTATTACTGATATTTAATATCAATGTATTAGGTCATTAAATATTGAATATTAAAAATTTAATTGGCATATTCCGAAAGGAACTTAATTCTCATCAATCTTACTTCATCTTCAGAAAAATCTTCATCGCCCAGTTCAGCCATTGCATCTGCAATCTTATCTGTTTTGGCATTCATGAAGTAGTCATAAATATCATCCTGGCGATCGTCGTCCAAAATTTGATCAATATAATAGCTGAGGTTAAGTTTAGTGCCCGAATAACATATATGCTCAATTTCTTCAAGTAAATCACTAAATGATAAGTTTTTAGATTCAGCAATTTCTTCCAGGTCAATTTTTCTATCTATTTGCTGAATAATGAAAATTTTAACTTTCGACTTATTCACTGAAGATTTCACTACTACATCTGAAGCTGTAATAATATCATTTTCTTCTACATATTTAGAAATCAACTCAATAAATGGTTTGCCAAATTTACTTACCTTGCCAAGGCCAACTCCATTTATTTGTGCCATTTCATCACGATTGGTAGGATAGGTAGTGGCCATTTCTTCTATTGAAGGATCCTGAAAAATAACATAGGGTGGCAAATTTTTCTCCCGGGCCACTTTTTTGCGTAAGTTTTTCAGCAATTCAAATAAAGCTTCATCGTAAGCTTTGGTTTGTATAGTATCTCTTTCTGCTTTTTCCAGCTCTACCATGTGTTCGTAGTCATGGTCTTTAGAAAAAGTGACCGGATAAGGATCATCCATGAAGTTTTTACCTTTTTCACTTAATTTCAGAACCCTTACAGTTTCTACATCTTTATCTAAAAACTCATATAGCATGGCCTGCCTCACAATTGAACTCCAGAAGGCAATATCTTTTTCTTTCCCTTTGCCAAATATATCGAGTTTATCGTGCTCATAGCTTTTCACATAAGGATTGGCATGTCCACGAATTACATCCACCAAATGGCTCGACGCGAATTTTTCTTCTGTTGCTTTAACTACGTTCAAAACTGTCATCAGGTACTCTTCGCCTTCAAATTTTTCTTTCGGCTTCATGCAATTGTCGCAAAACCCGCAATCTTCACTATAAGTTTCACCAAAATAATGCAAAAGCTGTCGGCGTCGACAAACTGAAGATTCAGCATAAGAAGCCATTTCTTGCAAGAGTAATTTGGCATTATCTCTTTCGGTAACGGTCTTATCCTTATTAAACTTCTCCAGTTTTATGATATCATTATAACTGTAGAACATGATACAATTACCTTCAAGGCCATCTCTGCCAGCTCTTCCTGTTTCCTGATAGTATCCTTCCAAAGACTTGGGAGTATCGAAATGTACCACAAAACGAACATCGGGCTTGTCTATACCCATGCCAAAAGCTATTGTTGCTACTATTACATCTACTTCTTCATTAAGAAAATCGTCTTGATTTTTTATTCTTTTAGGACTTTCCATACCTGCGTGATAAGGAGCAGCTTTGATATCATTTACCCTAAGTAATTCTGCTACTTCTTCTACTTTTTTACGGCTAAGGCAGTATACTATGCCCGATTTACCTTTGTTTTCTTTAATGAATCGGACCAGCTGCGTTTTTGCATTTTGTTTAGGTCGTATTTCATAATAAAGATTTTTTCTATTGAATGATGATAGGAATATATCGGCTTCCTCCATTTGTAGGTTTTTCTGGATATCCAGCTGTACCTTAGGTGTAGCAGTAGCAGTTAAAGCTATTACGGGAATATCTGCTATTTGAGCCAATATTGATCGAATTCTACGATATTCAGGTCTGAAATCATGCCCCCATTCGGATATACAATGTGCTTCATCTATGGCTGCAAAAGAAATAGTGGCTTTTTTCAAAAAAGCTACGTATTCATCCTTAGTAAGTGATTCAGGGGCGACATAAAGTAGTTTTACTTCGCCTTTTAAGGTTTGATCTATTACTTGATTTACTTCAGCTCTTGAGAGGGTCGAATTAAGCACTTGAGCATTTACACCTACAGCATTCAATTGATCCACCTGATTTTTCATCAAGGCAATTAAAGGGGAAATTACTATGGTTGTGCCAGTTGTAAGGATAGCAGGTAATTGATAACAGAGGGATTTGCCAGCACCAGTAGGCATTATTACAAAGGTGTTTTTACCACTCATTATATTGTTAATGATTGCTTCCTGATTTCCTCTGAAATTTCCATAGCCAAATACTTCTTTTAGTTTTTCTTTCAAATGTTCAACTTTTTCCATTCTTATCTCTTCCATTCGACTATTCTGTAGTATTACTATTTTGATATAAATTCAAATTTAATCAATTAGTTAATATATTCTTAATTATTTTAATGTAATTAATTCTATATATTAAAACTAAAAGCGAGTTTAAAAAGTATATTATTGAAGGCTATAATAGTAAAAAATAGCGAATTATTCAATCTTGCTAAAATAATAAGTCATAATAACGTATTTTTAACTTATTTTTAATATCAGCAACTTTTTCCAAAGAAAAAACAAAGAGGCATGGAAAGCAATAATTACGTAGTAATAATGGCTGGAGGCATAGGCAGTCGTTTTTGGCCCTATAGTAGAAATAATCATCCCAAGCAATTTCACGATGTTTTAGGCACGGGAAAGTCGCTCTTGCAAATGACTTTTGAAAGGTTTAAATCAATTGTGCCTGCTGAAAACATTTATATAGTTTCTAATGAATTGTATCAAGGGTTAATACAGTCCCAACTTCCTAAATTGCAAGATTATCAAATATTACTGGAACCCAACAGAAGAAATACTGCTCCCTGCATCGCCTATGCCAGTTACAAAATTTTGCAGCGTAATAAAGATGCTTGTATTGTAGTAACCCCCTCTGACCATGCCATTTTTAACGAAAAGGCTTTTCGTTTTTCAATAGATAAATCCATAGAACATGCAAAAAATAGCGATAAATTAATTACTATAGGTATACAACCCCATCGGCCAGAAACAGGCTATGGTTATATACAATATCATGACAATGATATGAATGAGGTAAAAAAGGTGAAAACTTTTACTGAAAAACCTCAATTAGATTTAGCGAAAACATTTTTGGAAAGTGGTGATTTTGTCTGGAATGCTGGAATATTTATTTGGCGTGCAGACAGTGTGATTAAGGCTTATGAAGAACACTTGCCCGATATTGCAGAGTTATTTGCCAGCATTGGTGATTATTATTACAAGCCTAGCGAAACTGATGCAATCAGGGATGCATATTCTCACTGCAAAATTATATCAATAGACTATGGGTTAATGGAAAAAGCCAGCAACGTCTATGTTGTGTTAGGAGATTTTGATTGGTCAGACTTAGGTAGCTGGAATTCTTTACACGATATAAAAGAAAAAGATAATAATGAAAACGTGATAGATGCTAATGCGCTGGTTTACGATAGCAGAAATTGCATGGTGAAAGGTGAAAAAGACAAACTTATTGTGGTGCAAGGGTTAAATGGATACCTTGTGGTTGATTACAAGGATGTAATATTAGTTTGTGAAAAAGATCAAGAGCACCTGTTTCGCCAATTTGTAAGTGATGTAAAGGCCAAAAAAGGTGCTGATTACGCTTAAGATACCTAATTAATTATTGCCGTCGTTATTGGTAAAGGGTTCATCAAATAGAATGGTTGTGGAATCTGATGGCATTTGATATTTTATTATAATCTTTTTGCCTGAAATTTTTTCCAAAATTGGCTTCAAAATTAAATCCGCATTCGATTTGGTTTGTTCTATTATATTTGATTGCAGTGCTGCTTCCTTTATTTGTCTTTCAGCTTGCCGATACGCCTCCTCTACAAATTTTGATTCTTCTGTGAAAAAGCCAGTTTGTAATGAATATAATTTAGTGTTTTCAAGGTCTACCTTATAATAGCATAATTCGGGCTGAGGTAATGTAATTAATAAGGTATCGCCTTGTTGAATTAAATCCTCACTGGAAATTTCTGATAAATCGATGCATCCAACTGCTTCTCCGCTGGTAATCAAAACCGCCTTACTATCAGGCCCCAGCTTAAATATGCTCAGGAATTCAGGAGTTTTCCTGGTTATTTCTAATATTTCCTTAAAGCTATATTTTACCAATTCTATTTTACCAATCGATTCTATTCTTTCCAAAATAGTCGTTGATTCAATATTTGTTTCACCATTGCTGGTTATTAATTGCAATTTATCTTGATAAAATATAATTGCTATTAGCAATATAACAATGATAAAATAGGGTAGGGTGCGGAATATTTTTTTCAAGGAAATCAATTATAGGTTAAAAATAGCATCTAGCAAATCCATATTTTCATCTTTGTCTTTTATGATCAACAAAGGAGTTTCTTTGTTAAGTGAGATCACCTTTTCTGCTACACTGCCAAGTACCATTGAAGCCATTGCGGTACGTCCTCTGGATCCAATAATTATCAATCCTGTATTCTTGCTTTTAGCAAACTCAGAAATTTTATCAGCGGGGTTATTATTATCGTCAAGGGAATAATGCTCACTTATTTTAACACCTTCAGTATCAAATTCCTCAATGAAAACTTTAAATTCTTCTTTTGCATTTTGCTCCATAATTTTAGCAAATTCTTCGTAGCTTTTACCTGTTTTATGATACCCGGAAGGAACGTAATAAACATGATGAGCCAATATTTCTACCTGGTTTAATTTGGCTATCGTAATTGCTTGCTCCATCGCACCAGCACTGTTTTTACTAAAATCTATAGGAACCACAATTGGGTGTAAAACAATTTCTATTTCCGGGATAAGCAGCAAGGAGGTATTAGATATCTTGGCAATTTTCCGCTGAATAACATCAGAAGTTCCCTTGCCATTTTTATGTCCCATTATCAATAAGTCTATTTTTTTACGCTTGGCATGTTTTAATATTTCTTTGGTAATGCCCCCCTCTAAAATATCAATTTGATAACTATCTTTTTCAAAGTAATTATTGATCCTAAATGTAAAATTCTGTTTAACTGCTTCATCTAACGGGGCTAGTAAATCAGGATATTTTGCGGCCACATCTTCCGGAATATCCAGCGATTTAGCCACGTGCAGAAAATAGATAGCATCAACATTTGCCTTTTTCAAAATATTTTGGCTGTATCGAAGAATAAATTCATCGGTTTCGGAGTTGTCGAGACAAATTAAAATCCTTTTTATCGGGTTCATGGCATATATATTAGTGAGGAACCAAATTTAAAGAATTTAGATTACACAAAATATAACAACTAATAGTAATTTTGAAGTTTGGTAATCTTTTTGGCTAATATAGTTGTTAGCTAATAATCAAATTTGAATTTACAAGCATAATGTCTAAATATAAACGTGAGATAAGTGAAGATTCGGAAAAAAAGCCATTAAACAAGCACAATATCAAAAAGCTGTCCGGGATTTTTCATTATTTACTTCCTTATAAATTCTATTTCATAGCCGGATTGTCAGTATTACTTATCAGTAATTTGCTGTTATTAAGCTTTCCCTTTTTTATGGGAAAACTGGTAGATGCTGCTAATGGAAAAGACAATTGGATTATAAAAGGTGTAGACTCCATTGCTCTTACTTTGGTAGCCATTCTTTTTTTGCAGGCTATCATGTCATTTTTCAGAGTATACTTTTTTGCTCAGGTTAGTGAGAAATCAATGGCCGATATACGGTACAAAGTCTATCACAACCTGTTGCAGTTGCCTATCACTTTTTTCGATAAAAGCAGAACCGGTGAACTGATAAGCAGGATAACTACTGATGTAGCCATGCTGCAGGAAACTTTTTCTATAAGTCTGGCAGAATTGATTCGTCAGGTGACTACCTTAGTAATTGGCATTACAATAATTTTCATTCGAATGCCTCAGCTTAGCATTTTTATGCTTTCCATACTACCTGTAGTTATCATTGTGACCTACTTTTTTGGAAAATATATTCGCAAATTATCTGGTAAAACACAAGACAAACTAGCTGACGCCAACATAGTAGTAGAAGAAACACTGCAAGCAATAAATACGGTAAAAGCTTTTACCAGTGAATGGTTTGAATCTAAACGTTATCGAGGCTCTATGGACCAGGTGGTTAAAATAGCCTTGAAAGCAGCTTTCGCTCGTGGCAGTTTTATTTCATTTGTTATTTTTGTCCTTTTTGGAGCTTTCGTAGCTGTGATTTGGTATGGTGCTAACCTAGTACAGCAAGGCACCTTAGATATTGGTGATCTTTTTGAATTTGTACTTTATACTACGTTTATAGGTGGTTCGATAGCTGGCCTGGGAAACCTTTACGGACAAGTACAAAAAGCAATTGGGGCATCTGACAGGGTAATGGAAATAATTAAACACGACCCTGAAGAGATATCCGAAATTTCAATGGGTGAGGCTTTAAAAATTGAAGGTGAAATAGCTTTTGTAAAGGTGAGCTTCCAATATCCAACACGCACCGATGTACAAGTATTGCATGATGTGGATTTTCACATAGCCCCCGGACAAAAAGTGGCTTTAGTTGGCCATAGCGGTGCTGGTAAATCTACAATTATACAACTTTTGATGCGCTTTTACCAGGTGAGTGAAGGGCTTATTACTTTAGATGGCTTGAATATTAATCAATACCAACTGCAACGGTACAGGCAACAAATAGGTATAGTGCCGCAGGAGGTAATTCTTTTTGGCGGTAGCATAAAAGAAAATATAGCTTATGGGAAATTGTCGGCTAGTGAGGATGACATTATAGAAGCGGCTAAAAGAGCTAATGCTTTCGACTTTATACAAAACTTTCCGGAAGGTTTGGATACTAAAGTGGGGGAGAGAGGAGTGAAGTTATCCGGGGGACAACGACAAAGAATTGCCATTGCCAGAGCAATATTAAAAAATCCAAAAATATTAATTTTGGACGAAGCCACAAGTTCATTAGATGCCGAATCGGAGAGCCTTGTACAGGATGCTTTGGATGACCTAATGAAAGACCGGACTACCATTATCATTGCTCATCGACTAGCCACCATTAGAAAAGTGGACAAGATTTATGTATTGAATGAAGGGGTAATTATAGAATCGGGAACCCACGATGAATTGCTAAGCCGAAAAGGAGATTACAGCAATTTAGTGAAGTTACAGTTAGAAATGTAAATAAAAGCTACTGCTAAACAATCTAATAGGTAGCTATTATAGAAGCGTTAATCCTTTATTACCCTAAAAATAAGATAATTTAAAAAATCAAATACTTCTGAAGAATTGCCTTTATCCAATTCAGTAAGTGAGGGTAAGTGTTGGGCAAAAAACTTTTGCTGATGAGATGCCTCAATGGCAGTGCTTATTACAGCATGAGGATATTTAAAACCCGGGTTTACTTCTTTTACAATGCCTGCAATAACCTCGCAAAGGCTTTTATAGCTACGATAAAATCCTTCTTTATTAGCATCATCAACTTCTTTTGTAAGGTAGGTTTTGTCTGATTCATTCACCACTATTTTGTGCAAAAGAACTTCATTTATATGTGAAAATTGAGGGTCATAAGTAATGTCATCGGCCAATACTTTAAGTGCAATTTTTAGCTGCTGTTCTGCATCAGTGATGTTGTGGGTTTGGTAGTTTATTTGATATTCTAGCCAGCTCCAATACCATGAAACCAGGTAGGTAAGTAGTTTGTGTTTGTTTTCAAAATATCTGTAAATAGAAGCTTCGGTAGAATCAATTTTAAAAGCTAATTTTTTGAATGTGAAGCTTTCAAATCCAATTTCTTCAATTAATTCAATGGCAGCAGAGAGAATTTTTCTACCCAGTTCGGTCTTTTCAGGATCCCGGATGTATAATTTCTCATTTAGAATAATATTTATTGCTGCTTTTATTGCCATTTGCTTATACTCTTTATAATATTGAAATAATAAATTTTATGAGTTTGCTGTTATTGGCTCAAAAATAAATGTTTTTATAGATAGTATTACTAACTTTCGTTTATTTTTCCTTAATTGGCAAATTGTAAAAGATTATAGTGTTTTTTACGTTTAAAGTTTACAATTTTTTTTAAAAATGATACAAAAGAACCGAATTGATCAGGCCCTGAAAAGATATAATTTAAGAAACACTAATTGCCGGGTAGAAATTCTTTCCTTGTTTATTAGTAAAGATGAGGCTATGTCGCATGCTGATGTAGATGATTATCTTAGTAAAGACTTCGATCGTGTTACTTTGTATAGAACTTTAAAGACATTTCTGGACAAAGGGCTGTTACATAAGGTGCTGGATGATACCGGAGGCTTGAAGTATGCAATCTGTAAGGATTGTACAGAAGAAAATCACCACCACGATCATGTTCATTTTAAGTGTATGATATGCAATAAAACTACTTGTATTGATCATGTGGAAGTGCCATATTTTAAATTACCCAATGGATATCAATCGCATGAGCTCAACTTGCTGGTGCAGGGAATCTGTCCCGAATGTAGTAACCAAAGCTGAATTGAGTAATTTTTATCCTTTTTAACATTATATTTGCCATTTATATTTTATTATTTTATAAACTTACCTTAAGCAATGAAGAATCTTGTTTTAGTTTACCTATCAATTTTTATTTATTCTTTCTCTTTTGCACAAGAAGATAGACTTACTCCTGAAAAGCTTTGGCAATTAGAGCGATTAAGTGATGAGCAAGTATCCCCCAATGGCAAGTATGTGTTATTTGGTGTAACTAAATATGAACTGGAAGCCAATGCCGGTGAACGTGATTTATACGTGCAATCAATAGATGGTAGTGCGGCTAAAAACATTACTGAAAATTTAAGTAGTAGTGCTGGCAATGCTCGCTGGCGGCCCGATGGTAAAAAGATAGGGTTTTTGTGCAGCCGAAGTGGTACCAGCCAACTGTGGGAGGTAAACCCCGATGGTACTGATTTGAAACGAATATCTGATTTCGATTATGGTATCGCGAATTTTGCTTATTCGCCCACTCAGAATCACATTAGTTTTACCAGCGAAGTTAAATTAGATGAATCCCTTCGAGACAAATATCCTGACCTACCCCAGGCAGATGCCCGATTAATAGATGATTTGATGTACCGGCATTGGGATAGCTGGCACAATTATTCTTACTCGCACCTGTTTTTTGCAAGTTATCAGGATGGCCAAATTATCGATGAGCCAATTGACATTATGAAAGGTGAAAAATACGATGTGCCACTGCAACCATTTGGTGGAGCCAATCACATCGTTTGGAGCCCCGATGCACAACACCTACTCTATGTATGTAAAAAGAGTAAAGGAAAAGCGTATGCTACCAGCACCAATTCTGATTTGTATTTGTACAACTTGAGCAGTGGTAAAACCACTAATCTCACGGAAGGCTTACCCGGGTATGATACTGACCCGGCATTTTCACCCGATGGTAGCAAAATAGCCTGGCTCAGCATGAAAAGACCAGGATTTGAAGCTGATCGTAACGTGGTGCATCTTTACGACATGGCTACCGGCCAAAAGAAATCACTAAGTGAAAGTTTAGATGCCAGTGCCTCAAGCTTGGTTTGGGAAGAGGATGGCAAATCATTGTTTTTTATTGTGGGTACGCAAGCTACCTATCAGGTATATCAAATGAAGTTAAAAACAACTGATTTTAAAAAAATAGATGTAAAGGCCAAAGATATAAAACAGATTACTAATGGAAGGCATAATTATTATTCACTGGCCATAGCCGGAAATCAATTAATAGCTAGTAAAACCACCATGTCCATGCCTACACAGCTGTTTTTAATAGATAAACAATCGGGAGAAGAAACACAACTTACGAAAGTAAATCAGGAAATGCTTGATCAACTGAACATGGGTAAAGTAGAAAAGCGTATGGTAACAACTACCGATGGTAAGGAAATGCTGGTGTGGGTGATCTATCCTCCGGATTTTGACCCGGCAAAAAAGTATCCTACTCTACTCTATTGCCAGGGCGGCCCGCAAAGTGCAGTGAGTCAATTTTTTTCTTACCGCTGGAATTTTCAATTGATGGCAGCTAATGATTACATTATCGTAGCACCCAATAGGCGAGGCTTGCCTGGTTTCGGACAGGCTTGGAACGACGAAATTAGCGGCAATTGGGGTGGCCAATCCATTAGAGACTACCTGGCAGCCATAGACAACGTGGCCGAAGAGCCTTACGTAGACAAGGAACGGCTTGGTGCGGTGGGGGCAAGCTACGGTGGTTACTCGGTGTATTTTTTAGCAGGCTTACATCAAGGCCGCTTCAAAACTTTCATTTCGCATTGTGGGGTATTTAATTTAGAAAGCTGGTACGGTAGTACCGAAGAAATGTTTTTTGCTAATTGGGACCTTGGTGGTGCTTATTGGCTAAAACCCGAGCCAGAGAGTTATGAAAAGTTCTCTCCTCATAAGTTTATTCGCGAATGGGATACACCTATTCTGGTAATCCATGGTCAGAAAGATTTTCGAGTGCCGGTAGGCCAAGGTATGGAGGCTTTTTCTGCCGCGCAACTACAGGATATACCCAGTAAGTTTTTATACTTTCCTGGTGAGGGTCACTGGATACTTAGCCCACAAAATGGGGTGCTTTGGCACCGAGTATTTTTTGATTGGCTAGACGATTATTTGAAGTAAGTGCTAGATTTTTGACTTGAAAAATAAACAGCTGAGTTAAAAATGGGTATTAATCGATTTGTTGAAACAGCTATTTAATTTGATGGCTTTTATTTTTTAAATTAAGCCTTACCAAATAAACCTATTTAAAATTTTTCGATGATTATGCTATTGCAAAATCTGAATTCAGAAGCATTATTAGTTGTTTATTTTGCAACAGTTAGGCGATTGTTTTAGTATTCATTTGCTATATTTGGCTTTTAATAAAAATTTAATCAGGCAGCTCAAACCTTTTAAGAACTGTTTCGTTTTACGCTAGTATTACTATCAAATTTAAAAGAATGAATAAACAACATATCCGAAGAATAGTCCTGAAAATCTTCGATTTAAAACATGAACAAGTTGATAAACATCAACTTGATCAGCTTTTTTTAAATCCGAGAGAATACCAGGAATATGAAGTGCCTTCTTTTATAAATGATTTAAATAATGTTGGCAGCATCTTCAGGATTGTGTTTCTACGAAATGAACTTCCTAGCAAACATTTGCAGGCTTATCTTAAGGATTTGGAATTTCCGGTATTGGTTTTCAAACAGTATGAAGAAGGAAAGCTGGCACCGGTAATTTTAGAGCTGCAATCCGGAAAGAAGATTAAGGCTATTTTAGTGGGTGATCAGCAAAATGGTGATATTGAAATAGATCCACCTCAGGAGCATGAACTTTTGCAAAATGATTGTGGAGAAATTATCATATTGAGTGCCTTTGGATTTGAAAGTATGGTGAGCAATGAAGAAAAAGATGATGAAGATGACCATCAGCTTTTGACTCCCATGCAGCGGTTTTTTCGATTATTATCTATTGAAAAGCGTGATATTGGATACATTTATATATATGCAGTAGTTATAGGTTTGGTTGGCCTGTCGCTTCCTTTAGGTATTCAAGCTATCGTGAGCTTAATTTCCAGCGGTCGATTATTTAGCACGGTAGTACTGTTGATTATTTTTGTATTACTAGGCATAATTATTACCGGTGGCTTGCAAATTATGCAAATTACTATCGTGGAGGTTATTCAAAGGAGAATTTTCACTAAAGCCGCGTTTGAATTTGCTTTTCGTGTACCCCGGCTTAAGGTGGAGGCTATTCTTAACCAGCATGCGCCGGAACTTATGAATCGATTTTTTGATATACTTACCCTGCAAAAAGGGTTACCAAAGCTTTTGATAGATTTATCCACTGCAGCACTACAAATATTCTTCGGTTTGCTCTTGCTTGCTTTCTACCACCCTTTCTTTATATTTTTTGGTATATTTTTATTAGCTATTTTGGTAATCATCTTTTATTATACCGGCCCCAAAGGATTAAGATCCTCAATTAGGGAATCTAAATATAAATATAAAGTGGTTTATTGGTTAGAAGAATTAGCACGTACAGTCAATTCTTTCAAATTAGCCGGAGATTCTTCTTTGCCAATGCGAAAAACAGATATCAACGTTAACAATTACTTAAAAAATCGCAAACAACACTTTCGCATTCTTTTAAGTCAGCTTTCCTATGTTATTATTTTTAAAATAGTGGTTACAGGTGGCGTGCTGATATTGGGCAGTTTGCTGGTTATTGATCGTCAGATTACTCTTGGACAATTCGTGGCCTCCGAAATAATCATTATCTTAATTCTTTCTTCTGTAGAAAAAATTATCACTTACATGGACGTAGTTTATGATATGCTAACGGCGGTAGACAAAATCGGACATGTTACAGATTTACCACTTGAGAAAGAAGGTGGCATTCAGTTAAATTATCAGGATAATAAGGTTGGTTACAGTATTTTTACAAAAGACTTAAAATATAAGTACCCGGAAAGTCTTAATTTAAGTTTAAAAGGTATAGATTTATCAATTAAGCCTGGAGAACGTGTAGGTTTGGCTGGATTTGCCGGCTCCGGAAAATCTACCTTACTGAATATTCTGGCAGGCATTTATACAAAGTATGATGGAGTGGCCACCATTAACGACTTTAGTATCAGAAATCTAGACCTGGTAGATATGCGTGGTCATATTGCCAAGAATATATCGCAAGAAGATATTTTTGATGGCAGTATAATGGATAATATTGCAGTAGGCCGACCCAACGTTGATTATACCGATGTAATGGAGGCTATTAATAATGTAGGTCTGCGTAACTATGTAAATAGTTTGCCAGATGGATTGAATACAATACTTATTAGTAATGGAAAGGCTATACCTACTTCTGTTTTACATAAATTGATTTTGGCCCGATGTTTGGTTAAAGAGCCAAGATTGCTTATTTTGAACGATTTCTTTCATAATTTTCATCGATCTGAAAAGCATAATTTGATAAAGTTCCTAGTGGACAAAAAAAATCCTTATACGCTACTATCAGTTTCAAATGACCCTGTTATTTTATCGGAGTGTGATAGGGTATTAGTTATGCAAAACGGAACTATCACTATGGATGGAACTTTTAAAGATCTTTATGGATTAGAGGATTTTAGAGATTTGATTGTGAGTAAGATAGATCAAAGTTTGGCTTAAAAATTATTAAAAAATATATGCTTAATTTATCAAAGAACAGTATAGTTAAATTAACAAAAATAGAAGATCTTGAAACCCTGAGGGTTCTACAAACACCCAAGGCTAGTAAACTTTTGGCAAAGTGGGTAGTGGGTATACTTGCGCTGCTATTCCTGATTATGTTTTTACCCTGGCAGCAAAATATAAGAGGCAATGGAAAGGTTACAGCACTCGATCCTGAAAACCGTCCTCAGCAAGTAGAAACAGTAATCGCGGGCCGTATTGAAGATTGGAGAGTGCAAGAAGGGCAATACGTCCATCGTGGTGATACTATTATGAGAATATCAGAGGTAAAAGATAAGTTTTTTGACCCTGAAATGTTGAGCCGTTTAAAAGAACAAATGAATGCTAAGGAAGCTAGTATTGAGGCCAAGGAGAACAAGGTACAGGCACTTGAAAATCAAATTGAAGCACTTCACAACCTTTTAAAGTTTAAGCTTCAACAAATGAACAACAAGATAAAACAGGCTCAAATCAAGGTTCAAGAAGATAGCATTAATTATGAAATTGCAAAAAATCAACTGGATCGTTTTCAGGTACTGTACGACAGCGGTAATATTAGCTTGAATAAATATCAGCAATACGAGTTAAAAGTAGTTGAAACTCAAGCTAAGTACCAAAATACTCAAAATAATTTCGCGATTGTTTTAGTGGATTTAAGTACTTTGGAAGCTGAGATGATGGATAAGATCAGCAAAGCAGAATCTGATTTAGCGGCTACAATATCTGATTTAAACGATGCTAAAGGTAGTCTCTATAAACTGCGAATAAATTATGCTAACATGTCTAAACGTAACGAGCAATACACCATCATAGCTCCTCAAGATGGCCACGTGGTAAAGGCGTTGAAAACAGGTATAGGAGAAACAATTAAAGAAGGAGAGCCAGTAGTTACTGTTATGCCGGAGCGTCCGGATATAGCCGTGGAACTTTATGTAAAAGCCATGGATGTACCGTTGCTGGAGAAAGCTCGGGAAGTTCGTTTAGAGTTTGATGGATGGCCTGCATTGCAATTTGCCGGCTGGCCAAATGTGGCCGTGGGTACATTTGGCGGCCGTATACAAGTGATAGATTATGTGGATAGTAAAAATGGCACATACCGAATACTAGTAACTCCTGACCCTGATCAGGAGCCATGGCCTGAGCAGTTGCGCATGGGTTCTGGTGTTTACGGATGGGCGATGCTCGATGAAGTACCTATTTGGTATGAAATCTGGCGACAGCTCAATGGTTTCCCGCCAAGCCTTGAGGAAGAGCCAGGAAAGAAAGAGAATGAAAAAGGAGCTAAAGCTTTGGTGAATAAATAATTTAATGATGCGTAAATTGTTCATTGTTTGGTTGGCTGTTTATTCTCCTTTATTTGTTGCTGCTCAAGACTCTATCGTTCATGAGAGTATTTCAGCAGTTTCCATGGAGCAGCTTTACGAAGTGATATTACAGAACCATCCAATAGTAAAGCAAGCTGAGCTGCTTGACGATGCAGCACGGCAAGAAATAATGTACGCTCGCGGCTTTTTTGACCCCAAGGTAGAAGTAAGCTATGATGCAAAAGAGTTTAAAGGTTCTGATTATTTCAATATTTGGGATAATGTGCTAAAAGTGCCTGTTTGGTTCAATACTGATTTAAAGCTAGGATATGAACGTAATACCGGCCAGTTTCTCGACGATGGTCTTACCACTCCTGAAGATGGTTTAATTTATGCAGGAGTATCGTTGCCTATCGGGCAAGGTCTTATCATTGATAGCAGAAGGGCAACAGTGAGGCAAGCTCAGTTAATGCAAGGGATAGCAGATGCGGAGCAAGTAAAAATGATTAATAAAGTACTGCTTCAAGCTAATAAAGATTATTGGAACTGGTATTGGAGTTACAATAATTTTGAGTTATATACTGAAGCTTTATCATTAGCACAAACGCGTCTTAAAGCTATTAAAAGCAATGTGGAAATGGGCGATTATGCTCCTATTGACTCTGTAGAAGCAAAAATTATAGTTCAGTCCAGAAGTATCGAACGTCGCCAAGCTTTTGTGGATTTTATTAACGCAGGCCTTATTCTTTCTAATCACTTGTGGAATGATGAAGGAAGCCCGGTGGTATTATCAGAAAATGCATACCCGGTAGCTCCTGACTCTTTGTGGCAATTTTTAGGAATAGATACTTTGTATGCCCTTATAGATCTGGCCAGAGAAAATCACCCTGAGCTTGTAAAACTCAGTTTGAAACAACAACAATTAGAAATTGAAAGGCGTCTCAACGTTGAGAACCTCAAACCGGTGCTGAATTTAAACTATAATTTCTTGACTGAAGGTACTGGTTCACCCTTGGATAGAAATGGCCAATTTTTCACCAATGATTATAAATTAGGGGTAGAATTTTCCTTTCCGTTATTTTTAAGAAAAGAAAGGGCTAAATTACAGAAGACAAATATCAAATTAATAGAAAATAATTTCGCTCAAGTACAGGCAAAACGTGAAATAGTGAATGAAATTAATACTAGTTTTAACGAGCTTCAAACGCTATATAATTTAATAGACGAACAAGCAAGCAAGGTAGAAAACTATGAGGATCTACTGTCAGCAGAAATTCTAAATTTTACTAATGGAGAAAGTTCTGTCTTTTTGGTTAACTCTCGTGAATCGAAATTAATTGAATCCAGGTTGAAATTATTATCATTTGAAGTGAAATATCAAAAGGCTAAGGCCGTGTTGTATTGGGCTGCTGGTGCGCCTAATCTGGAATTATAACTACCAGTCAGTCTGAGAAGCCTTTTCTATGATAGCTTTTTTGGGAATTTCTTTCATGGCAGTTTTTAATGCCTCAGCCAATTCATTAGCAGAGGTTTTTGCCTCTTCCTGATAACCTTTCCAGGCTTTTTTCCTGCGTTGATTCGGTTCGGATAATGATTGTACTGCGCTTTTATCAGCTTTGTAACGACTAAAACGATCCCGGCTGTAGGGCATGAAATGAAAATCGTTAATAAAGTACCGGTATTTGTTCTCTTTTATTTCTACCAAAAAATTAAAGAAAATACGACCTTCAATACTTTTTAACAGTTTTGATTTATAAGCCCAAAAACCACAGGTAGCTTTCACATTGTTCAGGCTATCTGCACTTACAAGCGTACAGCCTTCCTGCTCCTGCACAAAGGTGTAAGCATTGAGCCACAATGTAGCAGAAGGCACCGAATCAGTCTCCACCACAGAATAGATATCCCAGGGGTATTCCTTGTTTTCTTGCGCATTGCTGCTGAAGTTGGATAAAAGCAGCAGGTAAAATAAAATTAATTTTTTCATAGAAAAAAATAGCCCACCATTAAGGTGGACTATCCCATTAAACTTAAATAAAATTAATTAGAAGCTATATACTGCTGCCAATAAGAATGAAAGCATAGAGCTTTTGGTATCACCATCATCAGTGAAATCATTAGAGAAGAGGTCAGCTCTAACTTCAGGGATAAAACGTAGGTTACCAATTGTATGGTTAGTAGATAATGTAAATGCTATAACACTTCCATTGCCTTCGTTGTCTAAAGGAAAAGTTTCATCAGATAAATAGCCATTGCTTACGCTAAAATATTCGCCTCGTAAACCAATACCAAAGGCATCCGAAACTGTTAATGAAGGATACAAAGCAACTCCAAAAAAAGATCCGGGATCAACACCTTCAACCTCTGTACCAGTTACCTGGTAAGA
>CAZQEZ010000034.1:0-1987 GCA_964592475.1 uncultured Roseivirgaceae bacterium
CTGATAATTGTTGGCCACTTCAAACTCCACGAAAAGTTTGGCAGCTTTTTGGCTATTATTGTCATAGGTAATAGCCGATCGCTTACCGCTGCTACCGGTAACAAATAAAGCCAGGCTATTACCACTGTTCCAGCCCTGCCTATCTACAATCTCCTGGATAACCGATATCAAATCCGGGGTCTTTTGTGCAGCGGCTGACTCACCGGCTGTATTCCAGGCTGGAATGTTATTCCAACTGACACTGGCGGAAGTGAAGGTGCGGCCGGATAAATTATTATTGGTACTGGTAAAGGTAGTGGCATTATCCACATCCTGTCCTTTAATGGTGTAACTTGCCGCTGCTGATTGATTGTCTTTATCGGCAGTGAATTGTACGTAAGCATTGGTAATAGTAGCTCCTTGCGGAATGTTCAGGTTAGAAAACCGTAATCCGCTGATTGGTCTGTCACCTAAATCCAGGTCGCCGCTCACCAGGTCTACCGTATTGTTGCTGTTTTGCTCGGCGTCATCGGAGCTTTGGTTTATCTGTGCCAGCGGTGTAGCCTGGGCATTGGCATCCCACACGAATGTTGCCACGAAAGGCTCTGCCGGGGTATCAAAGCTTAATGACTTGCCTTTCCAGGTAAAGGTATATTTGCTGGCCAAAGTTTTACAATTGTCATTGGCTACGGTTACCACGATGGTGCCATCCGCATTTTTAAAGCCTACTATGTAAAGATTGTTTTTACGCAGTGGAGTCTCAATACGCACGGCCCCTTCTTCTACCCAGCGGGAGATCATACCGTAATGATAGTAAAGGCGTAAATATTTCCAGTCATCTAGGTCGTCCCGGTCTGCTGTTAAAAACTTTCCGGCACGTACAGGTTTAAATGGATTTCCGGGATTTAACGGTTCTCCCTCATTATCTAAAAAGGTGATCCAGTCGATTACCACATGACAATAATTATGATAGTACTGCATTATTCGATAAAATCTGTTAGCGGAACAATTGGATAAATCTAATTGCACCTCGCTCATCATATTCAGCTTATCGGGATATGCATTATAGTAATTGGTCATTGCCGCTGGTCCTCCCCCGTAAAAATGCCAGGCGGCACCGGCTAGATATGGATTATTATTGGCAATAGCCGAATCTGTTTGTGGTACTATGTAATCATCTTTTTTATTCCATTGAGTATCGCCTGCAAATATTTGAGTGGAAATATTGTGGGTATCAAATTCTGTTTTCAACAGTTTCTGAACGGCAATAATATTTCCAACACTCATTTTGCAGGAAGGATAAACCTGGTTTACTTCCGGTTCATTTTGAATGGTAATGGCATCGATGGTAATCCCTTGATCGGCAAAAGCCTGGATAGCTTTTCTCAAATAAATGGCATAGGCTTGCTGATATTCGGTTTTCAGGTCTCCTCCGTTGGTCAGTTTGTTATTGGTTTTCATCCAGGCCGGCGGGCTCCATACACTGCCCAGAATTTTAATGTTGGGGTTAATGGCTAACACTTCCTTCACCAGATCCACAAACCCAAGGTCAATATCTTTTTGTATAGAAAATTCTGACATGTCAGGATCGGTATCGCCAGAGGGAAGGTCATTATATGTATACCATTCCGTACCGGTAAAATCGGAAGTACCAAAAGGATAGCGGATCCAGTCCAGTTTAATCCCATCTGCCTGATTTTGATCAAACATGCCCCTGAGCGCCTTATCTCTTTCCGTGGCACTCATACCAATAAAATTGGTCATCGCTGAGCGGTCAAATGAAACACCCATGCCCATAAATTCCTGGTAGGTAGTGGCATCATCAATTGCCACCTCCACCCCATTTCCTATGGTTTCGGAAAATTGAATATTGTCAAATTGCCATTCAGGGTTATCTTTGGTTTGAGTAATAATGTATTGGACATTTTGGGCATTTGAAGATATTGTGAAAAGAAGCCATGCTATTAGCACAAATCCTCTCAATTTGTATTTGTTTTTCATAATTTTA
>CAZQEZ010000034.1:2087-35480 GCA_964592475.1 uncultured Roseivirgaceae bacterium
ATCCTGCCTGACTTTTGCAAGTCAGGCAGATATTAAATATTTAATTATAACCCGGATTTTGAACCAAATTAAAATTCAAATCCAGTTCACGGTTGTTGATGGGCCAGCGAAGCTGATAAGTTTCACTTTCATCCATCTGGCTTCTTGCATCACCGGTATCTTCAAATTCTGTACGGGCAAATTCATAATTGTTGTCCGGGATCATGGATAGGTCGTACCATCTTTTACCTTCGAAGTTCAATTCCATGAATCTTTCATCCATGATCAGGTTAAAAGCTTCTTCTTTAGTAGCAGCCGATACATCAGGAATACCTGCACGGTCTCTGATTATGTTTACCAAATCAATGGCATCGTCTGTTTGGCCTAATTCATTTAAAGCTAAAGCCCTTACCAGGATGATATCAGCTAAACGCAAATGGATGTGATTCGGCATGTCAATACCACCATTAATATTGTACTTTGTTGTGTATTTGGAGAACCCAAAATTTTCCTCAGGATCCATATCGCCTATAACAGTAAGCCTAACATCGTCAGGGTTTTGGTTGAGCATGTCTAACAACTTAGGGCTGGGTAATATTCTGGCCCGCGCCCGTGCACCATTTTCACTTCTCTCGAACTCCCGGTATAAATCATCCCCACGATTTACTTCTACTGTCTCAGTAAATAACTCCCATATGGATTCTGTAGTCAATTGCTGTCCTACACTCCAGATGCTGGCATATTCCGCGTTGGGTACTAATTCGTATACATCACTATCCATTACCAATTTGGCATAGTCAGCAGCTTGCTGAAAATCATTGGGCTCTGCGAAATCACTATATGCCCTGCGCAAATAAACTTTGGCTAGCAATGCCTGAGCAGCTCCTTTGGTAGCACGTATACGGGTAAGTTCGTTTGAACCATAAGAAACCGGCAAATCAGCGGCTGCATCTTCAAGGTCAAGTATTATTTGCGTATAAACATCTACAAGCGGATCTCTTGATACAAAAACCACGTCAGGGTCTGAGGATTTTGTAGTTTCTAATATCACTGGTATTTCTCCATACCAAATACTTAATCGGTAAAATAAAAATCCTCTAATAAATTTAGCTTCCGCCATATATTCCGCTCTTAAATTATCCAAATCCAACGCTTGATCCTGAATATTAGGTACATTTTCAATGATATCATTTACTCTTAATATTCCTTCATAACATCCCCTCCATAAATCACGTGCAGGTCCATGATCCGCATTCACACCATGAGCATTTGCTCTATTGTTATTTCCCCCGGACGATGCCGTAGTACTTTCATCGGAACTAGCCGATGCAGAAGCAAAGAAGTCTCTGCCAAAAGTATTTCTTTGGAAAATGTCATAAGATCCACTTATGGCAGCGAATACATCACCTTCATTTCTGAAAAAGTTGTCACCAGTAACGTCACTTATGGGTTCCTGATCCAGCACGTTGCAGGAAAAAATAAACCCGATCAGCATTATATATAATATCTTGTTTTTCATTTTATTTATCATTTAGAATTGAAGATTAAGACCAACGATGTAAGTGCGTGGCTGTGGTTGAACCAAATAGTCAACACCTACAGCAGATTGCACACTGGTATTTTGAGATTCAGGATCAAATCCTGTATAATCGGTAAAGGTTAGCAGGTTTCTACCGGAAACATACAAACGAAGGCTACTAAGATTAAACCTATTCAGCAAGGTGGCAGGCACATTGTAACCCAGGGTCACGTTTTTAAAACGTATGAAAGAACCATCTTCCAGGAAACGGGAAGATATTTCCCGGTTGTTGGCGCCTACTGCTGCCTCTCCAGTTGGGTCTGTAACTAATGCTATGGGTACATCTGTTATATCGCCAGGCTCTTGCCATCGGTTCAGCACATTAGCACTTTGGTTATAAAAGTCAGTCATGTTGTTCAAGGCCGCGGCTGTTTGGTTATAGATGTCGTTGCCATAAGACCACTGCATAAATACATTCAGGTCAAAGTTTTTATAAGCAAAATTATTGGTAAATCCACCGGTATGTAGTGGTAAGGCATTACCAAAAATTTGACGATCACTGATGCCTAAAGATGGGTCGCCATCATCGTCAACACTTCCATCTACATTTTCATATTGGATGAATCCTGTATTAGGATCTACTCCTAAAACCTTATAGCCATAAAATGAACCAAAAGATTCGCCCATTCTGAATACTGTTCTGGTACCATCAGTACCTAAACCATCCGGTTGCTGTTGTGAAAAGTCACTGGCTGTTGGGTTTTCAGGATCAAAATAAGGCAACATGGTAATTTCATTGCGATTATAAGCAATGTTAAAATTAGAAGACCAGGTAAAGGCGCCACGTATATTCTCAGTGCCAATTACAAGTTCAAGTCCTTCGTTAACCATACTACCGATGTTATCAATTGTGTTTGTATATCCGGAGGACCAGGGCATTGGTAAGCGGAATAATAAATCATTGGTGGTTTTTCGATAAATATCTGCCATCAAGTTTATCCTGTTGTTCAATACTGTCAAATCCAAACCAATATTATACTGTGTAGTGCTTTCCCAGGTTAATAGCGGATTAGCCAATGAAGATTGCGCTATTCCAGGCCAGCTTGAAGCATAATCATTGCCAGGAGAGTATTTTGCTAAACTAGGAAAGTCATCAGTGAAAATATCCTGGTTACCGGTAATTCCAAAGCTAGCTCGAAATTTCAGATCATCAATAAAAGTAAGACCATCCATAAAACTTTCTTCTGATAGTCTGTAACCAGCAGAAGCCGCAGGGAAATAGCCATATCTTTGATCAGGATCAAACCTGGATGAACCATCAACCCGCAAACTAGCCATCAGAAGAATTTTGTTATCAAAAGTATAATTAACCCGTCCAAAATAGGATAATAATCCGTAAGTGGTTAAATAATTTTCGATACCAGTAAAATTAGATACCGCGATCGTGTTGATTATATTCGTTCCAGGGTTGTTGCCGGAAGTACGCAATAAATATTCTTCTCTTTCCAGAAAACTAATCCCTGCCATGGCAGTGATATCATGCTTATTATTGATGATTTTTTTGTAGGTAAGAGTAGTTTCACTGTTCCAAAGAAACTGTTCGAAATTACCTCCAACTGCTTCACCAAATTCAAAACCAGTAATAGTTGTTGGTGCAAATCTTTGTTGACGATCTTGTAAAAAATCCACACTTAGCGTAGTGCGCAGACTAAGGTTTTCAATGATGTCATATTCAGCAAATACATTTCCTAATACCCGCTTTTGTTTACTGTTAAAGGTAATATCTTCTGCCAGTTGCACAGGGTTTGGTACTTCATTGAGAGGGTCTTGCGCGTAACTTCCATCCTCGTTTCTAACCGGTAAATTTGGGTTGAATACCAAAGCAGCCGCTAAAGGGTTCCGGGTATCAAAATCGGCAAAAACCTGATCATTGTTACTCAAACTTGTAGTAAAATTCAAACCCATCTTGATTTTATCATTTACTTTGTGGTCTAAATTTATTCGCAGGTTGGCACGGTTATAAGCTTGCTCGATGATAGTACCTTTTTGATCAAAATATCCGGCAGAAATAAAGAACTTGGTTTTGTCATTGCCACCATTGGCTGAAAAGTTGTAGTCAGATATTGGGGCTGTTCTAAATATTTCATTCTGCCAATTGGTGTCAGTGCCAGTAACTCCTAACCAGCTTGGCGTTGTAATTGATTCACCAGTCAATGCAACTTCATTCGCGATGGCTTCTTCTCTTAAATCAACATATTGTTCGGCGTTCAGCAGGTCAAGCTTTTTCCAAACTTCCTGTACTCCGGTATAAGCATCAAATGAGAATTTGGTGGCTCCTTGTTTTCCCCTTTTCGTTGTGATCAGGATTACACCATTGGAAGCACGAGCTCCATATATGGCGGTTGCGGCGGCATCTTTTAATATTTCCATTGATTCAATGTCATTCGGGTTAATGTCATTGGTAGTAGTAGGCAACTGTCCGCCATTGCTCAATCCTGTAGAAGTAATGTTATTCATTTGTACTCCGTCCACAATGTACAATGGTCGGTTTTGGCCTAACAATGAACTGTTACCACGAATACGCACATAATTTTCCGCACCTGGCGCACCGGAGTTTTGCACTACCTGTACGCCAGCAGCTCTTCCTTGTAGCAAGGCATCTACTGCTGTTACGGGTATGTTATCTATATCTTTCCCTTTCACAGTGCTGATAGCAGAAGTAATGTCTTCTCTGCTTTGCTGGCCATATCCCACAACTACCAATTCTTGCAATTGCTGAATGTCCTGGGTCATGGTGAGGTCAATAACCGAACGGCCACCAACTTCAACCTCCTCGGAAGTATAGCCTACTGAGCTAAAAACTAAAGTTGCACCTTCTCTTACAGCCAGGCTATAATTTCCATCGAGATCGGTTACAGTTCCATTATTGGTGCCCTTTTCTACCACGTTAACACCCGGCAAGCCTTCATCGGTATCAAAAGCAGTTACCTTACCGGTAATGGTACGGGTTTGCGTCATTATTTCTACCCGCTCTACCTTTTTCTCATTCCTATTGATTCGCTTTACATCAATATTGTTGTTCACCTGCCTGAATTTCAGGTTGGTAATTTTTGATATTTGGGTAAGAATTTCGGCCAAAGATTGATTGTCAGCCTTGTAATTAATTCGAACATCCCGATTAATCATTCGCTTTTCGTAAGCAAATTTGTAATTTGTTTTGGATTCTATAGCCTCAAATGCCTGAATGGCATCAAGGTTGTTAATATCTAGAGAAATGTAAATATCCCTTACGCTCTTTACATCTTGAGCAGAAGTATTAACAGCCAAGACTGTACTTAATAAAATAACTTGGAGCATAAACCCCATCATAGAATAATACATACCTATTTTAATTAGGTGAAGTAACTTATTTTTCATAATTTTATGATGTTTAAATGTGTAATATGTTTAAATATTGATTTTGCAGGTACGGCTGGCCAGAGCTTTACCTGCTCTTTTTTACTTTATTTATTAGCTACTGTCAATTTCCATAAATTTTTACTGTTTTTTCGTTAATTAAAAATTTGAAACCTTCCAGGTAAGCAATTCTTTCCAGCACTTCTTCCAAACTGGCATTTTCAAATGTGCCAGTATAGTTCCAGTGTTGGTTAAAACTACTTTCCTCTACAATTTTTACCCCATACCATTTTTGCAGACGGCTTTTGATGGTGGTAAAATCCGCATCTTTAAAATATAAAATGCCATCTTTCCACCCAACGTCTTGCTGATAATTGTATGAAGTTTTGTAAAATGAATTTTTGGTTTTGTCATGCACGACTTTTTGACCTGGAGTTAGAACAATTCCTGTTGTTGCTTCATCTTGCATTAAAACCTCTACTTTGCCGGTAAGTAGTGAAACTGAATTCTGATTTAAATTAAATGAAGTGCCTAATACTTTTGTGCTGAAGTCATCATTTTGTACAATAAAGGGGCTGTTTTTATCCTCTTTTACATTAAAAAATGCTTCTCCATTTAATTTGACCCGTCGATGATCATCAGAAAAGGATTCCGGGTAAGCAATACTGCTGGAAGCATTTAATACCACCTCACTTCCATCAGGAAGAATTATGGATAATTTTTGACCTGCCAGTGTAGTTTTGGTGATAATTTTAATAGGAGAACTATCTACTACAGCATATTGCTGAGGCTCATATTGCCACATGCCAACGCCAGCAATAATAATGAAAGCCAAAGAAGCTGCTATTTTCCAAATAATTGACCTCCTGTGATTTTTGTGTAAATAATGATAATTGGAAGTGTAGCCTTTCATGATTTTATCCAGCACATCTTCTTTAACTTTAGGGTTATACGCTGCATGTTCAAATGTGGTAGCCAGGATGATCTCTCTTGCCTTTTGTATTTTCTTCTTTTGTTGAGGATTATTGTCTATCCAATTTTGCCAAAACTGATCAGACTCTTTACTTGGTTCAAAAACCCACGAAATGAAATATTCATCCGTTAAAAAATCTTCAAGTATATATTGGTTATATTTCATCAGATAGCTCTGTTTCATTTTCAACAGGGAAGCTCCATTTTTTTGGATACCCTTGTTTTTAATAAGAGGATTGAGTTACCTGATTTACACCATTTTTTTGAAATTATTTAAAAAAAACCATTAAAATGATAGCTGATGTTGTTAAGACTATAATTTTAGCATAAAAGAAATGATAAAAATCAATATTAACTCGAAGTGATTTTTTAGAACAGCTACTGCCTTGTAGCTCAGGTTTTGCACACCTCGGCGGCTTAGGTGCATTAGTTCGGCAATTTCTTCAACTGACAGTTTTTCGTAGTATAAATAATAAATCACCTCACGTTGCCTTTTGGTAAGCACTGTATTGATTGCATTATTCATTCTAGCTTTTTGTTCATCTTCAAACTGTTGATCAATTATTTTATCCTCCTGAGAGTAGCTCATTTGAAAGTCATAACCGCTGAGCAAGTCATTTTTGTATAAAAATTTACTGGCCCTTTTTTGATAATGTATAATCTTTCGCTTCAAGCTTACCATCAAGTACGATTTTAGCGATCTTACTTCCAATTTTTTATTAGAATTCAGCTCCATAAAGAGATCCTGGATGCAATCCTGGATAAAATCCTGATCTTTGCTAAATTGGAAGCCGAAGCGATATAGCACTTCGAAATATTTATTGTAAATGTATAAAAATGCCGCTTCGTTGCCTCTTACAAATTCTTGCCATATTTCGGTTTCCGGTTTGGAGGCAAATAAAGATACATGCTTTTCTTTTTTGAGTGGTAGAGTAGGCTCAATGGTTTTGGAAATGGCGTTGTTCATTAATTTAGGGGTTTAATAGTTTAATGGTTATCATTTGGCAATATGGAAATAAAAATAACCAAATCCAAACAATAGTCAAAAAATCAGTTTGAAATTCTTGATTTGTTAATATTTTTTCAAAATAAGCTGATAAACCAAAACCATGGTCAATCAACTTTTTTCAAAATGTCAATTATAAAACTTTCAAAGTTGCTGATAAAGGCTGAGATAAACCAAGCTCAGAAGCTCTTGACACAGGGGCACTACCTGCTATCGTAAGTTTAAATTCTCCCGGCTCAATCACTGGCTTACCTTCCATATTAATTTGCTCTAACTTTTCCGCATCTATTTCAAAAGTGACTTGTTTAGATGCTCCGGCGCCCAAGGCAACTCTCTTGATGCCTTTTAATGATAATTGAGGAACCCGAAAAGATGCTTCAGTATCTGTTATGTACAATTGTACTACCGCTTCTCCATCAATAGTGCCATTATTTTTCACCATTACCTTTAGCTGGTTAGTATCGTTTTTTTGCATTTCGTTTTTACTCAATTGTATACCACTGAATTCAAAACTGGTAAAACTCAATCCATAACCAAACGGGTACATGGGCGCTTCTTCCATGTATCGGTAAGTTCTATTTACCATGCTATAGTCTTCATAAGGAGGCAACTGATCGAGTGATTTTGGAAAAGTGATAGGCAGCCTGCCTGAAGGATTCACATCGCCAAAGATGATTTCAGCCACTGCCTGTCCGCCTTTTTCTCCGGGATACCAGGCAAACAGGACGGCATCGGCCAAGTCATGAATTTCAGACAAATCCATGGGGCTGCCACCTGTTACTACCGCAATTATTGGTTTGTCATTGTCTTTTCTTAACCTGCGCATAAATTCTATCTGGTTTTCTGGTAAGTTCATACCAAAACGATCTCCCTTGGAGGGTGAGGCGATTGATTCTCCTTCTTCACCTTCTAATAACCCAGATATACCAATCACGGCAATGATAGCATCTGCTTGCTGTGCATCGCTGGTAGTCCAGTCGATTGGGTTTACATTTTTTCTGTCGAGTAAAAAGCCTTGCTTATATTGAATTAGGCTGCCATCATTTACAGTGCCGGTGATGCCCTCCAGTATAGTGGCCATATTACTACTCAAACCGTAATAGTTGCCTATCAGCACTTCTGCGGTAGCTGCATTGGGTCCTGTTATGAATAGATAGGGTATGTCTTTTGACAAAGGCAGTACCTTTTTTTTGTTCTTGAGCAACACTATCGATTTTTGGGCTGCCTCTAAAGCAAGTTGCTGGTGCTTTTCACTATTGATCACTTCTGCTCCCAGGTTGGCAAAAGGATCCATATCTGCAGGGTCAAACATACCCAATTTAAACCTGGTTTTCATTAGGTGGGCCAGGGTGCTATCTATCATTCCTTCAGTAACCAACCCTTGCTCCAGAGCTTGCTTTAAGAAAGGATAAGTGTCGCCACAATTGAGGTTTACGCCACTTTTCAATGCCAGAGCGGCTGATTCAACTGAATTGGCAGTGAGATCGTGGCCATCATGAAAATCAATCAGTGCCCAGCAATCGGATACGATGTGTCCGTCAAAACCAAAATCTTTCCGTAAAATGTCTTGTAACAATGTTTTACTGCCACAGCAAGCTTCTCCATTGCTGCGATTATAGGCACACATCACGGCTTCTACGTCGGCTTCTACCAGTGCTTTAAAAGCAGGCAGGTAAGTTTCATACATGTCTTTAGCTGATGCTACCGCGTCAAATTCGTGCCTTAATCCTTCCGGGCCACTATGCACCACGTAGTGCTTGGCACAGGCTGCAGCTTGTAGGTATTTGGGGTGGTCGCCTTGCAATCCTTTTACAAATGCCGAACCAAGCTTGCTAGTGAGAAAGGGATCTTCTCCGTAAGTTTCTTGCCCACGGCCCCAGCGTGGATCACGAAAAATATTTACGTTAGGGGTCCAAAAGGTTAGGCCTGAGTATCGCATTCGAATGTCTTTCTTTACCGCCAAATTATATTTAGCCCTGGCCTCATCGGAAATAGCGCTAGCTACCCGGTGAATCAAATCTTCATCAAAAGTAGCTCCCATGCCAATGGCTTGAGGAAATACGGTAGCCCTGCCAGCCCGGGCCACTCCGTGCAAACATTCGTTCCACCAGTTGTATTTGGGAATTGCCAGTCGCTCAACGGCCGGTGCATCGTAATTCATTTGGGCTATTTTTTCTTCAGTGGAAAGTCTGCTTACCAGATCCCACACCCTTTCGTTCATTTCAACGGAAGGGTCAAGAAATGGATATTTAAATTGCTGATTGGTGATATTTTCTGTCTGTTCAGATGCTTCCTGGTTATCTGCTTGCTGACAGGCATTAAAAAACCAAAAGGAGGATAAAAATAGAATTGTTAATTTTTTCATGGATTTATGCTGTTAAAATTTGCAGCCAAATTAATGAAAAGTATTATATCTACAACAATATGGCTGGTATAAAATAAAGATGCCTGAGTGTGAAAAATGATTTTGAAGAAAAGTTCGCAGCGATTTGTACATAAAGTCACTAGATTAGTTTAAAGTACCTATCAAAAATAAATTTCCTGAGCTTAAAGTAATTCTGGTTGAGGCTGCTGCCAGAGACAAAGACATGGAGTGGGACAGGATCATGGTGCTTTGAAAAAACTGGTAGGAGTAAATGATTATACTTTGATTAAGCGAAAAGCAATTTCGAAAGAGATGGAAGAAATTAACGATTTGGTAAAGAAATAATAATTTAAGAACGGAGCATGGGATACTTTTCTTCCATACTCCTCTTTTACTATCCCAGGTTGGCAAAATTCTTTACATCTGCCAGATCAATATCATTATCGCTCATGATCACCAACCGCTCAACCACATTGCGCAATTCCCTGATGTTGCCGGTCCATTGATACTGCTGAAGTTCATGCAAACCCGACTCGGTAATATTAGTACGAGCCGAGCCATATTCGGCTGCTATATCGTCTAAAAACTTATTTACCAGCAAGGGGATGTCTTCTTTACGATCTTTTAAAGGAGGCACATGAATTAAAATTACACTGATTCGGTGATAAAGGTCTTCCCTGAAGTTATTATTTTGAATTTCATGTTTAAGGTCTTTATTCGTCGCGGCTATGATTCTTACGTTTACACTTATCTCTTTGTCACCGCCCACCCTGGTGATCTTGTTTTCCTGCAAAGCTCTCAATACTTTCGATTGAGCCGATAGGCTCATGTCACCAATTTCGTCGAGGAAAAGAGTTCCACCATTGGCTTGCTCAAATTTGCCAATACGCTGTTTCACTGCCGAGGTAAAAGAACCTTTTTCGTGGCCAAACAATTCACTTTCTATCAATTCGGAAGGAATGGCGGCGCAATTCACTTCAATTAAAGGTCCTCCGTTTCGGGCGCTTTTTTCATGAATCCAGCGGGCGACCAGTTCTTTACCACTACCGTTGGGGCCGGTAATCATTACCCGGGCATCAGTAGGGGCTACCTTTTCAATGGTTTGCTTCACATTTTGTATAGCGTCCGATTCTCCCACGATATCGAAAGATTTCAAAATGCGCTTTTTCAAGGTTTTAGTTTCTGTTACCAGATTCGACTTATCCAACGCGTTTCTGATGGTAAGCAGTAAACGATTTAAATCAGGCGGTTTGGTTATAAAGTCATAGGCGCCTTTTTTGGTGGCTTCTACAGCTGTTTCTATAGTGCCATGTGCCGATATCATGATAATGGGCGTATCTTTTCCTGCCTCTACAGTCTTTTCTAATACCTCCATGCCGTCCATCTTGGGCATTTTAATATCGCAAAGCACTACATCATAGTCGTTCTTTTTTATATGAGCAAGCCCCTCTTCACCATCCTTGGCTTCATCTACTTCAAATTTTTCATATTCGAGTATTTCACGCAAGGTTGTTCTGATGCTTTTTTCGTCGTCGATGATAAGTATTTTAGGCATTGGTTAAAAAATTTTTTGCAAAGGTATGAAAAAGAATAAAATAAGATAAATTATAAGCCTGTAAGCCGGGTTCTGTCACTAGTGAAATACACCAGAATCCTATCATTTATCTGCTCTTGACGTTGCCATCAAGCTCTAACGACCTACCCGTTGTACCATTTGTTTTAAACAAGAGCAGGACGAGCAGCCCTGCATCCGCCAGGCGGATAGTACAACCTATTTGGTCTTTCAGCCCGTAAGGTTTGCCGTGCCTTGATTGTCACCAACCAAGCGGTGAGCTCTTACCTCACCTTTTCACCCTTATCCGCCAGGTAGGCGGACGGTATATTTTCTGTTGCACTAGCTGTTGCAATGCCGTTTCCAGCATTGCACCTTCCTGTTAGGAAGTACGGTGCTCTGTGCTGCCCGGACTTTCCTCACCGAATATATCGGAGCGATAGGACAGCTTACATTTATCTTATTCCTGTAAAAGTAAATAAAAAAAGGTGGGTTTAGTTCACATCCATGCCAGTTAATTTGTATTCCCAGTCGTCTGCTGACCTGGCAACCTCATAAATCATCTCTTTAAGCTGTTCTTCAACGGAATTGTCCATTTTGCCAGTAGCTTCTACTTTTATAATATTCTCTACTATTACAAATTTGCCATAAACAAAATTGTGATTCTTTTTCAATAACTCTTTTAAGTCGATTTTTTCATGAAATTCACAAACCTTCGATGTAAACTTGACCGAAATGCTTTTATCTTCACATGTTTTAGTAATACCCAGCACTGCTTGATACCTATTTTGATCTAAAGGCACAATAATTACTGCTTTTTCTTTATTGTATTCAGAATATTGTCCATCTATTTCTTCAGCAAATGAGGACATGAAACTGTTTAATTCAATCATGGTAGTTAATTTTGGGTGGTTGAATTGTTTTAAAGTTACAAAATATATTGTATTTTAAATTATTATTCTAATTAATTAATTCTTACTTCAGTAGCTCCATAGCCAAATTTTTCTTTTCGTGCATCTTTAAAAAAGCGAATATTATCTAGTTTACTGCAATATTTGTGGATTTTATCTCTTAAAACACCATTGCCTACACCATGAATAAAGGTGATACTATTATATCCTGCTGCAATCGCTTGGTCTAGGTTTTTTTCAAAAACAGACAATTGCAAATTCAAGATGTCTTCTCTGCTCATATTTGAATGTTGAGAAGAAAGTTTTTCAATGTGTAAATCAACTTCCTTTTCCGGTAATTCATTGCTTTTCGAATGGGGAGAGGAAGTTTGCTGAAACATGCCTTCCTTTACTTTTTCGAGGTCTACAGGTTTATTATCGGCATCGATTTGCAGCAAGTAGCCAGAGGCTTGCAATAGCGGAAGCTCGGTTTTCTTTTTAAAAAATGTAGCGGCTTTAAAGTTAACGGTTTTTATAAGAGGTGCTTTAGGAGTAAAATATCTTGCCCGGTGAAAAAGTATTTGGAAAGCCAGAGAAGGCCATTTGTCAAAATCTGTTAGCTGCCAATCTGTTATTTTATTGTAATCCCTGGGCGGCACGTAAGCGCTGCTTAATCCATAATGCTGCTGCCTTCCTTCTTGTGTGCTTAAGGAATACATTATATCATAGTCAGAATTATTAAGAAAATAAAGAGATACAATTTTTTCGTTAATCGATTTAAAGCCGATAAATAATCCCCTTTCCGAAAACACTTCTTGTACCAGAACCTCTCTATCTTTCTTTTTGGTTGTAGGTTCGCTCTTTTTGAAATGCATGTTTTCATCCTTCGCAATTACTACTAAATCTTTTTGCAAAGCAGGTATGGTAAAACCATCTTCAATTTCTACCTCCACCATTCCATGGTTACCAAACTTTTTAACGATACCTTCTTCATGTCCGTGTAGAAACCGAACCTTATCTCCTATATTCATTTATTATTTTTTTTAAAAGTACAACCAATGCCATTGAAATCCACCCACACGATTAAACTCTAAAGCCGGAGCCGGTAGGTGAATCATGTTCACAAAATATATAAGCGTATTGAGCAATTTACTGTTTGTTTTTAAGTAGCTAAAATCGAAATCAATAGAAAAAAAGTACTGCCGGTATGGGTCGTACCCGGCGTTTATATTGGCCTGGTCATCGGCAAAGATCATGTTGTGGGCACCATATCCAACGGCAATATTGAGCCAGCGAGGGAAAGAAGTCCATATTTGGTGCATGTCGAATGACAACCAATAAGTTTGGCCATTATAGTCTTTTATCCATTCTTCTTGCAGCCCATTGCCCAGTAGTGATGGTCTTATACTAGCCAGTGAGCTTCTCCGAAAAGAGTATTTGGGATAAATGAATGGTTTCTCCAGGTAGTGATGCTGAGCAAAAGCCAATCCTGCACCGGCAGCATTAAAGCCGATGTCGCTCCATGAAGCGCCATAACCGGCCGAAAAGCCATCAAATATTTCCACCTGGCTGATTAGCAAAAATCCAATAAGAGCACTCCAGAAATTGGATTTTTTTTTAGATAAACCTACTCCTTGCAAAGCTTTAAAATACATATCACTGATATAATAAGAAGACAGGGTATGTCCAATCTTATCCATTTGCTTCCATTCTCTGCTGTCATCAAAAAAGGCGAATTTTTGACCTGGTTGGTCGGCATACCAAATATTGCCCAAAGCCGCCATGGTGGCTGCATTGCCAACAGCTGTTCCCAATATCAGCAACTTTAGTTTTCGTTGATCGAGACTGTCGGGATATTCTTGAGCAGTAGTGGTTTTTGCTGAAAATATATTTATACATAAGACCAATACAAGAAAAACAAATTTACTTTTTTGTAAAAGGGTCAAGGTCTTCCTCTTTTTTAGCATCTGAGTTTGCAGATTCATCTTCTTTTTTGTTTCTATTTTGTTTTCTTGAATTTTGGAAAAGTTCAACAACTTTATCAAAACTTTCGGTGTGCATTAAACTAAAGCCGGCAGTAGTAGTAGCATTTGCTTCATTGCCCGGGTCAAAATTATTAAAATTAGTTCTATTGTACATTTTCACACGAAGTTTTCCATTGGGGGTGAGAAAATATTCTACTGTCCAGTCCCCGGCAACACTGGTTAAATCAGGCTGCTTCTGCTGATTGGTAAAACCTCCATTACGCGTTATTCTCAGCCGGCCGTCCATAAAAGTATAGCTCAACCGAAGCTGGAAAGTATTGAAAGCCTCGTCATCCATCGATCCTAAATCCACATCTATTTCCAGGTTTTCATCAAATTGGGTGGCCCAATAGCTTATTTGATTACTGATGAACTCACTTACGCTATTGTCAAACGAACCACTAACATTGAATGAATTTTCCGGAGAGAACCTACGCAATACCATCAATGAAAACACTTGTCGCTTCAATTCTTGCTCATCATTATTGAGTCTGTTATTAAATGCGTCCAATCGAGCAGATAACGAGTAAGCTTCGGCGCCGCCACCACGGTTTACCAATATGGTATTGGGGTAATTTTCTACCGCTATGTCAAATCCGATTTCCGGAGACATCAAATCTCCTTTTAAATCAAGCAATACCTTGGCAGGGTACTTTCTGCGTACTTCGGTAAGACTATGGAAAGTGGTGTCTTCAAATAAAGGCACCAGCGAGGTTAGTTGGTTATAAGAAGCTTTGATATTCATGTCGGCTTTGAATGGATCGCCAGACCAGGTAAGGGTACTGTTTGGCAAAATATCAAATTCCTTATTGATCACGTTGTACAGGGTGAAGTTATAAGCTCCTTCCAGTATTTCTACTTGACCAAACATGTTGAAGTCACCGTCAGTATTAATCTGCATTTTCAACTTGCCATCTCCGCGCCCACGAATAATATCGCCAGCGGTAAGGTCAAAAATTATTTCACAGTATGCATCGGGAGTTACATTCAAGTCGAAATCAAGATTTAAACCCTTTAAATCCACGTCTTTCACATCTTCGGCTACAGCAGCTAATTTTTTATCTTTTTTATTAATTATTTGGATAAAATCTTGCTGTTCTACATTGGTAGTTTCACCAAGGGGAATAAAAAATCGAGTACCCCGGTTGGTAGTTGCTTGAGAGGAAATGGTTAAATTATCAATGGGTCCATAAAAGCGAATATCGCCGGTAACTTTGGCCACGCCGTAATAATTGTCACCATCTTTGGCCGATTTATTAAGTACTTTAAAATTGTTCAGTGTGCCTCTTACATCCAGCCGAAAATCCCGCAACTTATCATGTTTAATCGTGCCCTTCAGGTTACTTACATTTTTATATTCATCATATAAGGTCAAGCTATTGATAAGCATGGTTCTACGGTCAAATGTCAAGTCTGCATTAAAATCGTAAGTAGTGTTTAGGTAGTTTACAGTTATTTTACCGTGGGTTAAACTGCCCTTGCCGGTGATCAGTGGCTCCGATAAGGTTCCTTCAATTTGATATTCTCCATCAATTTCTCCTCGCAAATTACTAAAAAAATCCACGGTGAAAGGCTCTAACATACTTAAGTTGGCATCATTTAAATAAGCATAGGCATGAATCTGTTGATTATTTTTTGGCTCCAGGTATCCGGCCAAAGCTATTTTTTTACTGCCATCTCTAAATAGGTCACCGGCTACATTGAGCCGGCCTAGCTGATTATCCCAATAAGACTGACCGTGCAAATTGCCAATTAAAAAATTATTGAGCCGCAAACTATCCACTTTAATATCACTTTCTACTATTATACCTTTGTAAAAATTGCTTATCAGTAGGCTCCCTTCTATTTCACCTTTATGATCCCGATCAAGTATAGTATTAAGTACATCCAGCTGTAGGTTATGAATATCTACCACTAGTTTTTCATTTTCGTGATCAGATACTTTACCAGACAAGGAAATGTCTTGTTCCTGATGAGACACTTTGAAGTTTTCGAAAGTAACCTCTCGCTGAGCAATTATTATTTGATTGTTTTCTTGAAAATGCCATTCCTTTTCTAAAATGAATAGCATGGAAGGGTCAAAGTGAATTCGCGTGCTATCCGTCAGAAAATCAATTTGCCCGGTTAAGTCTAAATAGTTATTGCTGTTAGTTTGAGCAATATCAAATTTTAAATCAATATGATTCTCATTCCAAAGCAAATTAAGCTGCATGCTATCAGTGCTTTGGCTTCTTCCAAAATGTTGCCGAGCCGATTGAATCTGTCCATCAGCCGTGATATCAGGCGAATTAAAATTTTTATAAGTGTGAATATCAATTTCATTGCCAAGTATCGAGTATTTGCCGTATCTTATCGAATCAATACTACTTTTTATGCTGAATAAAGAAGTATAACCACCCATGTAAACTCCATCGACGTTAAAATTTCCGGATAGCGCAAAAGAAGGCACAAATAATTGTAAAATGGGATTTATGTCTTTTATTTCCAGGTTATATTTCACGTAAAAATTACTTGCCGGTATTGAATCTTTATTGGCATAATAATTATCCAGTTCTTGTTTCTTGTTTTTAATTTGCAATCGATATTCTTTCAACTGCCGCGATATGTCTTTTGCTACATCTAACATTTTGTAATCACCTGCAGCTGTGAAGTTAAAATTGGGCGAATTAATTAATAGTAGGCGCTCAGCTTTATTATTTTGAGCAATTATGGCAATACTATCAATAATTAGTTTTTTATTTTCATTACTTACCCGTAAATCATTGATATAAATATCACCCAGTAAGCTGTCTAAATCAAATCCATTTGACTTTATATTGGCCTTAGTAGATAAGATTATTGGCTTTTCGCTTAGGTTCAATGGCTGTAAACGCATAGAATCAATTTCGGCAGAAACTTTTAATATTTTGTTTTGCCGTTGCAAATCAATCAAAGCATTGGTGCTGAGCTTTAAGTTTTTATCATTTACGGTCAGTTTTCCGATAAACAATTCTTTGGCAAATCGCGCACTGGTAACTATATTACTATAGCTGTAATTTTTAATATCCAGCCTCTGAAAAACGGCATTAAGGTGTAAATCGGCTGTTGCTTCCGTGAGTCCTCTTCCCCGCAAGTTTCCGTTCATACTTACCTTCTGTATCAGGCTGTCATTGCCAATTAGCTCACCTATATTAAATTTATCCAATTTCAAACCTCCGCTGTAGGTGCTATTTACCCTGTCTTCAGATAATTTTAAATTTATGTCGGAAGTAAAATTCCCTAAATTGGTTTTGAAATCGCCATTGGCCACGAAGTCGTCTACAAAACCCAGAAACTGGCCGGTAAAAAGGATATTGCCGAAAGTCTCTATTTTTGAATAAACTTTAGGCTCAATGTATTTTTGTAGATCGATAGCTCTTATATTAGACTGGTTTACATTTAGAAAAATAAATGTTTCTTCTACTTTGGGTAATCCATTCATTTCCAGGTCGCCGGCTAACAGGCTGTACCCAAACTTTAATTTAAAATCAGAAAATGAAAATTGGCTTACCTTACCGTCTACATTTCCCGAAAGGTGATAATCTTCATCAAATTGTTTAAAATAAGGAGCAAACAAACCAAGGTCTTGTGAATGGATCGTGACGTCTTGCAAATTGCTTTTCACCGTCACGCTATCGTTGAAATAGGAAAGATTGGCTGAGCCATCGTATAAAAAGGAGAGATCGTTGTTAAACTCGCTTTGCCCGGCTTGTAAATGAAAATCCTTGAATTCCATAGCTTTTTGCGATATGCGAAAACGCGTGGCCAAATTATGAATTGGAAATTCAGTAGACTGATCATTGCCGGTAAGCCGGTTTATCTTTATTAGAAAAGTATCATTGATTATCATCATGTCGCTAAGACGAGCATTGATATTTTCGAAAGTGAAATGATTAAAATCCCAGCGGTCTTCAATTGAATCTTTGGTATTGTCTATCATTGAAAATCTGGAATTTTTCAAAGACACGAAGCTTATACGGAAAGGTTTTTTCTTTTTACTGATACCGCTAGCAGGAGTTTTGAACAGCTCTTTTAAGTTCCGGGCAAATATAGTCATGCTCACCTCGTCTTCAGGATTGTTTTTGCGTACTTTCACTACCGCGTTTTCTACTTTTGCCATGTCAAAAGCAGTAATTTGCTGATCCAATACATTTCCCAGGTGAAAATCAATCAAGATGTCTTCGGCGTAAATAAGTGTATCTTGGTATGGGTCGCGAATAAGTATCTTGTGAAGCTTTACCTCGTCGAACCAAGCGATATGAACTGATTCAATATTAACTGGCATTTCCAGTTTTTTTGATAAACTTGCAGTAATTCTTTTTACAACCTGGGTTTGAATGCCTGGAATTTGCAAAAGTAGACTGATGAATAGCAACAGCAGTATCAATACCGCCGCGGAGGTAGCTAGAAATTTTGCCAGGCTTTTTATTCTGGCAAGTCTATTTTTGTCAAACCATTTCAAATATGATGGATATTACAATATTAGCAATTGAATCTTCGTGTGATGAAACATCGGCCGCTGTTATAAACAACGGAAAAGTGCTTTCAAACATTATAGCCGACCAGACAATTCACCAAAAATTTGGAGGTGTAGTACCCGAACTTGCCTCCAGGGCTCATCAAGCAAATATTGTTCCGGTCATTCACCAGTCACTACAAGGAGCAAAGATAGACAAAAGCGAGCTAAATGCCATTGCTTTCACCAGAGGTCCGGGACTTTTAGGGGCATTACTGGTGGGCAACTCCTTTGCCAAAAGTATGGCTTTGGGTTTAAACATACCATTAGTGGAGGTAAACCACATGCAGGCGCATGTATTGGCCCATTTTATCGAAGAGCCAAAACCGCAGTTTCCTTTTCTGTGCCTTACGGTAAGTGGTGGTCATACCCAATTAGTGCTGGTGAAAGATTATTTGCAAATGGAGGTGATCGGTCAAACGCGCGATGATGCTGTAGGGGAGGCCTTCGACAAAACTGCTAAAATGCTGAACTTGCCCTATCCGGGAGGCCCACAAGTAGACAAGTTGGCTCAAAATGGGAATCCAAAGGCTTTTGATTTTCCCCGTACAGAAATGCCAGACCTCGATTACTCATTCAGTGGTATAAAAACCGCGGTATTGTATTTTTTGAGAGATCAACATAAGCGTGACCCGGATTTTGCTAAAAAAAACCTGTCCAATATTTGTGCCAGTGTACAGCAAGCGTTGATAGATATGCTTATGAGTAAATTGAAAAAAGCCGCTAAGCAGACTGGAATAAAGCAAATTGCAATTGCCGGGGGGGTATCGGCCAACGCTGGTCTGAGGCAAACCATTAAAGACTTATCATTGGAAAATAATTGGCAGTATTTCATACCAAGGTTTGAGTATTGTACTGATAATGCTGCCATGATCGGTATTGCCGGTTATTATCGTTATTTGCAAAAAGAATTTGCTTCTATGGATGTAAGCCCGCTGCCCAGGATGAAGATGTAAAATGGTAAATTAGTGGTGATAAAGTTATTAGCGCTTATTAAATTGAAAAATTGACACCATCGGCTTGCAGGCTTCTGTAGATCACAGGGTCAAACTCATAAAGATAAGCACCTTTTTTAGAGTTGCTTTTATCTTTTAAATTCAATTGCCTGAGCCATGGCATTGCTTTTACTTTTTTGCTAAAGTTTCGGTGATCCAGCTCTTGCTGATTTATAGCTTCATAAAGCCTTCGTATTTGAGGAATAGTGAATCGCTCGGGCAGTAGCTCAAAACCGATCGGCTTTGTCTTACTTTTTAATTGCAGCATTTCCTGTGCTTGTTTTACCATATGGTTATGGTCAAAAATTAGTGCAGGGATATCATGAATGGAAAACCACTCTGCTCCATAATTAGCGGCCACTTGCTGATCGTATAGATCAGTACGGATAAGCGCGTAATACGCTACTGAAAGGGTGCGGCTCACGGGATCCCTGCCAGGGTTGCCATAAGTGTAAGTTTGCTCCATGTAAACATTGGTGAGTCCGGTCAAACTCTTTAAAACCCGCTCGGCAGCTTGATTCAGGCTTTCCTTTTCTCCTAAAAAGCCGCCCATTAGTGACCATTTGCCTATTTCGGGTTCAAAGCCTCTTTTGATCAGCAGCAATTTCAGTTCATTTTCATCGAAGCCGAAAATGATGCAATCCAGTGCTACATGAAACTTAGGGTGGTTTATATATAAATCCTGCATGGAAAACCTTTTGTTTACCGCTAAATTAGGGAAAATACCCGAAAGATAAATAATGAGACTTTGCTTGGAGCGTGATGGGTAAATGTAGTAATAATTAGCGATAGATCAGGAGCATAATATTTTCCCAACAAAAGTTATACAATTGATAGGGTGTAATCAGGTTGATTTGCTAAAACTGATGAAAATGTTTATTTATGCGCTGAAAATAGTATTTTAATGAGTATAAATGTTTTTAATTGTGACAAAATGTTTAATTTTAAGCAAAAACATACATCGATCTTTTTTTTATGCAAAAACACAGGTTACCTTTAGTAGTGAAATCTCATAAAGGGCATGATGCTTAATGTGAAGAAGCAAATATTTTTTTGAATTTAAAGTAGACAGTCCCGGAACAGCCCTCTCAAAATAAGAAGGCACAGCAAGGTGATATTTTATATGATTATAAGATATTACGTGCGTTAAAAAATAAAATTTGCCGAATTAAGTCTTAGATTACAACCAGCCTGTTTATATTTGTATATCAGAAATGAAAATAATGAATAATTGACATGAAGCAAGGAGCATTGAAAACGTTATTTTTGGGTTTATTATTTAGTTTTATTGTGGGGGGCGTTTGGGGGCAGTTGTTTGACAATTATTTGATATAAGCTATGAAAAAATTATTTACTATTTTAATGGTGGTGTTGGGAGTGGGATTGAATGCAGTAAAAGCACAAATTACTTGGGATGGTGGTGGTTCTACTGATAGTTGGAATGATGCAGATAATTGGGATACAAATACAGTTCCAACTATATCTGATGATGTTATAATATCAATTAATAGTACTACATTTATAGAAATTAATTCAAATGCTTTTTGTAATAGTTTGTCTTTAATTAATAATAGTTCAAATAGATTTTTATACTTAGATATAGGTTTTTCCAATCCAGCAGTATTAGAAATTAACACGGATTTAAATAGTACAAATAATAGTGGCAGGGGGAATCAAATCACATTATTTGCAAGTTCTGGACTCACAATTGGTGGTCAATTTATTTTGGATGTAGATACAGAAATTTTATACGATGATACTAATACAACTATAACATACGATGGAGCTAATCAAGATATTAACTCTCTACCAAATGGTTATACAAACTTAATATTATCAAATACAGGTACTAAAACTGCATTAGGGAATATCGAAGTTAAAGGAGATTTCTCAGTTACTGGTACAGCTTCTTTAGATGCCACGACTAATGCTACAACTTTTACTTTTTCGGGAACTTCTAATCAAACCATATCCGGAGGGGAATTTTACAATCTAACTATCAATGATCGTACCGGTACTGTTACTTTAGTAGGTAGCATGTCAATTTCAGGTGTGTTTAACGCGGCGACTACAAGCACTATTTATAATCCAGCTACCAGTGTAGTCAACTTCAATGGAACCATAGCCCAAAATATCCCTGACATTGATTTTTATGATTTAACGATTAGCAACTCTGCAGGTGTTTCTCTTACCGGAGACATTGTTATTAACCGTTTTCTTAATTTAAGTTCAGGGATATTATCTATTGGTGATAATACATTAACGGTCAGTAATGATATCAACTATATTTCGGGAAGTTTAGCCGGTAACTTAACGGGAGCCATTCTGAATTTAGACGGTACTGCCAATACAAGTTTAGCAACCATTGATTTATATCAGTTGAATATCGATAGATTAGGCAATACCATCAATTTAACAGGAAATCTCAACGTGGCTAATCAATTACAAATAAGCAATGGTACCTTATCGGTGGGTAGTAATAACGTTTTCGTGGCCAATAGCTTAGTCAACAATGGCACTTTCAATACAGGAACCAGTACAGTCACCTTTACTGCCGCTACTGTGATATCGGGTAATAACAACGTTACTTTTAATAATGTAGCCACGAGCGGTACCCTTTCCAGTATCACCGGCTCCAATTCACCCATTTACGTAACTGGTAATTGGACCAATAATTCTTCAGGCAATGCTTCCATTGGAGTAACGGTGCATTTTAGTGGTGATAACGCTCAAACGCTCCAAGCTAATAATACCAATCCAAGCATTCAATCATTCTCCGATGTAACTTTTGAAGGTACGGGTACAAAAACCTTGGCTAGTAATTTTGATGTAAATGGAAATTTAAATTTATCTGCAGGTACATTTGATGGTTCCGGTTTTACGGTCAATCTGACTGGCAACTGGCTAAATAGCGGAGCTAGCTTTGTTCCCGGCACAGGAACTGTGATTTTGGATGGAGATGTAGGCCAAAGTATAACTTCTAATGGCGAAGCTTTTAACAATTTAATAGTAACACCACTTTCTGCCGAATTGATTAGTTTATTAGATGCGATGGATGTAAATGGTAATCTGACAGCTAATGATGGCACTACATTAGTAACTAATGATAATAATATTGTTATTGCAGGAAATTGGATTTTTAATACTGGAAGTGCATATACTTCCGGAACCGAAACCGTAACTTTTGATGGTACTACTACTCAAACCATTTCAACTAACGGGAGTGCTTTTAATACTGTCATTTTTAGTGGAAGCGGAGATAAAACATTGCTTTCTGGTTTTACAGCCAATAATGATCTGACAATTGAAGCTGGTGTTACTTTTAATAGTGATATTTATACCGCCACTATTTTGGCAGACCTCATTAATGCAGGAACCGTAAATGTTGGTAATGGTGGCTCGGGCTTGTTAGATGTGGATGGAAATTTAGATAATACAAATACAATAACAGCTAACGCGAATATTATTTTGGCGGGTAATTGGAACAATTCAGCTACATTTTCTCCCAACCAATACACCGTAACGCTTGACGGTGCCACTACCCAAACCATTACCGGAGGTAACTTTAATAATTTGAGTATGACAGGCTCAGGTACCAGAATATTGCTCTCAAATCTTGATGTAGATGGCAATTTGAATATAGGTAGTGGTATTTCTTTTTCCAATTATGATGGAAGTGCTACCTGGTATGATATCAACCTGAGCGGTGACTGGGTAAACGATGGAAGCTTTACCGCAACCGCTGGTACTTTAATTACCGATGGATCTGCTTTGCAGGAAATTAGGGGAACCAGTACTTCAACCTTTTTTGATTTGACCACAACTAATGTCTCCGCTGATGGTGTAAGAATAGAAGGAAATGTAGATTTGGTAAACACTTTGAAGCTGCAGGCAAATACTAACTTTGATGCCGATGGTGCCAGCAATAGTGGTGTTTTAGCTTTGCTATCTAATACCAGTAGAACTGCCAGGATCGCCAAAGTGGAATCCGGAGCAACACTAAGTGGCGATGTCACTATTGCTCACACGCTCGTGAAGAGCAGCGTAGGGTGGTTTAATTTAGGTACTCCTGTAAAAAGCCAAACCGTGGCCGAGTGGATAGATGATATGCGAATACAAGGAGTTGATACCCAAAGTCCATCAGCTTACCCTACAGTAAAATTTTACAATGAATCAACAGGAGAGTTTGAGGCAGTTTCTCTTGCCTCTACTGTTATTAACCCTGGTCAAGGAGTGCAACTGTTATTGTTTTCATCAAACTTTACGTCAGGTTCAATGACCTATGATAACAGAGGTTTATCTGTAGTTGGAAGCAGAGATGACCAAACCAATACGGGGGGTACTGAGGCTTTTGATTTTTCTTTGAGTTACACCGATAGGGCAGGGGTAGCCGCGGCAGATGAAGGCTGGAATTTAATTTCTAATCCATATCCTAGCGAGATAAGTTTAAATGCTGCTAATTGGACGATGAACAGTTCAGTAAATGGAATGATTTACGTATGGGATGGATCTAATTACTCTTATACTACTTACGACATGTCGTCTACTTCGGCAAGTATAGCATCAGGACAAGGGTTTTTTGTTCATGCAGTAGGTGCTTCTCCTGAAATGTCTGTAAATGAGGATGCAAAAAATGCAAGCAATCCCACTTTTTTCAGACAAACAGAACCCGAGAATGAGCTAATAATATTTGCTGAGAATCAAACAGGCAGAAAAGATAAAGCCGTATTAAGATTTAGACCAGATGCCAGTAAAGGATTTGATTTAAATTTAGATGCATATAAGCTTAATGGTTCACAATTTAATCTTTCTACCACTTTGCCAGAGGGGCAACCCATGGTTTTCAATACATTTCCTACTTTAGTAAAAGATGATAGCGTGGCGATAAATTTTGTCGGCATCAAAGGTAAATATACGCTTACCTTTGATCAATTAATCACTTTTAATAATAGAGCATCTATATATTTGAAAGATAATTATTCGAATGTAACAGTACCTGTAAATGAGGTTCTTGAATACGAGTTTGAAATTAATGATGATGAATCCTCACAGGGAGACAATCGCTTCCAACTTTTATTTATACGCAATTTTGTAAATTTGGGTGGTATTATAAAAAATGCTCAAACTGAATCTATTGCATCAGTTGAATTAACCATTGAAAACCAGTCAGGTCAAAACTTAATCACCAATACCAACGATAGCGGAGCCTATCAACTTGAGGTAGAAAGGTGGAAGAGCTTCTCAGTTAAGCCTAGTTTAACACAATTTAATGCTACCTCTTTTAAAGATATTCTTTTCGGCCATTTGCACAATTCAGGTAAGGTGAAAATAAGCTCTCCCTATAATAAGATTGCTGCAGATGTAAATAAGGATATGCAATTGGATGATAAGGATCTATCAGCCATGATAGATAATTACTTTTATAAGCGAGATTATGATTTAGGAAATTGGATATTTATTCATGATGACTCTTTCGACCCTGAAAATATCTGGCCAATACCAATTTCTGCAAGCCTCTCAACTGACGAAGATAAAGATGTTCATTTTACAGGAATACCTTTAGGTATATTTAATCCGGATCATATTAATTCAAAATTTTTAGATTCGGACCAAACGCTTACGCTAGAAATAGATCCGAATTATGCCATAAGCGGCGATATACTGAACCTCCCGTTGATGGTAAAACCAGTTAATAATTTTATTGGCTTTCATTTTATACTAGAATGGGATCCTAAGCAGTTAGCTTTAATAGAATACCTTGAGGAATTAGATAATCTTCATATCAACGCCAAATTGTTGGATAAAGGCCAATTACAATTATTATGGCTTGATCAGGAAGGTTCTGGTTTAACAGTACAGCAGCTTATACAATTAATCAAGCTGCGATTTGAAGTGTTAGCTAGTGCAGGAGAAGAAGTATCTTTTTCAATAAATAGTCAAGATGCGATAGCAGTAGATAATAACAGCGAGGTATCTAAAGTAAACTTAAGTGCCAAACCCATTAATGTAGGTGATAAAAATAAGGCTTTTGAAGTTTTGCAAAATTACCCAAATCCTGCACAGGAGAAGACAAGGATTGTTTTTAGTTTACCACAAGAGGGTGATGTGGAGTTTGTTTTGTTGGACATTAATGGAAAGATAATATTATCTAAAGACGCTTATTTTGAATCCGGAGTCAATTATTTTGACCTTAATTTAAATAGAATTCCATCTGGTACTTATTTGTACAATGTAACATATAATGAAGAAGTAGTTGGGAAAAAATTGATAATAAGATAATGAAGAGATTTATATTGGTGTTTTTGTTATGCTTGATGAGTATGCTGACAAAAGCCCAACCTGAAGAATGTACAGAAAGTTCTCATCCATGTTATGCTGAATGTAATGCCGATTGTGGAGGACCCACATGTATGGCTTGCCTAGATGCACTAGAAATTCCTATCGACGGGGGTATCGTGTGGCTATTATTGGGTGGAGCTGGTATTGGCATTCGTAGGTTAGTGGTAAGTAAAAAATCAAATAAAAAAGAAATTGACTAATAATGGTTCAATAGGTTTGGTATTTATCTCTAGTGTAGTAATCATTAAATTGGCTTACTAAATTTTTGCTCATATTTTTTCTTTAGTCAAGGCAAAATTTGAGACCACAGCAACGCCACGGTTAAAAATTTTAACATAGTATAAAGGAAAGAGGGGTGAAAATAGTGAGTGAATTTGGTAATTAACAAACAGTCTTAACACATCCAAAAATTAATACATTTGCTATTAAAAACAATTTCAATGGTTGTTCATTGAAAAAGTAGGAGAAAATTTATCAAGCAAAGTACATGATTAAAAAAAATACATTTTTACATATACAAAGTAACAGGCGCCAATTGATTACTCATTAATGATTAATTTCTTACTTATTTATGGTTAGATGGTGATTTTAAAGTGATATTATTATAACTTTTTCTAAAAATTTTCAAAAATAACTTTTATCTAAAAGAATTTTTTTTTTACCTTTAATGTAAGATTCATTAACAACTTGCAAGAAATATTAAGTGAGTATTATTTTTTTTTCAAGTAATTGCCTCTGTAGTAAAGGATTCATTAATTTTGTTAATTTAGATTAATTTTTCAAGTCTAATTCAACAGGCAATTATTTAGATGTTTTTAATTGTTTAATTTGCCCAAATATTTCTAATTTGCAGAAAATTTTTTAGAGACAATGTATATGGTTAGGTTTATTCAAAGCTTACGCATTTTGCCAAGGTGGATTATTATTGTAATCGACCTTTTCATTTTTTTTATTTCGAGCATTCTCGCTTATGTTTTAAGATTCAATTTCGATATTGCCGCCGTGCTTGAGAGTAATATAATTAAAGGCAGCTTGCTTTTTACTGTATGTGGTGCTCTGGCCTTATTTATTACTCGTAGCTATACAGGTATTATTCGCTATACTAGCTTGCAGGATGGCTTGCGTATCATATATACCACCACACTGGCATCTATATTCGTCTTTATTGGTAATTTGCTTCTTTGGAATGAATTTAACTACAACTTATTGCCGCTTTCTGTGATTGTTATCGGCTACTTCAATGCAGTTATTTTCCTTTTTTATTATCGATTCGCGGTTAAGTATATTTTTACCTATTATTCCAATGCAATTCAAAAGAAAAACAACGTAATTATTTTTGGTGCCGGTAAATTTGGCCGGATTACTAAAAACATAATTGACCAGGATACCACTATCAATCATAAGGTGTCGGCATTTTTAGAAGATGATAAGCGTAAAGTAGGTAAAAGTATAGAGGGGGTAAAAATTTATAACGCGAAAATACTCCACGATCTAATCAAGCAATGCAATGCCAAAGAAGTAATTATTTCTATTCAGGATTTGAGCCTTAAAAGAAAAAATGAAATTGTAGATGTTTGCTTGCAAACTAACACCAAGGTACGTACTATTCCACCGGTAGAAAATTGGGTAAAAGGTGAATTAAGTTATCGCCAGTTCCAGGAAATTAACATTGAGGATTTGCTGGGAAGAGAAAGTATAAAGCTTGAGAATAATAACATTATTCAAGAACTTAAGAATAAGAAAGTTTTAATTACAGGTGCTGCCGGATCTATTGGTAGTGAACTATGCAGGCAAGTAGTGCAATACAATCCTCAAGCGGTAATAATCATTGATCAGGCTGAATCTGCTCTTTATGATATAGCCAATGAATTGGAACCCCTCAAAAGTGCTATTAATTTAAAGATGGTAATTGCTGATGTGACCAATGAAGGTCGAATGGATTCCATTTTTGCCGATTTTTTACCTGATATTGTATTCCATGCCGCTGCCTATAAGCATGTGCCAATCATGGAAAATAATCCTTCCGAGGCAATTTTATGCAACATTATGGGTACCAAAATATTGGCCGATATGGCCGTAAAGTATAAAGTGGATAAGTTTGTAATGATCTCAACAGATAAGGCTGTGAACCCTACTAACGTGATGGGAGCCTCCAAAAGAATAGCTGAGGCTTATGTACAGTCGCTTAATAATCACCTTTTCAAAGACCTGAAGAGAAATACCCGTTTTATCACGACTCGTTTTGGTAATGTGTTAGGTTCTAATGGTTCTGTTATCCCATTATTTAAACGTCAAATAAAAAGTGGTGGGCCTATCACGGTAACTCACCCCGAGATAACCCGCTTTTTCATGACTATACCGGAAGCTTGCCAGCTAGTATTGGAAGCAGGTGCCATGGGACAGGGTGGTGAGATTTACATTTTTGATATGGGCAAATCAGTAAAAATAGTAGACCTGGCTAAGAAAATGATAAAGCTTAGCGGTCTTAGCTTGGGTAAAGATATTGACATCATCTTCACGGGCTTGCGCGATGGCGAAAAACTCTACGAAGAACTGCTCAACAATATGGAAAATACTATACCCACGCATCACCCCAAAATTATGATCGCTAAAGTAAAGGAAGAATCTTATTTGAAAGTAAGTAAGCAAATACTTGATTTGATTAAAGCTGCTAACGCTGACGATGAATTCTTTATGGTAGGGCTTATGAAAGAAATTGTTCCGGAATATATCAGTAATTTTTCACGTTTCGAAGAATTAGATAAAAAGAAGATATCAATTTAAAAAAAGGCCAAACTGCTACCACGAATGCCAGCAAATATCATAGAAGACTGCCTGGGAGTTGGTAAAGTTACGTCATCAAAAAAGTATTCATAGCCAGTGAAAATGTTCAATTGACCTTTGAGTCCTTTCATGGTTATTCCTAATTCTAATCTTGTATTGATGGGCAAATTTACATCATCTACTAATACGTAATCCAAGTTGCTTCGCTGGTACAATTGCAAATAATCGGTAATCTTGTATCGTAAATTATAGGTTAATGATGTACTGGCATAGATGTTTTCCCAAGAGCCGATTTGATTTTCAGCGGGCATTCTTGAATCTTCAGTGTATAAATAATAGTAAAAGTTGCCTGATGCCAATAGTGAAAATTTATTGTTGAGATTGATACTGATTGACCGAATTCCCAAAAGTACGCTGTTTAATACCAATACTCTTCCCAGTCCCTGATAGTCAGCAGCCAAAGCGGGAGATGGCGCATCTGCATTATCAATATCATGACGGCAGCGGTGTTCGATACCCACCTGGAGTGTAAATGCTGGTAGTTGATGATAAAACGAAAGGCTTTCGTTCCAAAAAGCAGCTCGAGGATTAAAATAAATATCGTTGAATGGGTTGGCGTGTAGTTCATGGCCAAGGTTCAATCCTATTATCGAGTGGTCACCCCAACGATATAGCTCAATGAAGCCCTGGTAACGAATGGACCAGGTAAGTGCATCACCAGTTGAGAACCACCCGTGATTTGCTTCCGCGGCAAATAGCACAGAACCAAAAAATCGTTTTTCATTACCTATCGTGTCTTGAAAAGGAATTACCTGCCAGCTTCTATTTATTCTGATTTGTGCTTGCCCTGAGTTAGACTTCAAAATCAGTGCAAGTAGTAGAAATAAAAGTTTAAAAGAAAGAGAACTATCCATCGATTGTAATTGATTTTTGCATAGCTAATTGCCGCAAGAAGGCTTTAATTTTTTTTGAAATATCCGGATTTCGTGTGTTGATATCCAATGTATAATGATTACCATCTACTAAAGTAAATGCCACCTGATACGACCATAAGTGTAAAGTATTAATGTTATTCCAACTAAAGTATTTAGCTTCTTGAAAAGCTTTCTGCTTTATTAGCACCTTGTCTTCATAGATCTCGATGCGAGGAGCGTTGGCCGGAGCAAGTGTTACCAATGCCTGAAAAAGCATAAATAAACCTAAAAAACCGAATTGCAATACACCGAAGGTGAATTCTTGATTTTTATAATAAATAAAAATGGCTAAGGGTAAACTAATTGAACCAGCGATTAAATAAAACCTTTTCATTTTGCGGTAGCCAAATTGTCCGTGATCAAGAAAGAGCCGTATAAAGTCTTTATTTTCCATTCTACAATTTTAAGTAGCTTTTACCTAAAGTAATAATAAAGCTTAAGTTTGAAAAAATAGTTTGATCTAAATTAGTGTAAAATGCAATTAAATATTAACTTTGCGCCTCAATTTTAATTAAACAGACACAAAATGGCTACTTCATTAAAAAGAAAGGCTCGTAAAAATAGAACAGTTGCGCGTAAGCGTAGAGAAAATATTACCAGGTTGAATTCCTTGCCACCCGTGAAAAATGTGGACATCGAAAAGGTAAAGGAGGAATTTGAGCAAAATAAGAAATCTAAGAAAAGCGCATCTAAAAAGGAAGAAAAGCCTGAAGCTAAGGCTACTAAAGCAGAAGAGCCAAAAGCGGTAAAAAAATCGGAAGAAGAAACTCCTAAAGGAGCTGTAAACGATAAAGGAAAAAGTGACAAAGCAGTGGAAAAGAAACCCGCTAAGAAACAAGGCGGAGAAGATAAATAATTTCTTTTCTATTGATTGAAAATATTGAAGCCACCTGGTAAGTATATACCTGGCGGCTTTTTTTATAACTTGACCTGGCTAATTTGCGCCAAAATAAAGTAAAAGATCCTTTTTTAATCATGAAAAATCAACTTCAAAAGCTTTTTTCAGGTCAAGTTATTTCTACCATTTTAAAGCTACAAGAAGTGCTGTTGACACCTCTTGATCTGGTGTAGATAAGATGCTCAAAGCAGCAGAAAGCATTAGCGCACGTTGGGAGTTTAGGCATTATAAATGGAAAAAAGAAAGCGGCCGGGAGTAACTCCGGCCGCGAACTACTAAGTTACAAAACCAATTGTATACTCATCAACTAAGCTATGAACAATATTATAACCAATATTAATTGTGCCTAATTATGCTTTCACCCTCAGTTGTAATATCGATTTAGTGAATTGTTCAATTACAGGAGCCAATTGTTTTAATTATACACCAGTTTGTGCTACCAGAAATGAAATTGAATTAATAAAAAAAGGAGCCTGACATTACTTGCCAGGCTCCCTATTAACCAATTTTAAACTTACTCATTAAAACTTTTCGTAATTATTATCACTTGCATCTTCCATATCTATGTTTACCCCATTTTCATTTTGGCTTACCTGTACAGCATCTTTTTTTATGTGCGCTACCTGGTGTTTTTGTTTTTGTGGAGCAAAAGGCGCTTTACTTTTATTTTTCTTTTTATAAGTTTCATCACCTACTTTAAAATAGGTTATTGTAGACATTAATTGTTCTGCCTGGCTGGCCAATTCTTCTGATCCTGTGGCCATTTCTTCACTGGCAGCTGCATTTTGCTGAGTTACTTGGTTTAGCTGTTGTATTGCTGAGTTTACTTGATCAGTACCACTATTTTGTTCAATGCTGGCGGCAGAAATCTCCTGCACCAGTTTAGCAGTTTTTTGTATATCCGGTACTATCTCACCTAATAGTTTGCCCGATTTTTCAGCCACTTCCACACTTGATTTTGATACTTGATCAATTTCTGTAGCAGCAGTTTGACTTCTTTCTGCTAATTTTCTCACTTCTGCAGCTACTACTGCAAAGCCTTTCCCGTGTTCACCTGCCCGAGCTGCTTCTACTGCAGCATTTAAAGCAAGTATATTTGTTTGTCTGGCAATTTCTCCAATGATAGTAATTTTCTCGGCAATCGACTTCATCGATTCTACTGTTTGGTTTACAGCATTGCTTCCCTCTAGAACATCATCTGCAGCCTTGAGCGCTATTTTTTCTGTTTGCTGCGAATTATCAGTATTTTGCTGAATATTAGCAGCCATTTCTTCCATACTTGAAGAAACTTCTTCAGCCGAAGATGCCTGTTCATTGGCGCCTTGCGACATTTGTTGTGAAGTAGAACTCATTTGGAAGCTTGCCGAAGAAATATTATCTGCCCCGGTCATCACGTCGCTTACAATATCTCTCAACTTGTTAGCCATCCTGCGCAAAGCTTCAACAAGGTCACCTACTTCGTCCTTTCGATCCACATCAATTTTTGCGGTTAAATCACCATCAGCAATCATCCCGGCAAAGGTAACTCCTTTTGAAATAGGGGTAGTTATTGCTTTAGTGATTACATAAGCAAAAACAAATCCTATTAATATTGCAAAAATAAGCCCTATGATCATAATGGAGTTTGAAGCTGTTAATAGGTCAATGGTGTTATTAGCAATATTTTGGGTTTGATCAATACCCGCCTCAGCAACTATTTGAGCATTATCCAAAACAAGTTTGCCGGTTTTATCTCTTTGAGCCCCTGTTTCTTCTCGCTGGTTCCAGGCTAGTAGGTAAACATTCATGGCATTTTGATAATTATCCACAGCATCTTTTATGTCATTTAGTTGTTGATTGTCTATTTCTAAGCGCGTATATCTTCTTATTTCTGCTAAGTAATTATCGATAAGTTCAAAACGCTTCATAGCGTTCTTAAAAGTCTCCGGATCCCTTCTGGCTTGCGACTTAAAATTTTCTACACGGATACCATTGCCAGTATCTAAAATTTTATTGATCAATTCTAGCTTAAGCATTCGATCTTTTGAAACAGCACCACTACTTACTTCTCTATTGGATTGATCTAATTGACTATCCAGATACTTTTTGCTACTACTAACAAATACTGTAGCAGCTTCGTCCATTTTTACATTGGCAGTAATAATACTCTCATTTATATCTTTGGTTTTACCTACAAGTACTTCGTAATCATTCACCGCCGTTTCAGTTTCTCTAATGGCTACTTTTAAATTTTTTAAGGCTATAGAGCGATCGGCTAAATCATTGGCCTTATTAAGAGAGGTCTTTACATTGTCTAAATAGCCTTTTCCCAAATTCAAAAATTTTTCTTCAGCAGTTAAACCATAGCCTCTCATGTTATACATGGTTAAAATTGAGTTCCGCTCAATCTCATTGGCAATACGTACTTCAGGAACATATTCGTCAGCTAATAAACTAGATTCCTGACTAATTCTGGTCATATTAAGAACGGCCATACCTCCGAGTATCACGGAGATCAAAATCAACAAACCAAAACCTAGTCCTAGTTTGGTTCCAATCTTAAAATTTTTAAAGTTCATATTCATGTTTTAGTTTAAGTGTTCTTTTACTACTTGTTTCTCATCAAATGATAAAATTTTATCTACGTTCAATATCATGAGAAATTCATCATCGTTTCGAGCCATGCCGGCAATAAATTCTGATTGATATTTGTTACCTAAAGAGGGTGGTGGTAGTATTTCGTTATCGTTTATCTCCAATACCTCTTCTACAGCATCTACTAAAATGCCAACATTTATCAATTCTTCTTCCAGTTTCATTTCCACTACTACAATACAGGTGTTTCGAGTTTCTTCTGTAGGAGGTAAGGCAAACTTTACTCTTGCATCAATTACAGGAAGCACCTGACCGCGCAGATTAATTACTCCCCGCATAAAATCAGGTACTTTTGGTACTTTTGTTACTTTTACCAATTCAAGTATTTCTAATACTTTACTCACATTAGCAGCAAAATATTCTTCAGCTAAACTGAATGATAAATAAGAATTAATATCAGTTTTTACTTCATCTATCATAATAATTTTTGTTTTGATAATTTAAAAAAGAATTTAATGCTGCATTAAGAAGAATTTCCATATGAAGTATCTCTTTATAATTGTTGCTTATTAAACTCGATTTAGTTGATGAT
>CAZQEZ010000035.1:0-28393 GCA_964592475.1 uncultured Roseivirgaceae bacterium
CAAAAAAAGATCCGGGATCAACACCTTCAACCTCTGTACCAGTTACCTGGTAAGATGTATTAAGTCCTAGGTAAAATGTTTCTGATAAATTATAACCAGAAGTTAAGTCAATCTGGAACAAACTAGTAGCTATTTCTTCATCACTTTCGTTTAATTCGTCTCCATCTTGATCTCCTAATTGAGCGTTTATCCACGTTCCCCCAGTTTCACTTTCATGGCCTAACTGGAATCCTAAAGTATAATCATCAAATGGATTATATTCAGTAGCATCAGTAGGATTCATTATAGCACCCATCAAGCTCAATCCTCCTCCCAGGTCAAAATCCAGCTTCAGCCCAGTGTGAGAAAAAGGACCATAAGAGAACATGTAAGAAGTAGAATAATGGAAATTACCTACTGGTGATATTACTTCATAACCCAGGAAAGTATTAAAATTTCCTAAAGTAAGGGTTACTGCATCACTAGGTGCCCAATAAGCATATAGCTGGTTTACTATGGTAGAATTACCACTTATCAATAGACCTCCTAAATCAATCTGTGAACCAAAAACTGCATCAGCTCCCCTCGGTCCAAAAACCAGGTCAGCTACAAAACCAGCTTTTTCTCCCTCGTAAGAAAAAATAACATTTGCCATTCCTAGGCCAAATCCTGTTTGATTGGCAAAAGATGTAGCGGGTGCAGCAAAAGTTCCATTATCAGCCGTATTCAATGAAGTTCTGAAATAAGTATCAATGGAACCTGAAATGGTAAAATCCGGAGTTTCTTCTACCTCCACGGCCACCACGTCCACATCCTGCGCCCGCAGGTTAAAAACGGTTAATACAATAAATGCTATTAGTATAAAAACTTTTTTCATAATAGTTAAATATTTAAAGTGATTGGAAATTATTGTTTTAAATTAAGTACAGAGCATTTGCCGCTCTGTACCTTTTGTTATTTTGGAGAATTCGACTAATTCACCTGTATAGTATAAATATTTTTAATTATTCGGCTGGTGCGTTGATATCAGGATAGGCATGCATGCCATGCTCGTACATATCCAGACCTTCAACTTCTTCTTTTTCTGAAACTCTTACACCAATTATTGCTTTGAGTATGAAGAAGATGATCAGTGCAGATGCAAAGCAGAAAACACCAACTGCTACAATACCAATTATCTGGCTCATTACGCTTGTACCTTCACCAAAGATTCCGGTTGCCAGGGTACCCCAGATACCACATACAAGGTGAACCGAGATAGCACCCACTGGATCGTCTAGTTTAGCTTTGTCAAGTAAAATTACTGACACTACCACAATAATACCGGCAATAAATCCTATGATAAGAGCATCTGTTACAGAGGTTACATCCGCACCTGCAGTAATACCTACTAAGCCAGCCAATATACCATTCAATACCATGGTAATGTCACTGGTTTTTACAAATATCCGGGTACCAAAATAGGAACCAATCGCACCTGCTGCAGCGGCTAGTGAAGTAGTAACTAAAACTTTTGAAACCAGCGCAGGATCAGCAGACAGTACTGAACCACCGTTGAACCCAAACCAGCCCAACCATAGGATCATTACTCCAATAAATGCAAGAGGGATGCTATGACCAGGAATTGGCCTGATCTTACCATCAATGTATTTGTGAACTCTGGGTCCAAGAATGATCACACCAGCCAGGGCAGCCCATCCACCTACCGAGTGTACAATAGTAGAACCGGCAAAGTCATAAAACGGTACTTCAAGCTGATCTAACCATCCTCCGCCCCACTTCCATGAGCCGGCGATCGGATAAATGATCCCTACATACAGGATTGAGAATATTAGGAAGGTATCCAGTCGGATCCTTTCAGCCACTGCTCCTGAAACAATGGTCGCAGCAGTAGCGGCAAACATTCCCTGAAACAGGAAGTCAGTCCAGTAGGTATAACCACCATCGGCATATTCCGTAGTATTGCCTGTCGCATCAGGAAACAATCCGAAACCGGCAAAGCCAAACCAACCGGCTGCACCTTCAGCAAAACCCGGATACATCAGGTTAAATCCCCAAAGAGCATAAGTAAGTAGCCCTATATTGATGATCATGGTATTCTTGAATAAAATGTTCACGGTGTTTTTGGAGCGGGTAAGGCCGCTTTCAAGGGCACCGAATCCCAGGTGCATAATAAACACCAGAAATGTGGCCACCATCATCCACACGTTATTGGTGGTAAATAGTTCTTGAGTTATAGTTTCTTCCATATTCTATAAATTTAAATTGTGTTTTGGTTATTGATAATTAATTTTTCAGAGTAGGCATCTAATTAATTGATGGCAGAGCTACCCTCTTCTCCGTTGCGGATCCTGTAAACTTTCTCCAGATCCATTACAAATATTTTCCCGTCTCCAATATTTCCATTGGGACCAGTAGGTGCTACTTTAAGCAAAGTGTCAATTGTTGTTTGCAAAAAGCTTTCACTTACCACAATCTCAATCTTTGTGCGAGGAATGTACCCAAAGTCATAGGTAGTACCTCGATAAGTCTGAGACATGCCAGCTTCCATTCCAAATCCCTTCACCTCGTAAAAAGACATGAACTTAATACCAGCATTAGCCAAGGCTTCATGTACTTCTTCAAACTTTGAAGTCCTTATTAATGCTTCTACTTTCTTCATAAATTTAAAAATTTAAGGTAATTGATTAATTAATAATTTAAAGGTAATTTCTAAGCCAATTTTTTTAATAAAAACATACTTAAGTATTAATTTGCCTGAAATTAAACCCAAATAAAAGAAAAAAAACACATACAATGCAACTATTGGTAGGAATATTATTTAGAAATAATATTTTTTGAATCATTTAATAGGCAATATTTTCTATCTATAAAACAATTATTATTAAAATAATCTTAATTCAAACCTTTTGTGGTTACTCGCATTTAACAACTTTTGAAAATTACTATCGAATTTATGCTTTTTATGTATTTTTAAAATAATTAGAAAAATATTTAAAAAAAATACTTCCTACATAAAAAAAATTTACAACAAAATTGATACTTTGTTGAATTTGTCATTATTGAAGACCAATTGCCCTAATACACTTGCTAAGCTTTAGAAAATTAAATGTTAGTTTCTTGTAATTTAGATTACGAATCCATCAAATAAGTGTGATTTTTATATCTGTACCTTCATTATTTCCGAATAAATACACCTCATTGCTTTTTGGCTGGATTTTACCGTTGATTTTAATTAATTTTGCAGCCTTATGAAAAAAGTAGCATTTTATACCTTAGGCTGTAAACTCAACTTTTCGGAGACTTCTTCTATTGCTCGTCTTTTTGAAAACAAAGGTTACACCAAGGTTGATTTTTTGGAACAGCCCGATATATTTGTTATTAACACCTGTTCGGTTACTGATAATGCAGATAAAAAATGCCGAAAAGTAGTCAGGGAGGCCTTGCAAGTGTCTCCTAATGCACACGTATTTATTGTTGGTTGTTACGCTCAACTAAAACCCAGGGAAATAGCCGAAATACCCGGAGTAAGTGCTGTATTGGGAGCAGCAGAGAAATTTCAGTTACCTGATCTACTTGAGGATCTATTAAAGAAACCTGCAGGCCATGGTTCGGTGATAGCGTCGGGAATAGAGAAAGCTACCGCTTATCATACTGCCTTTTCAATTAATGACAGAACTCGTACTTTTTTGAAAGTACAGGATGGATGTAATTACAATTGCAGTTTTTGTACTATACCGATGGCAAGGGGTAAAAGTCGAAGTGATACAATTGATAATATTGCGCGATCTGCAAGAAAGATTGCAGAATCAGGGGTGAAAGAAATAGTCATTACAGGGGTGAATACTGGTGATTTTGGCATCAGAAATGGTAGAAGAGAGGAAAGATTTATTGATTTATTGAAAGCTCTGGATAAGGTTAACGGAATTAACCGTTATCGTATTTCCTCCGTGGAGCCTAATTTGCTTAGCAATGAAATCATTAAGTTTGTGGCAACTTCTAACAAGTTTTTACCGCATTTTCATATTCCACTACAATCTGGTTCTGATAAAATTTTGGAAGCAATGTATCGCCGTTATAGAAGTGATCTTTATGCGGATCGAGTGCAAACAATTAAGCAGTTAATGCCGCATTGTTGCATTGGTGTGGATGTTATAGTTGGTTTCCCCGGTGAAACAGAAGAGGATTTTCTCACTACCTATCAATTTTTAAATGAACTTGATGTATCTTACTTGCATGTTTTCACTTATTCTGAAAGAGATAATACTCCAGCAGCAAATAGGAAAGATATCGTGCCACTAAAAGTTAGAAATCGCAGATCTAAAATGCTACGTAATTTGTCGCATAAGAAAAAACGATTATTCTATGAAGATAATCTTAAAAGTAATCAACAAGTGCTATTTGAAAATGATGTAGAAAATGGAATGATGAATGGATTTACCAGGAATTATATAAGAGTAACTGCTAAATACGATCCTTTATTGATTAATGAAATATTAAATGTAAATCTTTTAAATATTAATGAGAAAGGCCTTGTAGAAGTAGAAGAATCAGAAAAAAAGGTTTTGACCTATTAACCCAAAACCTTCTTTAAGATACTAAATTTTAATTATTTCTGCTTCTATACCATTTTCTTCTACAATTTTGCGAGTGTAAGTTAGTTTACCATGAGGCACTAATAATATAAATTTACCGTTTCGAAGACTGGCCATGGTAGAAAGTAAAGACCATTTATGAATAATTGATTGCTTGTCCCGTTTGGCTTTACGCACAATTTCGAAATAATATTTACCATCATCTTCCTTGGCTGTAAAATCAGGAATTACCTCATGGTCACTGCCTTTTAGTTTTAATTTGGCTGGTTTTTCGTAATTTTCATGATCAGCACGGATATTTTTAAAACCTTTGCTTTTAATAGTATCCAAAGCAGTATCGATCATTGTATTATTTTCCATGAGTTAAGAATATTTAGTGATTAAATTTGAAAATTGGATATTTGATGAATTAATATTGTCGTGAGAACAATTTCATATTAAATAAACAAAAAAAATAAAAAAAATGTTCAATTTAGCAAATTTTATATATGCTTGAAATAATTAAACAAAGTGAGGATTTGATCCTCGAAATAAAAGCTTTGCAGCCTGGAGATGAAGCTAAAGCCAATAATTGTACGAGAAAGCTTATTCAAATATGCAATTTTTATATTGAGGAGTGTCAAGAATTTAGCATTCAACTTCAAGAGATTCACTTTGCTGATATAGGTATTGCATCAATTGATCGTTGGCAAACACAACAAATAAATCTATTACAATTAGCAAAAAGTATTCATGAGGAATTGAAACTGCAACATAAAAAGAAAATACATGAAAAAAGTAATCAATTGCAGATAGAAGAGCTTAAGCTGGCACTATCAGAACTTAAGAATGATAGTGAAAAAGATCTGACATTAGAAAAAAATAATTATCAATACCTTCAGAAAAAATATGAAAATTTAAAGAAAAAGCATAGTCAATTGGAACAAGAATACAAGGACCTTTTAGGTAGCAAGAAAGATTGGTATACCTATTTTATAATTGTATTTCCATTGGTATTCTTTATTTTGTTTTTCGATAAATTTCTATATATAAGCTATTATAATTTATTGAAATACAACGTGTTAGTAAAGACTGGTATAGCTTTTGCCTTCATTTCAGGGTTTCTTTATATTCCGCTGAAAGACAAACGTTTGGTTTTGTTGCCAATGCTTTTCCTGTTGTTAATCCTTATTTTACAATATATTTGATATTCAGCTCAGTATAATTTTTCATAGTTTGCATTACTTCAATATATTACATCAGTAATGGAATCTCATCTAATTAATTCGGGTGAAATTATAATTTTTCTACCTTAGCATCAGAAATAAATGTAACGAATTATGGATTTTTCTAACGATGATCAAAGTAAAGCAAGAAGCTATATAAAAAGCATTATAGAAATTGCATTAAGTGATGGATGGGTGAATGATCAGGAAATAAGTTTTTTGACTGAGGTAGCAAAAAGATTTAATTTGAGCCCTCAGGACTTCAAGGATATCAAAAAACAATATAAAAAGGAGGGTTTTGTAATGCCATCTTCACCACATGAACGATTTCAATTATTTTACGACCTTGTAAAGATGATGATGATTGATGGAAGTATTGACGAAAATGAAAGGATGTTGTGTAATAACTATGCCAGAAATATGGGCTATGATCAAGATATGGTGGATAGGGTAATTGACTTAATAAATCAAGATATATCGCGAGTAAGGACATTTGAAAATGCTAATATAAGAACCGAGAAACTGAGAAAAGCATGCTAAGCGATATTGCATAAGAGATAAAGCCTCTGAGGGAAATCCCAGGGGCTTTTTTATTGGCTAGCCAAAAGAAATTGGCTACTTTTACATTTCATTGTCTGAACTTGATATCATGAACAATTACTATTATTACACATTTATTTTCATTATTTTTATACTAATAGCAGCCTGTAAAAAAGATTCTAAAACAGCCGAAACCAGCATTCAGGAAACAAGTAAAGAATCGGAACAAAGTAGTAAGCCTGATAAGCCGCTAGCATCAGAAAACGAGATGAAACTGGTTAAAGCTGGAGATTTTGTAGTTGGTTCAGCTGCTCACAAAGACCAATTTCCACCGATACCGGTAAAGATAAATGCATTTTACCTCGACAAGCAACCCGTTACTGTTGAAGAGTTTAGCCGGTTTATAGAAGCAACTGGATATATTACCGATGCAGAAAAGTTTGGTAATTCAGGAGTTTTTGAGTTGCAAAATGGTAATTGGGTACTTAAACCGGGCACCTATTGGCTTTACCCATTAGGCCCCAAACAAGGAAAGGCTAAAAAAGATCATCCGGTAACTCATATTAGCTGGAACGATGCCGTAACTTATGCGCAATGGGCCAAAAAAAGATTGCCAACTGAAATTGAATGGGAATATGCTGCTAGATCGGGTCAAGTAGAAAATTGGTATCCCTGGGGGCAAGAAAGCAAGGTGATGGGGCAGCATATGGCTAATGTGTGGCAAGGAAATCAGTATACCAAGCAAGGAGGCGATGGATTTGAGTATACCTCACCTGTAGGACACTATGATACTAACGAATGGGGATTTTCTGATATGGCTGGAAATGTATGGGAATGGACTGCAGATAGCTATTCGCCTATAATTGGCCAGCCAATACAGGTAAACCCTGATGTTAAAGTGATTAAAGGAGGCTCTTTTATGTACGATGAAGCGGGAGATTTAAGCTATACAGCCTTTTTTAGAGGAAAAAATAGTGTAGAAACTTCTCTTTTCAACATGGGGTTTCGCTGTGCAAAAGATGTTGACTAAGCTAAGTTACCGGTTATTTATGATAACTAACCATTGAGCAAGTATGCCACTAATAGTCCCAGGTAATTAGCTACCGCGTAACCCAAAATTCCAGTGCTCAGGCCCGTGATCACTATCTCCTTATTGCGTATAACGCTGGCAATGGGGAGCACAAAAGCTGGTCCATAAATACCGGCTACCGAAGTAATAAGCAAGGTATCTGCATCTATTCTGAAAATTATCGCCAGCAAATAATGAATGGCAATAGCACAACCCATCACGAATGCCATGAAATAAAAAATTTCACTACTGGTGTTGAACAATTGGTTAATGTCCACCATTGTACCAATGGCCACGCAAAATATAAGTAATAAATATTCGCCTACTTCAAAGGTGCCAGGTAAAGTGCGTACTGCTTTGATGAAAGAACCCAAAACGGCTAAAGTGGTAATGGTTAGGATGATGGAAATAATCGATATTTTGTCGAAAATAAGAATTGAAACGCCCACTCCTGCGGCCAGGCATGCTATCCCCATCAGCAAGCTCAAAAGTACATTGCCAATTTTGTGCCTGAGATTCAACATATTAAATTGTTGCACATCCTCTTCAACTTCAGTTTTCCTCTTTTTATTACTTTCATAGGCTGGCAATACTTTGGAAAGCAATGGATGAGCGAAACTCATGAGAAAGATAAGGTATACACCACCTAAAACCACATCTGAAGCATTCATTAACACAAAAGTAACTTCATCCACAGCCAGGGCTTTACCAATGGCCGACATGTTGGGTGTACCGCCGGTGTAAACCCCTATCGACATAGAGGCCAATTTCCAGGTTTCGCTGTGGAAATCTTTAAAAACCCATACTGCTAGTAGGGAACTTGCCAAAGCACTGACCAAACAAAGTAAAAATGAGAAAGCTGCTTTTCCTGCATGTTTGAACCATTTCTTTAAATCGAGCGAAAAGACCACCAGTGCTACTGCCAGTGGAATGGATACTTCCGACAAGCCTTCAGATACCGGTTGGCTAATATTAATGCCAGGAACATTGGCAAGTAAAATGCCTCCCAAATAGCAAATTACCACCGGGCTTATTAGGCGAAATACTTTGTTTTTTTTGCAAATTTTATAGGCCGCAAAAGGAAAAAGAATGATGAATAATCCTTGCAAAAGCCACCAAGCATACTCCATTTCAATAATGATGTTTAAACACAGATTTCAAATATACATAGAAATGGTGACCGCGGGTAGTTACATGAATTTAATTTTTGAAACTATAGTTTTAAAATTCAAGTTTGCCTTACATGTTAAATTTGCAACAATTGTGGGGAATTGATTTTGGTAGTAAGAAGGCAGGTACTACTGCTATTTGTTTTTGGCATGAACACGCATTAGATTTTCGACAATCTTGTAAAAATGAGGATGCCGATAAGATGTTATTAGACATGCTTGGCTTACTCAAGCCAAAGCTGATTATGATAGATGCACCGTTGAGCTTACCAAGAGCTTATAATCATAGTGATAACGAAAATGCTGATTATTTTTATCGGCAATGCGATAGAGCACTTAAAGCCATGTCGCCTATGTTTTTAGGGGGGCTTACCGCAAGGGCTATTCAATTTAAGCATAAAGCTTTGGCCCTTGGCGTTGAAGTATTCGAAACATACCCCGCTGCACAAGCCAAAAAACTATGCTGGGATCAATATAAAAAACAACCTTGCCAACAATTAGCGCTAAAAGTAACTGACCAATTCTCTGTCAAACTTAAGAGAAATATTGAAAACCATCATCAATTGGACGCGTTACTAGCATTTATAGCAGGTATGCGATACATAAGCAATGAACATGAAACCATTGGCGATAAAGAGGAAGGGGTGATTATAATTTAGTCGTTTACCTTCCAAATCAATTCTTTATGGGTGCGTAAAAGATATACAACAAATCTGGCCGGAGATGGCAATAAAACCACCTTGATTATTTCTTCCGGATACTTATCAGAATTTATTTTCAGGCAGTGCTCCGGCAAAACGTTAAAATGTAAATTCCCGTCTTTTTCTTTGATTTCAAATTGGCTGGGAATATAGCTTAATGGATGTGAAAGATCTTCTTGAAATGAAAATTGCTGATAAAGTAGATTCAGAGTATTATCAAGGTAATCTCCATAGGTCTCCATCAATACATCTTCAAGGGTGTGCAATTTGTCCTCATAACTATCATATAGCGGATCATTATAGTTAATAAAACTTAACTTGTTTTTGGTTTCTGCTATCGAAATGAGCAATTGGTTTAAGCTGTGAATCTGAAAGTCCATAAAAATCCAGCGTATATATTACTGCTTAGTGTAAAAATAACAATAAATGTTTAAACATCTATTTTATAATACCAAACTTTACTCATTGTATCCAAACAGAGCAATTATTAATTATTGCCGGTACAAAAAATATTATAGAAAATAAATTTGTGAAATTTTTTTATCAGGGCTTGTACTTCCTTTATAGCCCCTACGATATTTACTTTACCATGGTTTTTAATCCGTGGAGGCTTAATTTTATTTTCCCATGCCAAAACTCAGAGGAAATAGAGCACGAAAGGTAGACGGTATTTATTATAAATAATTTAATACCTTATCAGCAACTTCTTTACTGTTTTTGATGCAATCGCCTACTGAAACTCCTCCACGGTAATTTCCAGCTAAAAACAATCCCGGGTTCTCATTTTCAAATTGATCAAAATATAGCTCATGTTCATGATACCCCAGGTTATATTGTGGTATGGCACGAGACCATTTTTTAATGTACCAATGCAAAGGGTCCGCATCAATTTTCATTATTTTTTTAAATTCTATCAGTACCTGATTTACCATTACCTCTTCCTTCATTGAAAATATTTGTGCATTACGGGTACCTCCAATGTATAAAGTAAAAGTGGCTTGCTTATCATCAGCACGTTGAGGAAATAACGTAGAACTCCAAATGGCACCTAAGAATTTTTTTTGCTCCATAGCAGGAATTAAAAAACCGAACCCATCAAGTGCTCTTTTCACCTCTTTTTGATCAAAAACCAAATAAAGTACCGCTACCGGTGGATAATATATGCGGTTGAAATGATTGTATAGTTGCTTTCCAAAATCTTTAAAAACATCTTTTGCTACATAGGCAGGTAATGTAGAAACAATTGCATCAGCTTTTGCTTGATTTTTCTTTTTTTTATGTAAATAAGATATCTCGTAAGAACCATCAGTTTTTGTTATCTTTTCCACCTCACATTGAAGCTCCAATTCATTTGACATAGCATTGGCAAGAGCTATAGGCAGCGTTTGCATACCATCGCGAAAAGAAAACATACGTGCAGTTTGCTTCGATTTTTCCGGGTTTTTTTTTCGTTCTTTAGCTCCCTTTATCATGCCTTTTATCAGGCTGCCATACTCTTCTTCCAATCTGTACAACCGTGGTAAGGCAGATTTTACGCTCAGCCTGTCCGGATTACCGGCAAAAATACCCGAAACGAAGGGGTTTACAGCGTAGTCTAAAAATTCTTTACCTAATCTTCGCACTACAAACCGGGATATACTTTGGTTGTAGCCATCTTTTGATTTGCTTTTGAAAGGTTCTAAAAGTAGATTTAGTTTTGCCCTGGTAGAAAAAAGTTTTGTTTTTAAAAATGCAGAAGTACTGGTAGGAAGAGGGAATAATTGATCCTTTTTAAGAATATACCGTTTCTTTGCTTTATCATTTGCATAAATTATTTCATCTTGCAAGTTTAGATCTGTAACTAATTCACCTATCAAAGGAGTAGTTTCCAGGCCACTATTAGGTCCGTAATCAATGAGAAGTTTGCCTCTTCTTTGGCTTTGCATAGTGCCTCCGGGCTCGATGCAAGCTTCAAGAATTGTAACCTTGTGCCCTGCTTTCTTTAGCCAATAAGCAATAGTTAAACCGGATATTCCTGCTCCTAAAACTGTGATATTTTTTTTTGGTTTATTCATAAAAAGTAAGTACTGTTACACCCATAAATTAAGAAACAGGTCTTTATGTTTCAAACTTAATTAAAAAATATGACCGAGCAAATATACCTTAATCCCAAAGAAGTTAATTACATACGCGATCAGGATTTTTTAGTTACTAAGCGAACAATTACGGATAAAATGTTTTCTTTGCTGGTTGGTGTTCAAGATGCTATAGCCCCGGTATTGGAAAAATATCAATCAAAATTACCCAAAAAGGTACTCACTGTATCTGGTAAAATAAGTAAAGGAGAAAACTATAAAGACTTGCCCTATCTTATGCTCGACTACCCTAGATACTTCAAAAAGCACGATACATTTGCGTTTCGCACCATGTTTTGGTGGGGTAATTATTTCAGCATTACCCTTCATTTACAAGGCAATTCATTAAATCTCTTACGAGATCGTTTGGTAAAAAAAAGAACATTTTGGAATCAAAAAAATTATTATATTTGTGTAAACCAAACTCCTTGGGAATATGATTTTGAGAAAAACAACTATATTTCTCTTGTGAATTTGCCTGAAGAAAAAATTGTAGCAATTTTACTTGAACATGAATTTATTAAAATTAGTACCAAGATAGAATTGGAACAATTTTCACAGCTGAAGTATAAAGCAGTAGATTTTGTCGAAACAATGCTAAGCGCACTTTAAAGTAAAAGAAATGGTAGCTACTGAAGAATTAATTTACGAAGATTATAAAAATGCCCTATTAGCGGGTGATAAAGTAAAGTGTAAAAGCATTATTAATGACTTAATAGAGCAGGAAGCTGATATTTTGTCTGTTTATCAAGATTTCTTCCAGCGTTCTCTATACGAGGTAGGTGAAATGTGGGAACAAAATAAAATCTCTGTGGCCCGTGAACATCTGGCAACTTCAATTACTGGTAATCTAATGAACCTTTTTTATCCATTGATTTTTTCTGTCGACAAAATTGGATATAAAGCTATTGTAACATGTGTGGCCAAAGAATATCATCAAATTGGCGCAAAAATGGTGGCGGATATATTTGAAATAGAAGGCTGGGACACTTATTTTTTAGGTGCCAATACCCCCTCTAATGAACTGATTCGATTTATAGCTGAGCAAGAGCCTAATGTTTTGGCTATTTCATTAGCTATTTATTCCAATTATCCTCGCCTGTTGGAGGTGATTAAATTAGTTGAAGAGCACTATCCTGATTTACCAATAATAGTTGGCGGACAAGCTTTTAAGTGTTTAGCCACAGATATTTTAGCAGATTACCCTAAAATAAAATACGTGCCTTCAATTGATGAGTTGAGACTATTGTTGAATGAACAAGGATCAAACTTATGAATCAACTTCTTTTAGATTATCTTACCAATCATTCATCTTTTTTATTTTTAAAATTAGATCACCAAGGCATTATTATTAGCGCCAATAAATTTTCGATCAAGCTTTGTGGAGAGCAAATAATAGGCAAACATGTTCAAGATATTTTTCTTGATTTTCAAGAAAAAATCAATTTGTCTAAGGTCTTAGCTGATAATGAAGAAGTTTTGCTTAACTTACAAACAACTTCAGATTTGCCTGAAACTTTTTATTTTCGTTTTTATCAAGTAGAAGATTGCATTGAAGTAGTTGGTGAGTTTAATAAAGAAGAATACGAAAATTTACGTTTGGAATTAATTGATTTAAATAATGAACTGAGCAACAAATCAAGGGAATTGCATAAGAAAAATGCAGAACTAAAAAAGCTTAACGATCTAAAAAGTCACTTTTTAAATGCAGCAGCTCATGATCTGCGCAATCCGGTTGGCAATATTATTCGATTAAGTGAATTTTTATTAGATGAAATGCATGAAAAGCTTAATGAGCAGCAATCACAATTTTTAAATTTAATAAAATCACTCGGGAGTTTCAGTATGAACCTACTCAATGATCTGCTGGATATGGCACGAATTGAATCAGGTAAGTTGATATTAAACAAAAAACCAGTAGATCTCATAGGCCTTATTAAAGGAATTATTGAGCTTAACGAGTTTGCCGGGATTAAAAAAAATGTTCGGATTAAGCTTGAGATATTTGAAAAGATAAAAGAAATACCAATTGATGAAAGTGGAATAAAGCAGGTAATGGATAACTTGCTAAACAATGCTATTAAATTTTCGCCGATAAATACTACTATTTCAGTAGGAGTTTTTTCTAGTAAAGAGGTAGTGACAATATATGTAAAAGACGAGGGCGAAGGTATGAGCGATGATCAAATAAAAAAAATGTTTGTACCTTTTTCTAATTCGGCTAAAGATATGAACAACTCAGCCAAAGGGACTGGGCTTGGTTTATCTATAGTAGAAAAGATCATTATTGCTCATAATGGTAAAATATGGGTTAAAAGTGAAAAGAACAGAGGAACTACGATCTATTTTTCATTACCGGCTGATAAAGATAAGGCGGCGATACATCAACAAAATTCATAATGAGTAGAGTAGTGTAAACATCTTGCCCAATAATTGCCTATCCTTTTTAACTAATTGCGCCAATCAATCCTCAGACTATTTTAGTTTATTCAATCGAAAAATGAAGAACTGTTATGCTAAAGTTTTTCAATCACAATATTATGATTGGTGTAAATACAAATATCAGCGGCAATATTTAAACTTTCTTTTACCATTTCTTCAGCTGATAATTGTGGCGCGTACTTTTTTAAGGCAGTGGCGGCAGATTGTGCGTACATACTACCTGAGCCTATGGCAGCAATATGATTATCAGGCTCTAATACGTCTCCCGTGCCTGACATTATTAATATATCCTCTTTGTTGGCCACGATCATCATTGCTTCTAGTCGACGTAAAAACCTATCCATTCGCCAATCTTTAGCTAATTCAATAGCTGCACGCTTCATGTTGCCACTGTAGGTACTCAGCTTTTCTTCAAATCGTTCCATTAAAGTAAACGCGTCTGCTGTAGAGCCGGCAAAACCCGATAGTATATTTCCATCTTGCAATTTGCGTATTTTTCGTACATTACTTTTAGCTACTGTATTGCCCATAGTGGCTTGTCCGTCAGCTCCTATAGCTATTTGACCATTATGTAAAATAGCAAGTACAGTGGTTGATTTAATTTTTTGCATGATATTTATGAAATGTAAAAATCAGAAAAGTCCTGTAAATTATTAATTACAGGACTTTTCTGATTTAGATTAAAATTCTTACCGGATCTTCAAGTAAATCTTTCAATGTTTTTAGAAATGCTGCTCCCGAGGCACCATCTACTACTCTATGGTCGCAAGAAAGCGTTACTTTCATTAAGTGTCCTACTGTCAATTCCCCGTCTTTCACTACTGGCGCTTGTTTTATACCACCAACTGCCAATATACAGCTATCTGGTGGGTTTATAATGGCAGTAAATTCTTCTATGCCAAACATACCCAGATTAGAAATAGAAAATGTATTACCTTCCCAATCCTTGGGTTGTAATTGCTTGTTTTTAGCCTTACTACCCAAGTCTTTTACTTCTGCAGCAATATGGGCAAGTGTTTTACTATCGGCAAAACGAACAACTGGTACCAGCAGTCCTTCATCTACGGCTACAGCCACACCTATATGTATGTGGTCATTGTATCTTATTTTGTCTCCTCTCCAGGAAGAATTGATCTTCGGGTGCTGACGTAATGCTGCAGCCGAAGCTTTTAAAATCATATCATTGAAAGAAACCTTTACCGGAGAAAATTCATTGATACTTTTACGCGCTTCCACTGCTTTATCCATGTTTATTTCCATGGTAAGATAAAAATGAGGAGCAGTGTATTTGCTTTCAGCCAATCTTTTGGAAATAGTTTTACGCATTTGCGTTACTTTTTCTTCCTGATAGCTTTCTTCACCTACTACAGTAGGCATTTTGAAAGTTGGCTGTTGTTGTGTAGTTTTTTCTTGTGCTGGTGCTTGTGCCTCAGGTTGCGGAGTATAGCTTTCGATATCTTTTTTTACAATACGGCCATTTTCTCCACTTCCTTTTATTTTAGTAATGTCATATCCTTTTTCTTTGGCTATTCTTTTGGCCAGTGGAGAAGCTTTTATCCGTTCACCATCTACATTATCTAAGGTTTCTTCAGAGCGAGATGGCGAATATTGGGGAGCTATTTTTTCTTCTGATTTTGATGAACTTGCAGCTTCTTCGGCAGCACTTCGCTCGCCGGAGGGCTGCTCTTCTTTCTTCTCTTCTTTACCAGCTGCTTTTTGTTTATGGGCTTGCAGTAACTTCTCATAATCGGCCCCTTTCTCACCGATTACTGCAATTACACCATCTACATCTATTGAATCACCTTCTTTAACTCCAATATATAATAGCGTACCACCTTCGTAGGCTTCTAATTCCATAGTGGCCTTATCAGTTTCTATTTCAGCGAGAATGTCACCAGCCGATACTTCATCTCCTTCCTTTTTTTGCCAGGATGCGATGGTGCCCTCAGTCATCGTGTCACTCATTTTTGGCATCAATATTACTGTAGCTTCTATGTCGGAATCATCTACCGTTTCTGTTGAAGCCGGTGCACCCTCCTCTTTCTTTTCTTTCTTTTCTTCCTTTTTATTATCAGTGCTGCCATTACTGTCACTTTTTAATTCGCCTAGCAGGTCATCTATATTTTCATCTTTTTCACCTAAAACGGCGATCACACCGTCTACAGGTACGGCATCTTTTTCTTGCACACCTATATGTAGCAATACACCATCGTCGTACGATTCCAATTCCATGGTGGCTTTATCTGTTTCTACTTCAGCTATAATGTCACCTGATTTTATTTCATCGCCCACTTTTACGTGCCATGCAGCAATAACACCTTCTTCCATGGTGTCACTCATTTTGGGCATCCTAATAACTTCAGCCATATATTTTGTGTAAATTTTATTGTGTTGCTAAAAAATTGAGTTCAAAATTAAATCGATTCTAAGTCATATCAAAGGAATTTGTTTTTAACACCTTCTTCCTTTTAGTTATTAATTTGGATTTAGATAATAATAACTGCAGAAACTATTATAATGATTTGAAATCAGGAACTTATCTTGTATTTTTTTTGATTTCCTGTCAAAATCCTACGTAGCCTAAGATCAAGTCATATCTAAATGATTGATTTTCAGGTACGTAAGCTGTTCTTATCCCAACTTCCATTAATGGAAGCAATCTAAAAAAATTCATATCAGCAGTAAAGTCGAATCCTACAGAATTGAAATAATTGTTCAATCCATTGTTTACTCCCAAACCAAAATCGTAAAAAAGGTTTGTTTTAAATCTTTGAAAATTGGCTAATTTGCCAATGTGAAAATCAGGATACCATAGCGGTAAAGCATATTCAAAGCTACCAGTAAACAGATTGGTAAACCTTTGATACAAATAACCTCTGGGATATTGAATAGCAGCAGATAATGGGTAAAAACCTGGTTGGCTGGTTTCAAATTGATAACCTCCTCTGGTTAATATAGAATGATGTTTAAATAAACCGGGAAATAATAAAAGTGCATCAGCGCCAAATTGTTGTGTGGAAAAATCTTTATCCAGGGGTGCGTGTCTAAATTTAGTTAGCAATCTACCTCCCCATTTGGGCCTTATATCTCGCTTGCTTGTTTTCAAAAAACTATTAAAACTAAGGTTGTATTCTAAAATATTGGATGACCTTGATTCTTCATTAAATTCTATTGTTCGGTTGGATGCAGTGGGGTTTCTTCTGATCAAAAATCGATTGTAGGCAGAAATATTAAGGCTTTGAAAATATTTTGAATTAGTAAGAGCTAAAGGAATTCGAAACCCGAAATTTATATTATCTTGTTGGTATCTTACCGGAAACGAACTTCCATCTTGTAAGGTGTTGATAAATTGCTGCGTTCTGTTTTCGTAAGACAAATCTAAAATGGGGAACAATGCCTGGTAGCTCAGTTGTGCTCGCCAATTGCTTGTTTGCTCAATTGCATTATACTCATAACCCCCTGATATCTCTGTAGTCCCTAGTATATCTTTAGAATTTACTCCTATCACCATTTCGTTGGCTGTAGTACTAAGTATTGGTCCCCAGCTATGTGGATTGATGACATGCCAAAACCTTCTGTAGCGACTTGCGGGATAATTTTTATCAGCAATATTTTCCAGTATTTCCGGGTTTTCTTCCTGGTCTACCCATACCTGGTGATAATTAATCTCTGAATCTTCTACTTTGGCAATAGGTGTCCAACTGGAAGGGTTAAATGGCATTTGTGAAACGTGCATTCCCTCTGCTGAAAAATCATTGAAATACAAGGTTTTGCCGTCTGCAGATACTGCTGGATTATAAGCGGCATAGGGTCTACTTGTAATTTGAAATTTCTCATTTGTAGCTAAATCCTTGGCATAGATATTGTCAATTCCCGATAAAGGGCTATTATAAAGAAGATAATTGTCGTAAATGATGGGGTGGCCAATATTTTCTGAAGAAGCGGGGATCAAAATTTCAACGTCTCCGGATTCCCAATCAAAAGCGATTACTTTTTTTTGCCCGGCCTGCAGTAGTTCCAGGGTTACTATTTTATCTCCGGTATCACTCCATCTGGGCATTGAAATAAAGTTATTTTCTTCAGGTGTTTTATGCTGATGAAGTATTTTGCCGGTAGCAGCATCCATTATTACAAGATAATATTTCTGTTCGTTGCTAGTAAGCACAGCCGCTATTTTACTACCATCGGGTGAAAGTACTGGCGCTGCAAACCGGCCTCGTTTAGTAAGTTTTTTAACTTTACCAGTTTTTAGGTCGTAGGTTTTTATATTCGAATAATTAACTCCTCGCCAGCGGGCATTGAAGCCGTACTCGCTCCATACTATTTTATCATTGGCTACCGAAAGCTGGCCAGGGTCATTGAAAACGCCGGGTATGAAGACTTTTTCAATTTTACCATCAGGGGATACATTTACGAAAGTGACAATATCCCCAATACCTCTCATCAATGTAATTATTCCATTGCTATAAGGTTGAGGGTACATGTATTCGGTAAATCTATCTTCAGGAATGGTGGTGAGCCTTTTGGCATTGGTTAACTCCAATTGATTCTGTTGCTCTTGCCAAAGTGTTTTGAGTTCATCTTGCATAGCGTTGTAGGTAGGATCTAATTTCTTACCGGTTTCTTTTTTCATTTGGTAAGATAATCGATTGGGTAGAATGGGCCAGGCAAAGGTTTTTTCAGTGATATTGCTCCAGGCTTCTGCACCGTGGTATTTTCTCACGTAAGTAGATAAGTAGTAACCGGTGAGATAATGATTAGGTACAAAATCCTGAAAAGAACGTAAATATTGCTTTGAGTAATCCCAACCTCCTTTTGCTAATAGATGGGTTCGATAGACCAGGCTGAAATTAGGTATTCTGCCCCGCCCACTAGGTGTCAAACCTGTTTCTATACCAACAGCATCACCTTCCCAAAACCAAGCTGGTACACCCAGGTTGGCCAGTCCGGCTTGTGCCTGCTGCCCCAGCAGCGTAGAGGCAAGTCCCGTGAGGCCGGTTTTACTTTTGTCGAATTGTACCACATGGCGCAGCTCATGTACTGCCAGCAATTCCAGCCATTGATTGGTACCTAAAAAATTGTAATCCTGTGGTGGCATAGTGAAAAATTCTGAGCGACGAGGGGCCAGGGAGACAAAGCCATTGCTTATGCTACTTCTATTTTGTAAAAGAATTGGAATTTTTTTTGGCTTCTCATTCAGTGATTTAGCGGTAGGTTCGTATAAGGTCTCCAGCAAATTGGCCATGTATTGAGCTTGATCGGAGTAGTCTTCCTGATATATTACTTTAAAGTTGGTAGTGTTTACCTGGTACCATTTAATGCTGGTTGGTATATTTTCAAGAATTTGCTGCGCGTGAGAAACAAAAGGAGTAATTAAAATTAGAAATAAAATTAGTATTTTGCTCGATCTCATCAATTTGATAATTATTAAAAAATTATACTCTAAAAAGAACGCCTTACCTAAATGAAAAGTTTAGATCGGTGGCATCGATTAAGTTTTAAGCTAAATTATGAAAATTTATTATTCCGGAATATGAATTGGCTTTATGAGTAGCTTGCTAATGATTTGTTTGTATTACTTAAAATTATTTTCATCATCCTCATCTTTTGGGTCAATAAATATTTGTGCCAGGTTGAAAAAGCCAAACGAATTGCGATAGGATTTAAATAAGTTGCTGGTTAACCCATTGTAAATTTCTACCAAAGACATTAACATTTTACCTTTTATCTTCTGCTGACCAGCAAAAATTTCAAACATGTTTACCTTTGGAATAACATAAATTTCTGCATTTTCGCTTTCACACACAGCGTTATATATTCTATTGGCGTCATTGATCATGGAGTTATCGCCAAAGGCTTCTTCACTAAGGCAAATCTTCAAAGTTTCAGTGCGATCTTTAATATCAAGACTTAGGCCTATTTTTCCACTTCGAATAATATAAAGGGCGTTGGCCGGGTCACCTCTAAAAAAAACCACCTCATCTTTCTTATATTGCCGAAGGTATAAATAGGGAACAAAATGACTCATTTCTGCAAAAGTCAATTTTTCGAAAAGTTTTACCTGCGAAAGAAATTTAAAAAGCTTGAGGTCTTTGCCAGAGTATGTTTTTTTAAATGGATTAATCATACGGTAAATAAGTTATTTCCAAAATGGTTCGAGTATTATCAGTAATCTTAAATCTTTCATCAAGCCTTTGATTGATCAACCAAACCACTTGCTTTTTACTTTCCAGCAAATATATTTCATTTTTAAGGTTCAGAGGAATTTTTTGGTCTATTAAAAAATCGCTCACCTTTTTACGGCCTTGCATTCCCAAAGGTTTAAATTTATCACCTTGCTCCCATGGTCTTACCACTATGGGAAATTGAATCTTCTCCAGGTCAACAGAAGCAACATTTTTATGGGTATTAACCGCGAATTGCTGCCGGTTATATTTCTTAAATAATAAGCTGCCTGTTTGCATATCCAATCGCGATGTAGTATCACTAATTTCATAATGTTGCATTACCTGGGTATCTTTTCTATTTAAAAACAGCCACTCACGATCTACCGTTAGCTGGTATTGACGACTGTAAAAAATCTTGCCAGGTATTGAGTTTAAACAGGCATCTATTTGTTTAACCTGCTGATAATTAAAATCATACCGATTTAATATTTCACTCAGCAACAATAGCGAATATTTTGCCTGCCGTAATTCATGGATATTTATTTTTATGCCATTGTTGACTTGTTCTACCGCTCTTTCATATAAATCACGCACAGTATCATCTACCAGGCTGGCGGTAGCCCGCAATCGCTCCAGCGTATAGATACTGGTATTTTCCAAGCTGGGGTTTATTTTCTTCAGCAAAGGCACAACCTTATTTCTTATCATGTTTCTACTATAGAGGCTTTCAAGGTTCGATTCGTCAGTTCGCCATGATATTGCATGCTCCCGCGCATAGTTTTCGATCATTTGCCTGGTGGCAAAAAGTAAAGGTCTTATTATATCTTCACGCTTGGGCTTTATTCCCTGTAATCCGGTAATGCTGGTACCTTTACATAAATTATAAATAGTGGTTTCCAGTGCGTCACCTGTATGATGAGCCGTCGCTATTTTCGTGTATTGATGAGTATTACTTAGCTCGGCAAACCAATGGTATCGGAGTTCTCGAGCAGCCATTTCAATTGATATCTTTTTTTCTTTAGCATAGGCTTTCGTGTCAAAGCTTTTCTTGAAAATTTGTAAATTATGCTGATAGCAGTACGCTAATACCATTTGTTCATCAGCATCTGACGAGTCGCCCCTCAATTGAAAATTACAATGAGCTACACCAATATCAACTCCGGTTGAAGCCATCAAATGCAACATTACCATAGAATCCACACCGCCGCTTACAGCCAAAAGTACTTTGTCAGTGTCTGTCTTAAAAAGGGCATGTTTTTTGTTAAATTGTTGCAGTGCTTTTAGCATGTTGATTATTTGAAGTAGTTTTGATCGAAAATAAATATAAATGCATAAGATAGCAAAATTACGTTTTTTATTATTCTTCGCACTCATGTTCACTGCCGGAGTGGCTATGGCTCAGCAGCCAAGAATAGATACAGTGAAGCTGGTAAATGGTGGCGACTATCTTACCACCGGGGAGCGCGGCGATACTTTAAGGTTTATCAAATTTATAGGTAGCGCTTCCAACCGTGTAGTTTTTCAACAAAAAGAAACTTTCATTTATTGTGATTCTGCTTATTTGTTTCGTACTCAAAACTCAGTTGAAGCTTATGCAAACGTTAAAGTAGTCCATCAGGATACTATTATTGTTACTGGCAAAAAGCTGACCTACCAGGGTAACATCAAGCTGGCCCGCATGATAGAAAATGCCAAGTACCAGGATCCTGGCCTTACTATTACTTCCGATACATTGAAATATGATATGCTGAACAACGTGGCCAGCTATCTGCGAAATGGAAAGCTGGTAGATGAAAGAAATACGCTTACCAGTGAAATAGGGCAATATTTTACCAATCAGAAATTAGCGGCCTTTAAAAATGATGTGGAGCTGGTAAATCCTGAATACTTTCTATATTCCGATACATTGCAGTACAACACTGCTGCCAAAATAGCAATTTTCAAGGGTCCCACCACGATCATTTCCCGGGAAGATAGTACCGTAATTCGTGCCCAGGCAGGAGGCCGCTATGAAACAGAGGCCAAGCAAACCAGCTTTGGCAAGGCTACTATTGAAACCCCTTCCTACATCATAGCGGGTGATGAATTGTATTCAGATGATATTAATAAATTTTATTCAGCTACTAAAAACGTGCGCATGATTTCTAAAGAGGAAGACGTGTTGATTACCGGCGAAAACGGACGTTATTGGCGTGAACAGGGGCTAACCAAAATTTATGGTGAGCCAATGATGCAAAAATTCATAGCGGATGACAATGATACGCTATTCTTATTGGCCGATACACTTGTTTCTATCGAAAGTGAAATTGAAGCTGAAGAACGCATGCTGGCCTATCACAATGTACGTATCTATAAAACTGATTTACAGGGCATCGCTGATTCTATGGCTTATATGCTGGCCGATTCTGTCATTAATTTTTACCAGGATCCGGTGCTCTGGTATGATAAGACACAGATTGAGGCTGATTCTATTGCGATGCTAATAAGCGGCAAAGGGTTAAAAGAACTAAGAATGAAAGTAAATTCTTTTTTGATTACCAGAGATACGCTCAACAACCCCAATCAGATAAAGGGTCGGGAGATGACCGCTTATTTTAAAATAAGTAAAATTGATAGATTGCTGGTTTATGGAAATGCCGAGAGCTTGCTTTATGCATTAAATGACGAAGAAACAGCAACTATAGGAGTTAATAAAACATTAGCAAGCCGCATGAAAATGACATTTAAAGATGCAGGTTTCGATCAAGCTTATTTTTATACAAAACCGGAGGCAGCATTTATTCCTCCACACGAATTAAATGAATCTAGCCGTAGGCTTAAAGGCTTTGTTTGGAGAACCAAAGAACGACCCCAACGTGATAAGTTGAGAGAGAAACTGGTTAGAGAAAATTACGATGAGTCAGAAATAAAAGATGGCAGCCAAGTAGAGCAAGTGATAGATCGTACGAAAAAAATACAAGAAAAAATGAATGAAAATAAGGATAGAGGTGCTGAACTGCGTAAACGATCACAATAATTACCAGATAGAGATTGTTTAAACTATTTAAATTGTAAAATATATATCAGTAACCTATCTTTGCAACCCATTATGCAAAAAAGAATGTTAAGACATGTAAGTTTAGTGGTGGTAGTGCTGTTGCTTTTTGGCTGTAGTGAGTTTAGAAAGATACAAAAAAGCAATGATGCCGACCTCAAATATGAGGCTGCCATGAAGTATTATGAAGAGGAAGATTATTATCGTGCAGCTATCTTATTTGAAGAGGTATTGCCTTTGATAATTGGTTCTGCAAAAGCAGAAAAGGCTCAATTCTTTTTTGCCAATGCCCACTTTAAGCAGAGCAATTATCTGCTTGCCGCTCATTATTTTGAAACCTTCTTTACTACTTATCGCAGAAGTGAGTATGCCGAAGAAGCTTTGTTTATGCATGCCTTTTCACTGTATAAAGAATCTCCCCGGTATAATTTGGATCAAACCGAAACGGTAGAAGCTATAAATGCAATTCAAAATTTTATCAACCTGTTTCCAACAAGCGAATATGTAATGCAGGCCAATGATATAATCGATCAATTGCAGGCTAAACTTGAACGCAAAGCTTTCGAGAAGGCGGAACAATATTATAAGCTTAATCGTTTGAAAGCTTCTGTAGTTGCTTTTGAAAGTTTTCGCAAAGATTTTCCCGATTCTGATAAGAACGAGGCAGCAAGTTATCTTTTAATTGAAGCGCAATATAAATATGCATCCAATAGTATACGCTCCAAACAGCAAGAAAGGCTATTAGAGGCAAAAGAATTTTATGAGCAATTTATAGATCGCTACACACAAAGTAAGTACAGTCGAGATGCCGAAAAGATATATGCCGACATCATCAATGATTTAGCAAAAATTAAAGAAAGTAATTCTTAAACATAAATATTAATATGGCAGTAAATCCATCAATAGTAACCAGAAACACTGATAAATTGGCAGAGCCAACTGAAAACCTTTACGAATCGGTAGCAATTATTTCAAAAAGAGCTCGGCAAATTAGCAGCAAAATGAAAGAAGAACTAAATCAAAAATTGGCCGAGTTTGCATCTACCGTGGATAATTTGGAAGAGGTATTTGAAAATCGTGAACAAATTGAAATATCAAAGTTTTACGAAAGAATGCCAAAACCAACAACTTTGGCTACAGAAGAGTTTCTGGAAGGTAAAATTATGTATCGCAAGCCGGAATCGGAAGAATAAAAAATACAAACATGCTCCGGGGCAAAAAAATACTACTGGGCGTGTGTGGTAGCATTGCAGCTTACAAAAGTGCATTGCTTACCAGATTACTTGTTAAAGAAGGGGCTGAAGTTAAATTAATTATGACAAAGGCCGCTTCTCATTTTATTACCCCTCTCACGTTATCTACACTTTCCAAAAATCCTGTTTTATTGGATTTCTACAAAAGGGAAACTGGTGAATGGCAAAGTCATGTAGAACTTGGCCTCTGGGCAGACTTATTTTTAATTGCACCATTAAGCGCCAATACAATGGCTTCTATGGCCAATGGCATTTGCAATAATTTACTTACCGCGGTTTACCTTTCTGCCCGTTGTCCTGTAATGCTGGCACCTGCTATGGATTTGGACATGTTTCAGCATCCTGCTACCCGAAAAAATTTGCAAACATTACAATCTTTTGGTAATCATGTGCTTGCCTCTGGTTATGGCGAGTTAGCTAGCGGCCTCACCGGAGAGGGAAGAATGCTAGAGCCCGAAGAGATACTGGCGGAAGTAAATAAAATTTTTTTACACCGGCAACCTTTGGCAGGCATTGAAGTAATGGTTACGGCAGGGCCTACTCATGAAGCACTTGATCCGGTTCGTTATCTGGGCAATCACTCCTCTGGTAAAATGGGATATGCAATAGCTACCCAGCTAGCCGATGCCGGAGCACAGGTTCATTTAATTAGTGGCCCAACTAATCTTAATTTGCACCATCCCAATATCAATATTTCTAATGTTTCCAGTGCTGATGAAATGTATCAGGCTTGCAAAAAAGTTTTTTTCAAAACTAAATTAAACGTTTTTGCTGCTGCAGTTGCAGATTATAAACCTGCGCAGCCTTTTAAACAAAAAATAAAAAAGGGCATGGAAAACCTTGAAATAGCGCTGGAAAAAAATATTGACATTGCAATGGCCTGTGGCAAAGAAAAGCAAGCTGATCAAATTAATATTGGCTTTGCACTTGAAACAGAAAACGAACTTGATAACGCGTATCTCAAATTAAAGAAAAAGAATTTTGACCTTATAGTGCTTAATTCTTTAAATGATGCAGGTGCAGGCTTTGCTCATGATACAAATAAGATCAAGATTATAGATAAAAATAATAAAATTAAGGATTTTGAGTTGAAAGATAAGAACAGTGTTGCGAAAGACATTGTAAAAGAAATCATTGGCTTGATAAAATGAAAAAATTTGTAGCAACCTTATTTATATCTATTTTTATAATTGCGGGTTTATCTGCTCAGGAACTTAACTGTTCCGTAATTGTAAATGCTGATATGGTTGAAAATCAGGAGCGTAGGATTTTCACTGATATGGAAACTGCTTTTTCACAATTTTTAAATAACAGAAAATGGACCGATAATAATTTTGAGCCAGAAGAACGGATACGATGCCAAATGATAATAGGTATTAAAAGGCAACCATCGGTAGGAAGCTTTTTAGCTACTGTTCAAATTCAATCTGTACGACCTGTTTATAATACCAATCTTGAAACAAGTTTATTGGCTTTAACTCAAAATTATGCCGATCAGGATTGGCAATTTGAATATACTGAATCACAACCCTTAGATTTTAATATCAATAATTTTACTAATAATATCACATCTATACTAGCCTACTACGCATACATGATAATAGCCATGGACTATGACTCTTTTGCAAAACTGGGTGGCACACCATATTACGAACAGGCTTTCACTATTGTAAACAATGCACAACAAACCGGTAGATCAGGTTGGCAACAGTTTGTCAATCCACCAAGAAACAGGTATTGGTTAATTGAAAATCTAATGAATCCGCAATTTCGCGATCTACGCGAAGGGTTTTATCAGTATCACCGGTTGGGATTAGATAAGTTTCTATCTAACCCCGATGAAGCCAGGGCAACTATTTTAGAGGTTTTGGAAAAACTGCAAACTGCTTATCAATCTAGACAGAATAGTTTTTTGATTATTCTTTTTATGTATGCAAAATCCAATGAGTTGATAAATATTTTTTCAGAAGGTGACATAAACGTTCGTCGTCAAGCGTATGAAATATTAATAGAAGTGGATCCAACTAAAGCTGATGATTATCAGCAAATTTTACAAGGTGGTTAATTTAAGAAACTAAAGCAGCTAAATTTTTATAGGTTAAAATTTTCTTACCACTAAAATAGCTTGCCTTTCAATTCGCCCTATCAATAACAAAAATCAATTTACTCATCCAATCTCCTATCTTTTTCCTATTTTTGGTTTTTAATATGTCATGACTAAACTTCAAAAAAGATATTATTTGCCTGAGCAAATAAAAAAAATATTGCCTCAGCTAATCGGTGAAAAGATTACTGTTGTATTACAGGATGGCCCTGTTCATTATTTAAATTTGAAAAAAATGGTGAATGATAAGTTATTTGCGATTGACATGCGAAATATTCGCCATGATTTCGAGCAAGCACAAATAGCTGAAATAATAGTTGATAAAGAGTTGTAAGTATGCTTCAACATCTGGTTATAAAAAATTATGCCCTTATACAGCATTTGGAAATGAATCCTGCTGCTAAATTGAATATTATAACTGGCGAAACAGGTGCTGGCAAGTCTATTATGGTTGGTGCTGTTGGACTTTTGTTGGGCAATCGGGCAGACACAAAAGCCCTTTATAATGAAAATGAAAAATGTGTGGTTGAAGGCACATTTGATTTAAAAGAATATGATTTAAAACTATTTTTTGATATTCATGATCTTGATTATAGTCAGCAAACAATTATAAGAAGAGAAATAAACCCAAATGGTAAGTCACGCGCTTTCGTAAATGATTTGCCCGTCACCCTAGATATCCTAAAAGAATTGGGTAGTAATCTAATGGATGTTCATTCTCAACATGATACCTTACAGCTAGCTTCCAATGATTACCAGTTATCGATTATCGATGCTTTTGCCGGTACCCAAATACAACTAAAAAAATATGAAGCTGCCTATTATAATTTTAAAAGCGCGCAAAAAGAATTTAAAAGTCTGGAAAGTGAAGCTGCTAATTTAAAGAAGGAAGCTGATTACAACGCGTTTTTACTGGATGAATTAGAAAAGCTAGAATTACAGCCGGATGAGCAGGAAAGGCTAGAAGAAGAATTAAATATTCTGGAAAATGCTGAAGAAATTAAGTCAAAACTAAATCATATTTTACATTTTTTTGATCAGGATGAATCATCGGCAGCAAAAAATCTGTCTCAAGGAATTCAGGTATTAAATCAGTTGAGTAGATTATCAGATAAATATAGTTCTCTGGCAGAAAGAGCAGAAAGTTGCTTAATTGAACTAAGGGACATAGCTTCCGAATTAGAAAATGAAGAAATGAATGTGGATGTTGATCCCGCCAAACTTGAATATACTCAAAACAGGTTGAGCAATATTTATCAATTACAGCAAAAGCACCAGGTAAATAATATTGATGCTTTAATAAAGATACAAGAAACTCTTGCTGAAAAAGTAAGTAAAACCATCAACCTGGACGATGAATTAAAAGCCAGAAATGACGCTTTACAAAAGTTAAAAGCAGGGCTGATGGCTGAGGCCAATCAATTAAGTACCGCAAGAAATAAAACTTTTGATAAGTTGACCTCCCAGATGAAGGAACTATTAAAAGATCTAGGCATGCCCGATGCTACGTTACAAGTTGAACATGACTTAAAAGAACCTACTCATACCGGCATCGATGAAATAAATTTACGATTCAGTGCAAATAAAGGAGTTCGTCCACAGTCGTTAAAAAATGTGGCCTCGGGAGGAGAGTTTGCTCGTTTGATGTTTTGCGTTAAATACGTACTGGCAGACAAAACTGCTATGCCTACTATTGTTTTTGATGAAATTGATACGGGAATTTCAGGAGAAATAGCTTTGAAAATGGTGAAAATGATGGAGTCTATGGCCAGCAATCATCAGGTATTAGTAATAACACACCTGCCTCAGATAGCAGCCAAAGGTGAGCAGCATTATTTCGTATTCAAAGATACTCAAACTAGCAAAACCGTAAGTAAAATTAAGCTTTTACAGAAGAAAGAAAGAATAGAAGAAATTGCCAAAATGATTGGTGGTGATAAACCCTCTACTATTGCCCTTGAAAATGCCAGGGAACTATTGGAAAAATAGTTTTATTAATTACCTTCTGGCTTATCATTTTA
>CAZQEZ010000035.1:28493-34643 GCA_964592475.1 uncultured Roseivirgaceae bacterium
CTTATCATTTTAGGGAATTAATCTCTATTTTGCTATCTCCAAATAGTGTAATAGTAGCTTTGGTGAAATCTTCTTCATCCGCGTTAAATATATTCTCAACGTAATTTTGGGGGTTGCGATCCATTAAAGGAAACCAGGTGCTATGAATTTGTACCATGATACGATGCCCCTTTTTAAAAGTATGTAAAACGTCTTGTAAGGGTATTGTAACTGAAGTCTTTTGGTTAGGTACAAATGGTTCAGGCTTTTCAAAGCTATTCCTAAATCTAGCACGAAACATTTCGCTTCTTACCAGCATTTGATAGCCTTGCATGGTTACATAATCCGGAGCTTTAGGATTGTGCATTAGTTTTGCAGGATACTCATCAATGATTTTTACCACCACATCCATATCGGTAGCTGAAGTAGCAACTTGAAGCCGAGCAGAAATTTCACCGCCTACAGTAATGTCTTCCTTCAGTGGTTCTGTTGCAAAGGTAAGCACGTCAGGTCTTCGGCTTGCATATCTCTGGTCATCAGTCATATAGCGACGAGGCGTATACACCAATGGTTCAATTTCACTGGTATAAGGTATGGGTTTAGCCGGGTCGCTTAGGTATTGAAACTCATCATTGGCACTACCTAAAGTTTGCATACTTAATTTTTCATTTTTATGAAAATACAGCGTTACAGGCTGGAGTTTTGGCGAAGGCCACTGTTCAAAGGCTTGCCAGGTATAATCACCTGTATCAAATAACCACGCCTCTGGTAAGCTTAGCTCTCCTTTATCTTTCAAAAAGTAATTAAAAAAAGGTGTTTCAATATTTTTTTGAAAGAAATTGCTTATGCTATCGCCAAAGTTAATGTGATTTATTTTTTGCTCTCCTTGCTTCCTGTGCCAGTCACCATGGCTCCAAGGTCCCATGATTAAGCTACTAAAATTTTTCCCACTTTTTTCAATGGTTTTATAAATATTCAAAGGCCCATATAAATCCTCAGCATCAAACCAACCACCAACTACCAAAACAGCAGGTTTCACATTTTCTAAATGAGGTAAAATATTTCTTTTTTGCCAATACTCATCATAATTAGGGTGTTCTATAGTTTCACGCCAGAAAAAATTTTCGGGATACACATTTTGAGCTACATTTTTTAATGGTCCAAGCTCCAAATGATACTGATAGCCATCTTCATAATCACCTTCAATAAATTTGTCAGCGTACCAGCTATTGGTGGTTTGGCTATTTTTTTGGTAACCAAAAACAGGATAAATAGGTAAATAAGCCTGGATAAATGCTCCATTATGATGAAAATCGTCAAAATAAAAGTCGGCTATTGGTGCTTGTGGCGAAGCGGCTTTAAGAGCCGGATGTGCATCGGGCAGTGAAGCGGCAGCGTAAAAACCAGGATAGGATGTGCCATAGATCCCAACTTTGCCATTATTGTTTTTAATATTTTTTATTAGCCATTCAATAGTATCCCATGTGTCTGAACTTTCATCAACCGTTTTTTTATGCTTATTGCCAGGGATATTAGGTGTCATGTTTGTAAATTCACCATCCGACATATAACGCCCTCGCACATCTTGATAAACAAAAATATAGCCTTCAGCTTGTAAAAATGGATTGGGACCCAGGGATGATTTAAATACTTCTGCTTCGTAGGGGTCTATACTGTAGCAAGTACGCATCAATAAAAACGGGTGTTTTTCTTTCTTTTTTTTGGGTGAATAAACAATGGTGTGCAAAGTTACCCCATCTCTCATGGGAATATCGAAAATCTGTTTTTCATACTTTTCCTGTATATCATAATTAACACGCAACTGGCTGTTGGCGGCGCTAAAGGTATATAAAATTAATAGAGTGAGTAAAAAATTTTTCATAAATATTTTTTTGATAGACTATTTGCAATAATAATTTAAAAATAACAAATACAGCAACAACATTTTTGGCTTATTTATTGTATATACAATCCTTGCGCAAAACAAGTTATAAAAGAAAACTATTAATTTAATAAAGCATGAAATATTTATTTATACTATTTATTGCATTCGGTTTATCAAATTGCAATGCGCAAAATCAAACAAGAAAAAGTGAAAACAATATGAATAATTATCCGGTACAAAAATCAGAGGCAGAATGGAAAGAAGTTTTAAGTGACAAGGAATTTCATGTGCTACGGGAAAAAGGCACGGAAAGAGCATTTACCGGTGATTTATATGACAATAAGGAAGAAGGGGTTTATATATGCGCTGGTTGTGATCATGAAATGTTTAGCTCAGAAACCAAGTTTGAATCAGGCACTGGATGGCCTAGCTTTTACGCACCCATTAGTGAAGATAAAATAGTTGCAAAAGAAGACAGAAGCATTGGGATGGTAAGAACTGAAGTTCTTTGTGCCCGCTGTGGAGGTCACCTGGGTCATGTTTTTAATGATGGTCCCCGGCCAACCGGTCTTCGTTACTGTTTAAATTCTGCTGCTTTGGATTTTAAGCCAGAGAATTAACTTTTTAATGTATAAAAATAAAATTATAATAATTGGTGGAGGTGCTGCTGGCTTTTTTAGCGCCGTGAATATTGCAGAAAAGCACCCAGAATATGAAGTAACTATCATAGAAAAAACCAATAAAGTACTTAGTAAAGTTAAAATTTCTGGTGGGGGCAGATGCAATGTTACAAATGCTTGTTTTTACCCCTCTCAATTGGTAAAAAACTATCCAAGAGGAGGTAAGAAACTTCAAAAAATGTTTGAACAATTTGGCCCTCAACAAACTATTGATTGGTTTGCTCAAAGAGGCGTTAAATTAAAAACTGAACCTGATAATAGAATTTTCCCGATTAGCAATAATTCTCAAACCATTATTGACTGCTTCTTGACCGAATGTAAAAAGTATGGAATAAAAATTATAACCTCTCGCGAAGTTTTGTCATTCTCTAAGTTGGAGGATAGCTGGCAGGTCTTAACTAACAAAGATACTTTTGCTGCAAAAAAAATTATTATAGCTACTGGTAATCTGCCACGTATGTGGAAGTTTTTAGAGAAGATAGCTATAAATATTGAGGCGCCAGTGCCATCGCTATTCACTTTCAATATAGATGATCCAAGAATTAAAGAACTACAAGGGATTTCATTTGATTTGGTGCAAACCCGGATTGCAGGCACTAAAGTGCAAACCGATGGTCCTCTTTTGATTACCCATTGGGGTTTAAGCGGTCCGGCGGTTTTAAAATTGTCTGCATTTGCTGCTCGAGAGTTAGCCACAAAAAAATATGTATTCAATTTACTTGTCAATTTTATTCCTCAACATTCGCAAGAAGAGATAAGGAATTACTTTGTTGATTATAAAAACTCAAATCCCAAACAATTACTTTCAACCCGTACACATTTTAATTTGCCCAAAAGATACTGGCAACAATTATGTGATTTTCTAAAAATAGAAACTATGAGATGGGAAGATGTGGGTAAAAAACAAATTAATCCACTCATTGAACAGCTATGTAATGCATTATTTGAAGTAAATGGTAAAAGTACATTCAAAGAAGAGTTTGTGACTTGCGGAGGAGTAAAATTAAGAGAGATTGATTTGAAAACCATGCAAAGCAAAGCTTTTCCGGGGCTTTACTTTGCGGGTGAGGTTTTAGATATTGATGCAGTCACAGGCGGTTTCAATTTTCAAGCAGCCTGGGCATCTGCTTATATTGTTTCAGAAAATATTTAAGTTGTATATACCGAATTGAATAAAACATAATCAGTGGTTAAATCAGCTCCCCAGCCCATACCATTAGCTTTGCCATTTTTCATATCTAATTTTATAAATACATGTGAATCGCGCAGCAGCTTTTTAAGATAGTTTTTATCAAAACCTGAAGGCTGACCATTATTTAATACCTGCACTTGTTCTTCTTCACTACCGATGTATAGGTCTACACTTTGGTAGTCAAATGGCAAACCTGCATTTCCTGCAGCACAAATTATTCTACCCCAGTTAGGGTCTCTACCAAACATGGCTGTCTTTACCAGGTTTGAATCTGAAATCTTACGTACCAATGTTCTAGCAGTTACCTCATCCGGAGCATTAACTACCTCATATTGAATAAATTTAGATGCTCCTTCACCATCAGAAACAATTTGCTTGGCTAAATGTATCATCATTTCCTGCAAATGCTTCTCAAATTCTACATATCCTTCATCATTTTCACTGGTAATTTCCTTATTTTCTGCTAATCCATTGGCTAGTACAGCTACCATATCATTGGTAGAGGTGTCACCATCTACCGTTATCATATTGAATGATTTTTCAACAGATTTTTTCACTATCTTGTCTAAAATTTTTGGAGCTATGGCAGCATCTGTCACAATAAAAGAAAGCATTGTTCCCATGTTAGGGTGAATCATTCCTGATCCCTTAGCCACACCCGCCATATTTATTTCCTTATTGCCAATACTGAAATTGATATACCCTTCTTTGGCAAAAGTATCGGTAGTCAAAATAGCATTAGCTACAAAAGAGCCGGCGTGAGATTTATTAGTAAGTTTTTTTACATTTTCTTTTATTCCCTTTACTATGTCTTCCGTAGGAAAGGGTTCACCAATTAATCCGGTGGATGCCACTAACACCAGCTCCCTTTTAATATTAAGTTCCTGGGCCATGATATCTACCATAGCTTCTGCTCCTTGGCGCCCTTGCTCTCCGGTACAGGCATTGGCATTTCCCGAATTTATTACAATGGCTTGTGCTTTACCATCTTTTATGTTTTTTTGTGAAACTTTAATGGGCTCAGCTACAACTTTGTTTTTTGTAAATGTTGCAGCAACACTGGCAGGTACATCTGAAAAAATGATTGCTAAATCCCTGCGCATTGATTTTACACCAGTGTGGGCTCCCCAGCAAGTTATACCTTTTACATTAGTAATATTCTTAATCATTGTCATGGTATCAAAGCTAAATGTTGCAATCCTGTATCTTGAGGTAAATCAAACATAATATTCATGTTTTGTATCGCTTGTCCGGAAGCTCCTTTAACTAAATTGTCAATGGCTCCTACAGTTATTATTCTATTAGTGCGTTCGTCATGGGTTACAAAAACATCACATAGATTAGTCCCCCTTACTTCTTTAACAGCAGGCGGCTCTTTTCTTATTCTTACAAATGGAGTGTTCTTATAAGTTTCCTCATATATTTCATTTAATTCTTGATCAGATATTGACTTTATAGGTCTGCTGTAGCCTGTTGCAATAATACCCCGATCAATAGGTAATAAATGAGGGGTGAATTGGATAATCGGTTGTTGATTATTTATCGATAAATTTTCTTCAATCTCTATGGTATGCCTATGACTCTTTAAGCCGTAGGGTTTAAAATTATCATTTACATTACCAAAGAGGGTAATTGATTTTGGTGAAATACCAGCTCCGGTAGTGCCAGATTTGGCATCTATAATAATTTCTGGCGTAATTATATCGTGTTTTATTAAAGGATAAATAGATAAAATAGAACTCGTAGGGTAACATCCCGGATTTGCAACTAACGTGGCATCCTTTATTTCTTTCTCATATAGTTCTGGCAAACCATATACTTTATTCTCAAATGCTTTTGGAAAAATGTGATCCTGACCATACCATTTTTTATATACATCGGCACTCTTAAGTCTAAAATCTCCGGATAAGTCTATTGTTTTAAAATTTTTATTCTGATTTTCAGATATAAATTTCATCGATACACCATGAGGTAAAGCCAAAAAAGCTAAATCAATATCATATTCATTTAACTTTGCCAATGGTTGAAGCTCCATATCGTAATAACCCGTGAAGGCTTTATGTACTTCTGAAAAACTTTTCCCAGCCTTACTCTCTGATGTTATTACCTGAATATCTACATGAGGATGTAAATGTAGAAGCCGTACTAACTCTGAGCCTGTATATCCAGTGGCTCCAATTATCCCAATTCGGATTTTGGTCATTCGATAATTATTTTACTTTTAAAAATAAATTTAGCTTATCATTTATTAAAAACAGGTGCAAAGTTAATAAAATTTGATAGCCTAATGAATTAAATGGCTAGCTAAATGCTTAATTACAGATGGTTATAATTTTTTTAAAAAAAACGGATTTAGTACTTGATAACCCAGGTATATCTTTCTATCTTTGTCGTCCTTTTGCCTAAAGAAGTTA
>CAZQEZ010000036.1:0-34482 GCA_964592475.1 uncultured Roseivirgaceae bacterium
CCATTAAAAAAGGCATTATACTTACCTCTGGCAGCGCGTTTTATTTAAAAGGCCCTAATCGAAGTACTTTTAAAGGGTGGGCTAGCGGTACTTTGGGAGATGCTGATCTTAATAACATCACTGCAGGTAAAACTTTTGATGCGGCTGTGCTTGAGTTTGACTTTGTTACTACTAGCGAAAATTTGACTTTCAGGTATGTATTCGGTTCGGAAGAATATCAGGAATATGTGGGTTCTAAATATAATGATGTATTTGCATTTTTTATTAATGGACCAGGTTTAAATGATGTAAATCTTGCCAGAATTCCAGAGACTGAAATTCCTATAACCATTAACAATGTAAATCATAAGAAAAATAGAAGGTACTATCGGGATAACGATTTTAAAAGTAATTATGATCGATTTATTTGGGATGAACGTACGGGAAAAGTTATAGAAAATAAATATTTCGGTAAAAATAAAAATTTACCGAAATACGATATTCAATATGATGGGTTTACTGTATTGCTCACCGCTTCTTGCAAGGTAATACCTGGTAAGATTTACCATATTAAGTTGGCTATAGCTGATGTTTCTGATGGTATATTGGATTCGGGAGTTTTATTGGAAGGTGGATCTTTTCAAAGCTTTGGGGAAAAAGTGGTAAAGCTTAAAAACCCCTTTAAAAATAATAATGTATTGCCACAGCTAATAGCTAGTAGAGAAAAATCAGGAATGCTAGAATATAAAGAAAATGAAGTGCCGGTAGTATCTATCAAACCTGAATTTGAACCTGAAATCGTTTATTTCGAATTTGACTCTTATTACACCCGGCAGCATTACTCGCAACAGCTAAATAAAATAGCTGATCGGTATAAAAATAAAAAACTCTTACTCGAATTAAGAGGTCATACCGATAGTATTGGTAGCACAGATTATAACATAGAACTATCGAGAAGGAGGGCTGAAAGTGTGAAGGAAGAATTGATACTGTTGGGGTTGGCCAACGAAGATATTGTTGTTCGTTTTTTTGGTGAAACTCAACCGCTGCAAAGTAATGTACAAGCAGCAGGAAGAGCTCAAAACCGTCGGGTAGAAGTAATTTTTAAAGCAAAGCAAATTTCCGTCAATAAATCTTCTCGTACTTCTGAACTGAACAAAGCTACCTCCGGTAAAGTTTATTGAATGTACTTTAGATTTTACACATCATAAATTTTTAAATTTTGGCTTCTCAAGATCACAGAAGAAACTTAATGCGCTATAGTTCTAAAACTATAAAAATATTAATAGCTATTAATGTAGTAGTTTTCGGGCTCTTTTATTTCTCACAAACCACCCAATTGCTTAGCAGAGAATTCTTTAGTTCTCTATCGCTTTATCATCCGCGATCAGATAAATTTCAGTTCTTTCAATTGATAACCCATATATTTATGCATGGGAGTGTCTTGCATATTGGTCTTAATATGTTTGTGCTGTGGATGTTTGGTAGTGTACTGGAAGGTGTTTGGGGGCCAAAAAGATTTTTGATTTTTTACTTCGTCACTGGTTTGGGTGCAGCTGGATTGCATATGGGTACCACTACCATTCGATTAGATAACCTTAAAGAAGAAGTACAGCAATATGCGGATAATCCCAGTTTGCAAGAATATGCTGATTTTAAAGAAGAGCATATTACACCGTTGTTAGAAAATATGCCCCAGGCCATGGCTCAACGATATGAAGCATATGACAGTTTGCAAAACAAATGGCAGGAAAATCCTAATGCTTCACGTGCAGAAGAAAAATCAATAGAATTAGTAATTAATTATTACCAGGAGGTGGTTAACCGACCAACAGTTGGAGCCTCCGGAGCCATTTTTGGCCTTTTGTTGGCATTTGGTATGTTTTTCCCCAATATGCTGATATTATTATTCTTTTTCATTCCGATGAAAGCAAAATATTTTGTGATATTTATTGGCTTATTCGAATTGTATCGCGGGGTATTTGGTGAAACTACTTCTATTGCCAATTTTGCACATTTAGGCGGTATGCTATTCGGGTATATTTTACTAAAAATATGGGGCTACAATCAAGGAGATGTTGAGAAAGCACTTCAAGAAAAAAATGAAGATGAAATTTCATAGCTTTTCATTTCCATTTTTGTTTCGAATTAAAGCTCGGTTTTACCCACATGGGGTTACAACACGATTTTAAAAATTAAAATAAAATAATCTTTTGATAAACACTCCCCTGGCCCCTCTCAAGAGGGGATTTTAAGGAATTTTATTTTAATTTTTAAGGTGCGAAACTTTAGTTATTTTACTAAAAAAACAGCATTTCCGATTACTAAAAAGCCATTACGCCAAAACAAGCGAAATATGGGATTGTCCATGAAGTATATAGCCTGACCGGAACCTATTGGTTTTACTCCCATTATCAAACTATCTTCAGGTTTAGGTGCTACTTCGGCTCCGGCAAAGCCACTTACTGGTTTGGCAACACCATCCAACCATCCCACGTTCCATGCTTTTTCCATTAAAGTATAGCTTTGGCTGGTACTTTTTAGGGTAAAATAAGTAGACTCGTACCCCATAGCCAATGGGTGCGTATTATCCATCGAAACTTTATAAATGCTGCCAATTATTCGCTTACTCGCTGCGTCCCGCTCACGATCGGCATATGTTTTAAGCTTTTCAGCTTTCTGCTCAGCCTCTGATTTTTCCAGCTCTTCCTTTTTTTGTTGTTCTACTCCCCATCCTGATTTACCAGCTAAATATTGGGCGGCACTATTTATAAATACGGCTTTACCACCGTTTTTAATCCATTGCTGTAACTTCTCAAGGTTGCTTTCTGAAAAAATCTTGCTATATCTTCCTTCCGGAAAAATGGCCACGTCATAATCTTCAAGTTCATCAATTGCACTGGTAGGCAAGCGATGCAATGGGTATTCAAAAGTATAATCGAATAAATGCCATATTTCACCAACCGAATTGGCTGATAGGTCATCTCCAGTAAATAAGGCTACTTTAGGAGCTATGATATATTTGAAACTTCCTGAACCTAAATCTTTACCTTTACTTACCATTCCGCTTTTTACCGGGGTCAAAGGCATTGTAGAAGATTTAGATATACTTGCAATAGTGGATTGAATGTTCTTTAAATGATTATTTTCCCCTTTATTTACCACAATTGTTCCTCTTCCATAAGATTTACCTTCCAATTGGAATGGCTCTTCACTGAATCGGACATTGACTTTTTTCTTCAATAATTGAGCAAGTATTTTTACACTCGAGCCATCCTGCCACGGAAGTAAATAAGCATAAACGCTATCTTTTTCTATCGCTTTTTGAGTGTCTTCTAACGAAGCACCATTGATATTTTCTTCCGGTTTGTTATTCAACCCATACGTTTCTAATCCCATTGCATAAGGTAGCGCCCAAGCGGTGATGTCGTAAGTAACCGAATCACTCAATTTTGTTTTTGACTCAAAAAGCACCTTTACCAAGGCTGATTTTGGTTGGGCGGCATTTAAGATTATATCATTAGATGCAAAGTTGAAGTTTTCTTCCTCCCCATTAAAAAAATTAAACCCTTTTCCCGTTCCGCCCTTCTCAGCTAATTGATATTTTATAAGGTGCTGATCAAATAGTTTTTGCACTGCTGCATTTTTGCCTGGCTTGCTGCTGCTTTTTATAATATACCATTGGTAAGGCAAGTTTGTATTTTCCTCCTGGTAAAATTTTGCAAATTCCTTTTTTAACTTTTCTGCATTTTGAAATGAAGTTTCAACGGTAGATAAGCCGGTAGTTACATGGTGATCTATTCTATCTTTAAGCGTAAGTGTATCATTAGTTTCAGTAAGCACCATCAAACCGGCTCTTCCCGATCCACCTTGTTCATAAGTCATACCAATGGCGCCATTGAAGGTGGGATAAGTATCGCCATAGCTAGGATATAACAAGTCAAATCTTTCTTTGGTAAAATACAACCACCCCTGCTGATCGAAATAGGAAGCATGATTTTGACCAATGGCTTCCTGAAATTTCTTTTGCCAGGGACTGATCAACTCATGCATAGGATCGGCTGCAGGGGGAAAATAGTAAGGACTATTCACACCTTGTTCGTGAAAATCGACATGAACATGAGGTAACCATTTGTTATATTGCTCAATACGCAGTTGTGATTCTTTTTGAGTAAGCCAAAGCCAGTCGCGATTTAAATCGAAATAGTAGTGATTATATCTGCCTCCGGGCCATTCTTCACGATGTTCCACTGTTTCAGGGTTTGGGTCGGGCTCATGACCAATTTTCTGCTTATACCAACTTACATATCTTTCTCGGCCGTCCGGATTTAAACATGGATCGATAATTACTACACATTCCTCCAACCATTTCTGATATTTCGAATTTGTTACTAACTGATAAATAGTTTCCAAAGACGCTTCACTGCTCACTGCTTCATTTCCGTGAATGTTATAACTAAGCCATACAATTGTTTTATCGAAGGTGACTTTACCGGGATGAAGGCCTGCTTTTTTCAAGTTATCCAGGCGGAGGCTATCCAACTGTTTAATATTTTCTTTGGACGATAGGAAAGCAAGTATTAATGGATTGCCTTCATAGGTTTCACCATATTTTTTAAGCTGTACCTGATCAGAATTATCGGCCACGTGTTCAAAATAATTTATAATCTGGTGATGATGGCTGAAATGAGAGCCCTGTTCATGGCCCAGAAACGCTTGAGGGGTATTGATAATATCTTGCGCTTTTAAATTATAGGAGGCAAAAACCCACAATAGTGGCATTAACTTTAAATAATTCATGAATAAGTAGTGAGTTGAGATAGAAAATAAACTGCGAAAATAATGAAAGAATCATTACAGTGGAAATTTACCTAAAAAAGTAGCAATTCTTTTACCATTGACCGGCAGCAATTCTTTCTTTACTTATGTCAATAAGCTCGAGTATATTTTTTTCATTGTATTTTTCTATAGCAATAGGCTCGTGAATTATCATTTCGGCTTTGCCCGGTACAAGATCCATAGTGCCTGTAGGTAATATTTTATTGGTGCCATTGATAGTAATGGGTAACACGGGTAATTGTAACTGCAAAGCCATCATGTATGCACCTTTTTTAAATTTACTCATAGAGGTGCTTTGGTTGCGGGTTCCTTCCGGAAAAAATACGATAGAAGTTCCGTTTTTGATATTGTTTTTTGCTTTTTCAATTGAATCAAGACTGACTTTCCGATTTTTTCTATCCACAAAAACATGGTTTAGCCTCTCGCAAGCAGCGCCTAAAAATGGTACTTTCCGTAACTCCATTTTCATAACCCATTTAAAATCTATGCCTAACCATCCGTAAATCAAAAATATGTCGTAGAGGCTTAAATGATTAGCTACTATTATGTAAGATTGCTTTTTGTCAAATTTTTCCTGCCCTTTTACCTTTACTATCATGGGAGTGAAGAAGGTATTGACTTTGGCCCAAATACTACCGCCGATATAACTGGCAATTTTGCTACTGGTAATATACGACAAAATAATGGTAAGTAATCCAAAGAAAATTGTATTGATAGCCAGAAAAGGGATAAAAAACAACCATTTGTAAGGCTGATACAACAAGTAACCAATTTTTTTCATGGGTCAAAAATAATATTAATCCAAAAAAATATCCAAATGCAATAAAATAATTTCAATGGAATTAAGCAACGAAATGAAAAAAAAAGAGGCTTTTATCAAGCCTCTTTTTAGTGGAGAATATCGGATTCGAACCGATGACCTCTACGCTGCCAGCGTAGCGCTCTAGCCAGCTGAGCTAATCCCCCCTTGCCCTTATTAGCCTTTAATACTTAAATTATCTAATTGGACCGCAAAGGTATCGCAATTTTTAGTTTATATAAAAATATTTTAAAGATTTCGCAGTACTTTTTTATTCTCCGGTCCATCCTATTAATTCTCTTACATCAGTGGCAGAGAGTTTTAATAAGGCTATTCTGGGAAAACGACCCGCTACATAGGTAGTGCCGGTAATGGCCAACCCTTCATCTCCGGTAAGGGTAAAATTACCTACTTCATAAGGGTAGTTATTTCCAATATACCTGGAACCCACAAGGGAGCCAGCTTCGTCATAGGCCAGTAAAACTATTTGATTGCTCTTTGTACTGGACGCATATATAATATAGTTTTGGCCGGTTACTTCTATCAATTTAGTTACCACATGCGCACCGGAAACTAGTTCCGGAAATTCGAATCCGGATAAATCATCTGCTGATACTATACCTGCAGGCTCTACTGATTGCCTGGGTAAAATGTAGTTGTCATCAAAATTATACCTGGATAAAGCAAATTCTCCATCCGGTAAAGGTTGCGCCGAACTAATGGCACCTTTATCTCTAAAGCCATTAATTACACCAAATGCATCGGGAGTGCCGGCATTTTGAAATATTAAACTCAAAGTGAAATTATAAAACCCATTGATAAAGTAAGTGGAGGTACCTGTAATCTGACCGGAGAAAAAGGGTAAAATAGGCTGCGGGCTTCTCAAGTGTGTGATTATAGGCTCTTCGGCATCTTCCAATACCGGATATTCCTGACTCCATTCTTCATTAAATGAGGCATCTAATTTGGCCATACCAGTGTTTCGAGCAGTTCTGTTATAGTATTGCAAAAGGTATCCGGTTTCTAACTTAGCCAAACTAAGCGGATACTCATAAGGGAGTGTGGATGTTTGTTCGGCTACTTTGTTATTTTCGTTTACTTTGATTACATGTGCTTCCAATGAAATATCATCCATTACTATCATGAAGTAATCATTTTCTTCGCGCCAAAGTCCTCCGGGTAAAGGGTTTACATAGGGATTGAATGCATTGTCCCACAAAAAATTACCTCGAGCATCTGTTCTTAAAAGGTAAGTAACCGGAAAAGTAAAATCAGGGTCGATAGTTTTACCCAGAATCATATAACCACTATCTGCAGCTTGAATTATATCTATAGGATAAAAGCTTCCGGAGAAATTACTTTGATTATAAATTCGGGTAAAATGTCCGGCCGGTTGTTCGGATTGGGTAAGTTCACAAGCTGAAAATAATACCAAAAGCATGAAATTGGATAGCAAAAATTTTTTCATTTGATCTATCGGTTTACAGGAACAAAATCCTTTGAAGTAACAAATTTTAATGGAATAGCAAAGGTGAAATTGAGAGAAATATTACTAAGCAACCAATCATCTGGTACATCATAAGCACCAGTCACAAATTTATCTACCGTGTATCGTAGTTCGTCATTCACGATATTTCTAAATCCACGGTGATAATTAGCTTCCAATATAGCCATGCCATCACCTACAGGTACCATTAAGCCTGCACCTGCCATTAAACCATAGTTAGCGGGGTAAATAAGTTCGGTTATCTGATCTGCTTGATTGTCTAAAGGCAATAGGTTGGCACTTCCGGAAGCATTATCTACACCAGTGCTTTCAATAGTTTTATCGGCCTCTACCAGCAGTGAATAATATCCACCGGCTTGTAAAAAGGGAATTATCACATTGCTTACGGGAAACGAATAGCGTATTTTTAAAGGAATATCAAAATAATTGAAAGATTGGAGATGCACATTGTCAATGTATATGCTGTTTTCAGGATTCTGATCGCTTTGCCATTCCTGTCTGTTTTCATAAGTAAAGTTATTTCTACTTAATCCGGGCTGCAGCACCATGGATATATTGCTGAAACTATAACTTAGCATTAGATTAAATTGAGTTCCAATTTTATTGAAATTTTGGTAATCTTTCTTCGGCAATTCTCCGCTAGTAGGTGTGAGTACATGATATTCTTCCAATACCTGTACGCTGGACAAATTTAAACCACCACCTACACCAATCCACCATTGACTACTGGCTATAGGGTTAGGCTTATTTCTTGATTTTGATTTAAATTGAGCAAATAAAGGGTTGCCTATTAAAAACAATCCAATAATAATTAATAAAGCTATCTTTTGCATAATGCAAGTTTTGTACAAAATACAAAAGTAATATTATATTTTTAAAATTAAATTGTTATCCCGATGCTTATCTTACATTTCATTCATTTAACTATTTTTTAAATGAAACACTTTAGGTGCTTTTATTGATAACATGGTATCTTTTGAATTGTGGGTTAAATTTCAAGAATTGGATTTACTTATGAAGTGAGGTTGACTAGACTATTTCCCTAAAAATTTAGAAGTGGATTAGTATATTATAAGTAGATTTGTCAATTTTGATTAGTTTTGTGATCATTTTAAAATAATCAAGAAAATAAATGAATATAAAACGAATAGGTATATCCGCAGATCATGGAGGTTTTGAATTAAAAGAGAAAATAACTATTTTGTTAAAAGGAATGGGGCATGATGTTGTTGATTTTGGCGCAACTGAGCTGGATGACAAGGACGATTATCCTGATTTTGTAATACCCATGGCCAGAGCCATAGTAAAGGGAGAAGTGGAAAGCGGAATAGCCTGCTGCGGTAGTGGTGTTGGAGCTTGTGTAGCAGTTAACAAAATTGGCGGCATAAGAGCTTCGCTGGTAGCTGATGTTTTTTCTGCCAGGCAAGGAGTAGAAGATGATGATTTGAATATAATTTGCTTAGGCGGCAGAGTAGTGGGTCAGTCACATGCTTATGAAATAGTAAAAGCATTTATTAATGCGGAATTTTCTGGTGCAGAAAGGCACAAGCGTCGACTTGCCAAAGTAGCTGCATTGGAATTAAAAGAAGGTAGAAATTAGATTTGAAAATTAAATAGCCTGCATGCTCTCAGAGAGGCAATTATTTTTACAACACCTGGCCCAAACTTCAGAATTTCCCCTGATGTTGGAAATTGATAAAGCTGAGGGGATTTACATGCATGCCACTAACGGTCAAAAATACATAGACCTGATATCGGGCATAGGCGTGAGTAATTTGGGTCACCGGCACCCAAAAGTAATTGATGCCATAAAAAAACAATTGGATAAGTATATGCATCTGATGGTTTATGGTGAATTTATCCAGTCGCCACAAGTACAACTGGGTAAAGCTTTAGCCGACACTTTGCCCGAGAATTTATCAAGCTGCTATTTCGTAAATTCGGGGTCTGAAGCTGTGGAAGGAGCGATGAAAGTGAGCAAACGTTTTACCGGACGTACAGGTTTTGTGAGTTGTAGCAATGCTTATCACGGTTCAAGTCATGGGTCGCTATCACTAAGCGGCAATGAAAAATTTAAACAAGCTTATCGGCCTTTATTGCCTGATATTTCACATGTAAAGCACGGTGATATAGGGGATTTAGAAAAGATAAATGAACAAACAGCTGCAGTTGTGATAGAAGTAGTACAAGGGGAAGCTGGTGTAAAATTTGCTACGGCTGAATATTATCAAGCACTAAGAAAAAGATGTACCGACCAGGGAGCTTTATTAGTTTTTGATGAAATTCAATCAGGTTTTGGTAGAACGGGTAAATTTTGGGCATTCGAGCATTTTGAAGTGACACCTGATATTGTGGTAAGCGCTAAAGGAATGGGGGGAGGCATGCCTTTAGGAGCATTTATAGCTTCTCAGGAGATAATGTCGGTTTTGCAAAATGATCCAATCCTGGGGCATATTACTACTTTTGGCGGGCATCCGGTGAGTGCAGTGGCATCACTAGCCACACTTAATACTATTTTGCAAGAAAAATTAATAGAACAGGTGGCAAGAAAAGCCGATCTTTTTATTTCTTATCTAAAACATCCGGCGATAAAAAGCATAAGAAATAAGGGCTTGATGATGGCAGTCGAGTTTGAGTCTTTTGAGACATTAAAGCCGGTAATAGATAAGGCAATAGATTATGGTGTTTTAACGGATTGGTTTTTATATTGCGACAATGCCATGCGGGTGGCTCCTCCTTTGATAATTACTGAAGAACAAATTCAGGAAGCTTGTGAAATAATTCTCAAAGCTATCAAAGCCGTAAACGCTTAAGTTTAAGCCTCCAAAATAGCCTTGCCTAATAACATGGAAAAGATATCGAGGTGATCTTTGAATTGTAAAAAAACGCTTCTGTGCCTATGAATAATATTGATGCCATTGCTATAAGTAGAGAAGTCGACTATTTCCTGTAATGGAAGCTCGTTGGAGGAATTATTACCAATCAACATAATTCTCTTATTGGTAAGGTATATTCTTCCATTATCCATTGTGGCCCAAATATCTTCAAGTTCGGGTTTCAACTCCTTTTTTTCAGTAGAAAGATAATAACCTTTTACACATTTCATCTCCAGGTTAGTTTTCTTAGCTTTCCATTCTTTCACTGAAGTATTCTGGCATAGCCATTCTGCATTATTATAGAAATAGCATTTTTCATTATCATGAAGTGGTTCATCTACTTCAAATTCGGGGAATTCACCATTTTCTATTTGCCAAAATAATTTATATTTTTCAAAGTTGGCTCTTGTAGCACCATCAAGGTGTACTTCAATATTCAGGCTCTGTTTGATTTTTTGAAGTTCATCCTCTTCATTTTCAGTGAGTCTACGATCAGAAAGTGCCTCATCCATAAATTTTTTTACTAGTTCGCTGGCACTACTTTGATAAATTTTCTTCGCGATAGAAGCCGTTAGCTTGAGGTCGTTTTGTAATTTATTTAAAAATTGCTTCTCATCATCTTGCAATCTTCCATCTTCTATAGCTTTTTCTACTTCCATTTTATACAATTGTCCTGCTATATCATCGTGGGCTTTACCTACTACCTGATCATTAAGCATTAATATCTTTTTCAAATGCTGCAATTCAACTATTTCCTGATCAGAAAGGAAGGAGTCGGCCAAACAGAAATGCAAATAAGCCCGGTAAATTTGGGATAATTCCGTAGGTAAGTCTTTATGTAATTTTATATTGTAATTGCTGGTAATCCGATGCAAATCTTGATAGGAAACTTCTAATACATTGGTTCCGGATAATAAATTGTAAATCTCAGCCAATGCTTGTTCCTTATTTTTGCCACCAAAAATCTTTTGCCAAAAACTATTGGTGGTCGTGGGCTTTTGGTTGAAAATATTTATTTTATCCATAATGTTGAAATTCAACGGAATGCTCAGGAGTTTTTTTATCAAGATTAAGATATCGAAGTTTGGATAACAAGTTAAATGAAGGTATAAAATTACATTGGACTTGTTTTTAAGCCATTGACCTCAATTCTTCTTGTACTTTTACTAATCCGGTGCTGGCACTTTCAGCAATTTTTTTCACCCGGGCACCTAAACCTGTTTCAGGAACATTAGGATCTACAATATAAATGGGAACGTTGCTTCCTACATTGTGAATCAATCCGGCTGCCGGATATACAAGTAAAGAGGTGCCTACTACGATAAATATATCTGCTTTTTCGGCTTCTTGAGCGGCTACCTCCATCATGGGCACCATTTCTCCAAACCAAACGATGTTTGGTCGTAGTTGTGAGCCCCTTTCGCACTTATCTCCTAGTTTTAGTTCCCAGCCTTCAATATCATAGATCAATTTCTCATCTAATGTACTCCTGGACTTGAACAATTCTCCATGCAGGTGAATAATGTTAGAAGAACCTGCTTTTTCATGCAGGTCATCTACATTTTGAGTGATCACCGTTACGTCAAAATACTTTTCCAGGTCAGCTAAAACTTTATGACCTTGATTAGGCTGTGCAGCTAGGGCTGCTTTTCTTCTTTCATTATAAAAATTGAGTACCAGCTCACTATTGCGTGTCCACGCTTCAGGTGTTGCTACTTCTGAAATATCATATCCTTCCCATAGTCCTCCGGAATCTCTGAAAGTGGGGATACCGCTTTCGGCACTTATGCCTGATCCGGATAATACGACCAATTTTTTTTTCATCCGCTACTTCTTTTTACGAGAATACCTTCCTTTTTTTTCAGGTGCATTTTCGGCAAGTTCTTTACATTCTTCATAAGTGAGATCTTCCGGTGTCTTATCCTTTGGAATTTTCACATTCTTTTTTCCTGCCTTGATATAAGGGCCATATCTACCGTTAAGCACTTGCATGGTCTCATCTTCTTCAAAATTCTTTATGGTTTTTTCAGCATCTTGCTTTCTTTTAGCATCAATTATTTCAATTGATCGCTCAATAGGTACATTCAAAGGATCATCTTCTTTGCCAAGCGAGTAAAACTTTCCCTTATGACGTAGATACGGTCCAAATCTACCAATAGCCGCTACTACCTCTTCCTCTTCATATTCACCTACCTGCCTGGGCAATTTAAATAGTTCCAGTGCTTCCTCCAGGGTGATATTTTCAATGAATTGACCATGGCGAAGACTGGCATATTTGGGCTTACCTTCTTCATCTTCACTTTCTCCGCCAATTTGTACTATTGGGCCGTATTTTCCTAATCTGGCAATTACCTTCTTGCCACTTTTCGGATCTACGCCAATTTCTTTGCTGGATTGTACCGACGCTCTGTCTACTTGAGCAGTATCTTCCACTCGTTGATGAAAGTGGCTGTAGAATTCTCCTATCATCTTGTTCCAGATTTTTTTGCCCCGAGCTATGTCATCAAACTCTTTTTCCACATTGGCAGTAAATCCATAATCGACCACGTTGGGAAAATGCTCAATGAGAAAATCATTAACCACCATGGCCAAGTTAGTAGGAAAAAGCTTATTTTTTTCAGTACCTGTTATTTCAGTTTGATCTGTTTGGTCAATCGAGCCATCTTTTAAAATTAATTGCCGGTACTGTCTTTCTCTTCCTTCCCGGGTTTCTTTTAATACATAATTTCTTTTTTGTACAGTGGATATGGTAGGAGCATAAGTAGATGGTCTGCCAATACCCATTTCTTCTAACTTTTTAACCAGGGTAGCTTCCGAATATCGGGGAGGGTTACGCGTAAAAGTTTGTCTGCTTAAGATTTCTTTCATTCCCAATATTTGTCCAACTTTCAATGGAGGTAGCATGGATGAGTTTTCTTCTTCCTCCTCATCTTCATCAGTTGATTCAATGTAAACCTTCAAAAACCCTTCGAATTTGATTACTTCTCCAGTAGCAGTAAAAGTTTCGGAAGTAGTATTAATTTTTATGGTAGCTACGGTTTTTTCAATCGCGGCATCTTCCATTTGAGAGGCTATGGCTCGTTTCCAAATCAATTCGTAAAGCCTGGTTTCGTTTCGATCGCCTTTGGTAGAATGCTCAGAAAAGTTAGTGGGTCTTATAGCTTCGTGTGCTTCCTGAGCTCCTTCATTTTTAGTTTTGTATACTCTGGTATGTAAAAAATCATCGCCATAGGAAGATTTAATTTCCTTACTTGCACTATTAATTGCATCTTGAGAAAGATTGAGGGAGTCTGTTCTCATATAGGATATTTTACCATTTTCATAAAGCCTTTGGGCCAGTGTCATGGTTTGCGCTACTGAAAAACTTAGCTTACGACTGGCTTCCTGCTGTAAAGTGGAGGTGGTAAATGGAGGCGCCGGAGATTTTTTGCTAGGTTTTTTCTCAAGGTTGTCAATGGTAAATTCAGCATCTTTACATTTCTCTAAAAACTCCAATGCTTCTTTTTCATTGTCAAACCTCTTACCAAGCTCGGCTTTTAATGTTTTTCCCTTACCAACATCAAAATACCCGTTAACCCTGAAGGAATCTTTCGGTTTAAATTTTTCAATTTCTCTTTCTCGTTCTACAACTAGCCGCACTGCCACCGATTGCACTCTGCCGGCAGATAAACCTCTTTTAATTTTTTTCCAAAGGATGGGTGAAATCTCAAAGCCTACTAATCGATCCAACACTCTACGTGCTTGCTGTGCATTTACTAAATCCATATCAATTCCTCTTGGGTTTTGGATGGAATTGAGGATGGCATTTTTAGTAATTTCGCGAAATACAATCCGCCTGGTTTGATTTTTATTTAAATTCAGCACTTCCTTCAAATGCCAGGAAATAGCTTCTCCTTCACGGTCATCATCACTGGCCAGGTATATGGTTTCTGAGTCTTTGATTAAATTTTTTAAAGTTTTTATTACTTCTTTTTTTTCTTTGCTTACTTCATAGGTGGGTTTAAATCCATGCTCTACATCTACAGCATTGTTGCCTTTGGGTAAATCTCGCACATGGCCATAGCTGGAAGTAACTGTAAAATCTTTCCCCAGGTACCCCTCAATAGTTTTTGCTTTAGCCGGGGACTCTACTATCACTAGATTTTTAGACATTATTTTTAGTTTACAAATTAGAAATCTGCTCAAATATCAAAAAAAAAATCTTAATAAAACAGGAGCATGTTTAAATATGCATTTTTATTGAAGTAATTTTACAAAAAAATAAATAGCTAAAAAGTTCAACAGCTATGAAAAAAGTACTCATTTTAATTAGACATGCTAAAGCTCACGACCTGGAATTTGGTCAAAAAGATTTCGAAAGATTTTTGATGGCAGAAGGGGTGAAGGATGCGTCATTAATAGGTCGTTATTTTTTGAAAAAAGATATTCCGGTAGATAGAATTGTGGCTAGCCCTGCCGAAAGAGCTGCCAGTACTGCACAAATGATAGCAGAGCAAATGCGCTATGATCTTCAATCCATTGACTACAATGAAAACATTTATGATGCTTCTATCAGGAACTTGTTAAACATAGTTAATGAATTTTCCGAAGACTGGGACTCAGTAATGTTGGTAGGGCATAATCCTGCCATTTCTTATATAGCAGAAAATTTATCCGGTGAAGCTTTAGATAACATGGTTTCCGCGGGAGTAGTGGTACTAAGTTTTGAAAACTTGCAATGGCAAGAAATTAGTCAGCATACTGGCAAAATTCAAGACACCTTTTCTCCCGATAAAATAAGAGAGTTTTATAAGTAGCGTTAGGTAGGAGTTACTTTAACCTGAGCCCTATTGATATTTTGCCAATGCTTGACCGACAAAAGAAAAAAGAACTAATTCTTAATTTCGACCCTAATAATCCGGGGATTTCCGGAAACATTTTCGGACTACCCTTTGAATTAAAAACTTCGGATGTAGTTTTAATACCGGTGCCTTGGGATGTAACAGTTTCTTATAAGGCTGGTGCATGCCATGGACCTGAAGCAATTTTGGCAGCATCTACACAACTTGACTATTATTTGCCGGATAATCCTCAAGCCTGGCATAAAGGTATTTATATGTTGCCAATTGGAAAAGAATGGGAGCAGCAAAATAAGGCGTTGCGACCAAAGTCACAGCAATATATCCATGCTTTTGAAGCAGGAAAAAACTTACAAAAGTATAGTAATGATCTGCAAGAAATCAACGAGGCGTGTAATAGCCTTCATCAAGCAATAAAACAATTGTCTGTTCAATTACTGAAGCAGGACAAAATCGTTGGAATAGTAGGAGGGGAGCATAGTGCTCCACTCGGTTTGCTACAAGCATTAGCAGAAACTAAAGGAGATTTTGGTGTTTTACAAGTTGATGCACATGCGGATTTACGTGAATCTTATGAAGGTTTTAAATATTCACATGCCAGCATTATGCATAATGCCCTTGATCTTTCGGCTATTAAGCAATTGGTACAAGTGGGCATCAGGGATATTTGCGAAGCTGAAATTCAATTGGTTCAAAATGAGCCCGAAAGAATCACTATATTTTTTGATCAGCACTTGAAAGAAGAACAATTTGAAGGAATAGGGTGGGCCACAGTGTGTGAAAAAATAGTCAATAAGTTACCACAACAGGTTTATATAAGTTTTGATATCGATGGACTGCAACCGTATTTTTGTCCGCATACAGGTACACCAGTGCCAGGTGGTCTTTCCTACTCGGAAGCGGTATATTTAATAAAAGTGATAAAGAAATCCGGTAGAAAGATCATTGGCTTCGATTTATGTGAAGTAGCTCCTGGAAATGACGAATGGGATGCTAATGTAGGTGCCAGGGTACTTTATCAATTATGCGCCAATGCAGGTTAAAAACTGCTAATCCTTTTTCACTATAAATCCACCGGCAATATCATCGCTATTTACACCATTGTGCCAATTACCTGTAATGGTAGAATCGGATGAATTAAATGTTCCTTTTAAATTGTAAGTCTCATTTTCGCTAAAAGAATAAATAGCTTTGAAAGTGGTATTTTGTATACTCCAAATTCCATTGCCGGTATGAATACCAGTAGTGAGAGAAAAATCGCCATTAGGAAGCAAATCAAATTCCCAATCAAGAATATCATTAGCCGAACCATTTCCATAGGTCCCTGTCCATGTACCCACTGGATTTAAAGTAGCAGGCTCCACATTTTCTTCTTCTTTATTACAGGCTATAAAGAGTAATAAAACTATAGCGTTGATAAATAACAATCGTGAATGTATCATCCTAATATTTTTTCTCTAAAATAATGATAATTGTTGAATCTATTCAAGTTATGTAAGATGCATATGATGAATAAAATTGTTCTTTATCTTTAATTCATTGATTAATAGCTTGATATTTAGTTAGGAATTTACTTTTTTTACCAGTTCATCTACTTTTTTAATGTAAGCTTTGGTGTCAAATTTTCTTTCCAGTCCCGATGCTACCATCGTTCTTACTTTACCAAAGACGGGTCTTTCTTGCCATGCCCGGTCATGGATGCCAAATATCCAGGAGACATTGGTATAAGAATTATGATCCCGTCCATCTAGAAAATATTTATTATTGATGGCCAACAAAGTGCGGAAAGCATGCTCCGGAGTATTGGTCCATTCCAAAATTTTTTTACCCCAATACATGCGCATGTAGTTATGCATAAAGCCGGTGTAGCGCATTTCTCTCATACTAGCATTCCAATATTCATCATGTGTTTCTGCATCTTCCAGTTGCTGCCTGGTATACACATGTTCTCTTTCATCGTCTTTATGTTTTTCCAGTGTTTTTTGGGCCCATTCGGGAATGGATTTAAAGGAATCGTACTTTGGTGTAAAATAGCAGTAATTAGCAGCAAGTTCTCGCCTCACCAGCAACTCTTCAATATAAGAATCCACATCTTCATTACTTTTTTGTTGTAAGGTTTCTTTGGCAAGCCATACGGCGGAAATTTGACCAAAATGCAGATACATACTCATGTGAGAAATATCATTTGTCTGTGCTTGATTCCTATTTTTATTGTATTTATTCAACGAGTCAGAAAGAAATTTTTTAAACCGTTTTTTTGCCTGAGTAGTGCCGCCTTCGAAAAACTGGGGAACCGGAGGCACGCTAGTATCTAATTTTAATTTGCTACACGCTTTTGCTACATCACTAATATCCATTCCATCATCTTTAATGGATAAACTGCTTTGCTTAGGCTTTTGGATTTTTAGTTCATTTAAAAATTTATCAAAATGCTTATGTATTTTGGAGCGAATGGTTCTGGCTGCGTATTCCTGTTTTTGTGAAACCACCTCTACAGGAACTATTAAATCACTTTCTATTTGATAAACTTTTATTTCTGCATTTTCACCTACCTGTGACCGCCATTCTCGATGGTGCCGCAAATAACCCATGTCACAAACGATACAACAAGCATCTTTTCCATACTTGAGAGCTACATCAGCAGGATCTCCATGCGCTATTATCATTCTTATTTTCATTTTTTCAAGAGTTTTTTGAACCTCTTGTAGCCCTTGCAGCATAAAATAATAGTGACGCAAATTAGCTTCCGGATAATCATCCATCAATCCAAACACTACCAGTAAAGGCTTTTTTAACTCATTGGCTTGCTCTGTGGCAAATGCTAACGCGTGGTTGTATTCAGCCCTTTGCGATTGCTGCATCCAATAAAGCACATACGCTCCATCCTTATTTATTTCTTTGTCATTTAAAGTTCTAAGTCTTTCTTTTTCTATATTTGTGTTACTCATATATCTTTTATGTTTTCTTTTATCGCGCTACTTCTTATGGTTATCTTTTGTAATTGCTCATCATCTTTTTTTTCAAGGTTGCGTATTTGAAAATTCATACGTCTGTTTTTTGCTAGTTTATCATAATTTCTATTTAAAAAGTCCCAATACAATGCATTAAAAGGGCAAGCATCATCTTCAGTCACTTTTTTGTGATTATAATGACACCCCTTGCAGTAATTGCCCATTTTATTGATGTAGTTGGCACTGGCAGTGTACGGTTTGGTAGCTACTACTCCACCATCACCAAATTGACTCATGCCAAAAGCATTGGGTAGCGATACCCAATCAATGGCGTCATTGTACATAGCCATGTGCCATTCGTGAAACTTGAGCGGGTGTACGCCATATAACTGAGCAAATAATCCCAGGACCATCAATCTTTGAATATGATGGGCATAACCATAATTGATAACCGACTTCATAGCATCTTTTACACAAGCCATCTTAGTTTCACCATCCCAAAAAAACGGTGGAACTTCCTTGTTCGCTTCGAAATAATTATTATCTGTATATTCCGGCATTTCATTCCAGTACACACCCCGCATAAATTCTCTCCAACCTAATACCTGTCGTACAAATCCTTCCACGCTATTGAGTGGATAATTATGCTGACGGTAAGCATTTAATACTTTATCTATTACTTCTCGGGGGCTAATTAATTTTATATTCATGACTGCTGAAACGCGAGAATGGTATAAAAAGGGCTCATCTTGCCACATGGCATCTTGATATTTTCCGAAACTTGCCAGACGATGTGCTATAAAATCCTGGATTAGTTGTAGTGCCTGCTCACGCGAAACTGGCAGGTCAAAATGGTCTGTAGTGCCCGGATGGTCATTAAATCTATCTTTTACCAGATCAATAACTTCTAGGGTAATGGCATCCGGTGAAAAACCACGGGGTGATTTGACTTTTCCCGGTCCTTTTTTGCCAAAAGTTTCGCGGTTTTCTTTATCATAATTCCACTCTCCACCTTCCGGTTTTGATTGTTCCATCAATAGAGAGAATTTTTTTCTAAGCTCCCGATAAAAATTCTCCATTACGAGAGAATTTCTTTTGGCAGCATGCTTTTTAAAATCTTCAATATTAAAATAGAAATGTCGATCAGGCTTTATATCAAGCTCTAATTTCATTTCTTCAGCTACTTTTTGCATTTTATTTAATACACGATAGTCGCCAGGTTGTGTCATTACCAATTTTGAGGGTTTTAATTTTGCGATATCTTGTTTTAATATTGATTCAAAAGAATGGCCTTTGTCTTTTTGGGCGTCTTTGCTAAGCTGATGATAATTTATAGCATATTTTTTTTCCTTTAAATAGTCACGGTAGTGCCTCATGCTAGACAAAAAGAAAGCTATTTTCAATTTATGAGTCCAAATGTAAGTGATTTCTTCTGCTACTTCGGCCATCCAAATTTGATCCTCTGAGGGTTCAAAATCGTCAAATACAGATGAATTATGATCCAGTTGATCGCCAAGAATAATAACCAGATTGCGCATTTTTTCTAACAGATTTTTTGTAACGGCTAACTGCTGGTGAGGCAAAAATGTTAATCAAATGAAAAAACCTGACTACTTGAGCCAGGTTTTTTCATTTAAAACTTAATATTTTTAAAGTATTTATAGTATTTTATACTTCTTTTAGTGCTTCGGCTATTTGTTTATCACCGTTTAAGACGTCAATGGTTTTTCGGTAAGTGTTTTCGTTGTTCAAAGCTTCTACTAAAATAAGCGCTACATCGGCTCGTGATATTTCACCGGCTCCTGTTAAATGTTCACTGGCTTCTATGGTGCCGGTTTCTTCATCATTAGTTAATCTTCCAGGTCTAATAATGGTATAATTCAGATTACTTTTCTTTAATCGCTCGTCAGCTTTTAGTTTTGCTTTCAGATAGTGTTGTATCTTTTCCGGTCCTTGGTCTGGGTTATCTACCCCCATTGCACTTAACATCACAAACCTCTCAACGGCATTTTTTTCGCACGCTTCTATTAATTTGATAGCACCATCCTGATCCACAGTGATAGTTTTATCAGGACCTGTATTTGGTCCGGAACCTGCCGTGAAAATGATTGCATTGACACCTTCGGTAGCAAATGCCACGTCTGTTTCCAGGTTAGCTAATACTGGCTTGGCTCCCAGTTTTTCCATTTCCTCAATTTGATCCTGTTCTTTCACCATAGCGGTTACGTGATGGTCGTTTTCCAGTAAGAGCGTTACTATTTGCATGCCGATTTTACCATGCGCTCCTGCTACTAATACATTCATGATTTATTATTTTTATTTTAAAAAATCTCTTCTATATAAATTTAACCGGCTCTTACTTTTATTGTTAATTTTGAAATAAAAAAAACCTTGCAGCAATTGTCTACAAGGTTTAATTTCAAAATTAAATAGTAAAAGGATCCTATTTGTAATATTGTAAATATTGTAATATCTTATTTCACCCTTTTAGAATCCAACTTGCAATAATTCTATTTCATATTTTATGATAGCAAAAGGTACAAGATCTTGATAATTAAGATGTGAAGTAAGGAATTCACTACGGAATTTTTCAGGAAATACCTGGGTGTAGGAATCAAAAGCCAAATAACTAGGCACTAAAACTTGCGCTTTTTCTCCAACCTTCATGGATAAAATGCCTAACCTAAGTCCAGTAGAGGCACAAGTTGTACTTCCAAGACCACAAGTATTATAATTTAAGTCTATAATAGACTCTCCGGAACCGTTATCTTGTGGTAACTTTGTATTTGTGCCATCAAGGTACTTTCTTTCCAAGCCAACCGTAACCAAACTATTGCTATTAGGTACTATACCATTGCCTGCTTGAAACACTTCTTTTACCAATCCATTATCATCATAAAGGATGGTATTCGTACTTCCTAAATTGTTCATGTAGCTAACTATGCTATCATATTCTAATTGAAATTGTTCTTGGTCAGTTAAGGTGTTAACAACTTCTACTTCTGCTATTAAAACAGTATTCCTGGCCAATAAGGAATTACCATAAGACTCGAACGCCAGATGAGAGGGTATGAAAAATTTATATTTTTCGCCTACACGCATATATCCAACGCCAATATTGATGCCTACCGGATACAAATCTCCGGAAGCATGCCTAAATTTTTTGGGTTGAGAATTTTCAATTAATCGTGCTTCAAGTATCCTGCCATCCAGGGTAGAAATTCGATAATAAACTTCTACGATGTCATCGAGGTTTACCGTTTCTCCATCGGGATTACTATTCACAACCTGATAATAAATCCCGTTTTCGTCCTTGTTTGCTTCGATGTTATTTTCAGCAATAAAATCGGCAATAAGTTTATCATCAACTGCTTTTTGACGATCTAACTCGCTTACTTCCTTATCGGTACATGCAAATTGGAAAAATACTAATAACCCTAATAAAAGGTAAAGGTAAATGTTTCTCATAGTTCAAATGTTATCTTACTTTTATTTAGACAACTTAAATATAACTAAGGTTGTAATAATGCCTTTATTTATTTAACTGTATTGTAATTTTCAAAACCAGATTTAAAATGTAAATCTCGTTGAGGAAAAGGAATTTCAATATTATTTTCTTTAAATTTTTTAAATATTGCAAAATATAACTGACTTTTCAATATCATGGGCCGATTAATATAATCTGTAGTCCATACAGATAAGTAAAAATCTAAAGAGCTTTCGCCAAATGCATCAAACCAAACAGCTAGTGCAGGAGTTTTGAGTACTCCTTCATTTTCATCAGCTACTTTAAAAAGCAATTCTCTCACCACGAAGCATAAATGTGATTGCAGGTAATTTATTTGTCAATTTTTTTGAAAAGCAGACTGGAATCGCCATAACTTAAAAAACGATATTCATTATCCAGGGCAGCTTGATAAATTTTTCGCCAATCTTCGCCAACAAAAGCTGCTATCAACAAAATAAGGGTTGATTTAGGCAAATGATAATTCGTGATCAATGCATCTACCATTTTAAAATCATAGCCGGGGAATATATAAATTTCGGTGTGACCAATAAGATAATCAGTATTTTTTTGCTCCATTAAATCTAAAATTGCCTCCATAGCCGCTTTTTTACCAGGTAAATTGAGATACGATTGATAGGCAATTAATTTTTCAATTTGAAAATTCTCATCTCCATTTAAAATTTTAACGCCATACCAATATAGACTTTCTAAGGTACGCGTAGAAGTGGTACCCACGGCAACTATCGAGCTTTCATTCTGAATAATATGCTGCAAGTTGTGCTTCCGAATTACTATTTGCTCACTGTGCATAGGGTGTTCAATAGCTAATTTATGTTTTACCGGCTGAAATGTGCCAGCACCTACATGCAACGTGAGATAATCCAGGGTATGGTTTTTCTGTAATTCCTTAATCACATCATCCGTAAAATGTAATCCTGCAGTAGGTGCAGCTATGGCTCCTTCATGTTTGGAATAAACGGTTTGATAGCGGGGCTTGTCATCCACAGTAGCTTCTCTTTTTAAATAAGGAGGTAAAGGCACTTCCCCGGCCGATTCCAATAAGCTTGAAAAAGTAATCTCCTCATCCCACTGTAAAAAAACCACATCTTTTTCACGGTCGAGCCAACTTATAGTAATTTTTATTGGCTTTCCGTTTATTGCTATTTCTTGCTGCAGAATTTCTCCTGCTTTCCAGCGTTTTTTATTACCAATCATGCATTGCCACGTTACATTTCCGGTACGCTGTACTTCAATTTGCAGATCAAAATTTGCCGGATAAGGATTAAGAAAAAACACTTCTATTGATGCCCCGCTTGGTTTTTTGAAATTTAATCGTGCCGGAATTACTTTGGTATCATTAAAAAAAATCAAAGCACCGTCAGGCAGATATGAATTGATATTATAAAACTGCCGATGGCTTATATTTCCTTGCTCATATATTAAAAGCTTGGCCTGATCTCTTCGTTGTAACGGAAACTTGGCAATACGCTCCTCTGGAAGCGGAAAATTATAATCGTCGATGATAATATTTTGCGGAATCATACTGCAAAAATAGAATAATTCTAAAATATAAATTTCAAATAAGTAATTTGGTTAATAAGATTTTTTATTACTATTTTACAGGAAATAGACATGAAAATAGATAAATTAATCAAATGAAAAGATGTTTTACGCTTGCGTGTATCGCCTTATTTATTTTTCAGACCTGCAGTGTACAGGCTCAGGATGTTAAAATTAAATTATCGGCCAAAAAAGCAGCATTTGAAAATCAAGATTTTATTATAGACAATATTATAGATTGTAGAGAAAATAAAATGATGATAGGTGTGGTGCAAAGGGGTTTGAATCAAAGAAAACGTATTGCCAAAATGCACAAAGGGCTTATTTTCCAATTTGAAAAATTTATAAACAAAACCTTAACTTCCATTGAAAATCCTGCCTACCTTATAGTGATGATTGTCAGGAAATTAGAAATAGCAGAATCCACTTTACGCTACAATGAAAGTGCAAGCCTAAAAGCTATTTATGACTTTTATGCAGTAGATGAAAAGCGCTATAAAAAAATATATAGGAGCAATGAATATTATACAAATACTAGTTTGTTGGATGTAACATCCTCCCATGACAACTTAATTGAGAAAAGTATTTTAAACGCATTTGAAAAAATCAACAAAATAGATTGGCGTAAGAAGTTGCCGGTACTAGAGGCTGAGTCTTATCAAGAAATGACAGCTATTCAATCATTTGAATATCCTATTTTGTCAGCTGTAGACCTTAAAAAAGGCATTTATCTAACACTTGACGATTTTAGGAAGAACAAACCCAAAGCTTTTGATTACAATTACTCAGAAAATCCAGATAATTTTTCCGCTAAACTTGAAAAATCGGGAGGTATGATCGTGGTTTATGATGCCGATGGCAATCCTGATAAAATAACCTGGAGGATTTGGGGGTTTTCTACCGGTGATAAGGTTTATATCAGAAACAGTCATGGCGATTTTGTTTTACTGGAGCGGAAAGGCAATAATTTTTATTTAAAAGATTTTATAAGATTAGTTGAATCACCTAACAATAATGCTAATTTAGGTGGTTTATTAGGAGAAAGAAAAGAATATGCAATATTTCGATTAGACCTTACCAGTGGTGAGTTTATTTATATGGGAGGTTAATTTTTATTTATCAGCATATTTTTTCCATCTAATGAATTGCAATCGCTAAATTTGCTTTAAAGTTTTTTTTATGAGTTTAAATATAGAAGTTAAAAAGCATACCTTACAATTTAATTTTGAGGCAGGAACTTCTCGGGGAAAGCTAACTGAAAAACCCTCATGGATAATAAAAGTTTCAGATCCTGCCAATGCTAATACTATTGGGTATGGTGAAGTAAGTTTAATTCCAGGTTTAAGTATTGATCATACTCCGCAATTTGAAAATAAATTAAAGGATATAACAGAAAAAATTCAATTGCAGGATGCCAACGAGATAAAGGGAAACTACAAATCGATATTAAGTGCAATCATCCCAAATGAACTACCTGGCGTAAAATTTGGATTTGAAGTAGCTATTTTGGATTTAATCAATTACGGGAAAAAAATAATATTTGACAATGCTTTTGTTCAAGGCAAAATGTCTATCCCTGTAAATGGTTTGATATGGATGGGCAGCCAACTTTTTATGCTTAAGCAAGTTAGAGAAAAAGCTAAAAGTGGATTTAGCTGTATAAAAATTAAGGTAGGTGCTATCGATTTTCAGGCAGAATGCGATCTATTGGAATTTGTAAGAGAGCAATATCCTGATAAAAATATTGAGCTACGTATAGATGCCAACGGCGCGTTTGCAGCTAATGATGTTTTTGATAAATTGAAGATATTGGAAGAGTTTAAAATTCACTCCATTGAGCAACCAATCGCTGCAGGCAATTACAAATTACTTACTGAAGTATGCAAACGAAGCCCAATTCCAATTGCTTTAGATGAAGAACTAATAGGATTGTTTAGCCATGAAGAAAAAATTCAGCTGCTAAAGCAAGTTAAACCTCAATATATAGTGTTAAAACCATCTTTGTTGGGAGGGTTTGAGGCATGCCGTGAATGGATATCTTTGGCAGAATCAATGGATATAGGCTGGTGGGTTACTTCGGCTTTAGAAAGCAACATTGGCTTAAATGCTATTGCTCAATTTACTGCAGAATTTGACAACCCTATGCCCCAAGGGCTTGGTACCGGCACATTATACCAAAATAATTTTCCATCGCCATTAACCATTAGCAAAGGATTTTTGAACTACGATAAAAACCTTAAGTGGGAAGTTGGATTATAGGTTGTGATAACTAGCTATTGTAAAAAACTATGAGTTACGTATTGATTACCGGAAGCAGTAGAGGCATTGGGCGCTATTTGGCAGAAGAATGTGCCAAGAAAGGTCTCAACTTGATATTAGTTTCACGATCTGAAAACAAAATGAAAGATCTGGCACAAATATTTACCACTCAATATAAAATTGACGTGAAATTTCTAGCAATAGATTTACGGCAAACAGGTGCTATTGAAGAGCTTTTTCAATGGTGTAAAAAAAATTTGCTTGAAGTTCGCATTCTAATTAATAATATAGGTTATGCCCGCTGGGGAAGATTTGATGAATTGAGGTGGGAAGATGTTCACGAAATTGTACAACTTAATTTTTCTACTACTTTAAAAATGTGTCATTCGTTTATACCGATGATGAGCATGTTGCCTAATCCCTATATCCTTAACGTAGCCAGTACGGCAGGATATCAGCCAGTGCCTTTTTTTAGTGTTTATGCAGCTGCCAAATCTGCTATAGTTTCATTTTCGCGTTCGCTTAGAGCAGAATTAAAGAAAACCGGAATTAACGTGAGCGTTCTTTGCCCCGGGCCTACTGCATCAGATTTTTTTGTTAATGCGGGTTTTGAAAAGAAAGGGCTTACTGATAGCAATTCTGTTACAATGGAGCCCGCCAAAGTAGCTCAGGAGGCTATTGAAAGCTTGTTTGCTAAAAAAGCAGTTATTATTCCCGGCTTTTCTAATCGCATGGGCGTATTTTTTAGTAAGCATTTGGGTACTTCAATTATTCTTATGCTAACCGGCAACTTATTTAAACCTGGTAAAAAGCGAAAAAAGCAACTATAAAAACATTATCGCTTTTCAGCCATTATTTTTTAGTAAATCAATCGTAAAAGTAAGAGCAACTTTTCAAGATCAAGTGAAAGAAGGGTTTACGGATAATGAAGGATATTTTTCTTTTACTTTCGACTTGGCCGAGCCATTGCCACGTAAAGATTGAATGGTTTGAAGTGCACTTTAAACTATAGCACTTGAGAAAGAGAAATTGGTAGAAAATCAAAAATAGTAATCACAGATGCATTATGTATTGCTAATAAGTGGTATAGTTATTCTTTTTCTGGTATTATCTGATATCATAAACACCACTCTTACTCCACATGGAGGCGGCAAAATCACTTTATACTTTAGTCGTTTTTCCTGGAAATTCTATCTGTACTTAAATCGTAATTACGGTGGCAAAAAATTACTAAACCTGTCAGGAACCATCATTACCAGTCAAATATTAGTTATTTGGATTAGCTTATTATGGCTTGGTTATTTTTTGGTTTTTGCCTACGATCCTGCTTCGGTGGTTAATAGCACTACGGGTCAGCAGGCTGGCTTAATAGATAAACTTTATTATATAGGTTATACACTAAGTACGTTGGGCTATGGAGATTATCAAGGAGGAACACCCTTTTGGCGGGTATTTTCTTCAATTATATCCTTTTCCGGATTAATTTTAATTACAATAGCAATTACCTATTTAGTACCTATCAATTCTGCTGAAATTGAAAAAAGAAAACTAAGTATCTATATTACTACGTTAGGTGCCAGTCCACAAGAAATATTAATGAATGCTTGGAACGGAGAAAACTTCAAAGCTTTGAACGATCATTTTCATGAACTGACTGATATGATCATTACCACGGGACAAAATAACCTGGCATATCCCATTTTGTATTATTTTCATACCAGTAATAAAAATGAATCAGGGCCTTTGAATATTTGTGCTTTAGATGAAGCACTTACCATTTTGATGTATTATATTCCTGATGAGTTACAACCAGATAAGCACTATATTTATCCATTGCGGAAATCTATTACTGTATACATTAATAACTTGCGTATAGCCGATATTTCTCCTAATGAAGAAGCACCTAACTTACCAGATTTGAGCATGCTTACCAGAGGTGAGGTGCCTTTAAAAGAGGAAGGGGAGCTTGTGCAAGACTTTGAATCTCTGCAAAAGAGACGAAAATTACTAAAAGCTATGCTCAAAAATGATGGTTGGAAATGGGATGAAATGGTAAGCCCTAAATATTACGATGATTTCGAGGTTTAAAGAAAATCCTTATTCTTTTTATTAAAATTGGCATATTAAATTGGCTATGTATATATTTGAGAACAACCAATTTGGATTTTATGAAAGGAAGTTATTTGATTTTAGGTTTGTTGTTGTTATTCTTGAGCTTATCAGCTTGTGATCGCTCTTCAGAAAAAGAAACACTTTACATAGGCAACTTTAGTAATGATGAAAATTCAGGAATATATAGGGTTGCTTTTGATAGAGAAACTATGGAAATGCAAGTGATTGATACTGCTAAAACTCCCCATAGTCCTTCCTTTTTTACCATCCATCCCAATAAGGAGTATTTGTATAGTGTGAATCGAGGTTCAGTTTCAAATGAGCCTAACCATGGAAGTATAAGTGTTTTTAAAATAAAAAATGAAGGCACCTTGGTACCTATAAATACTGTAAGCACTCAAGATAGTGGTCCTTGTTATGTAAATATTGACAAATCAGGTGAATGGTTGTTTACAGCTCATTACGGTGGAGGCAGTTGGGGGGCTCATCAAATTTTGCCAAAAGGGTTAGTTTCAAAATTAGCAGCCCTGTACCGCCACAGTGGAAAAAGCCAGGACACCATCAGGCAAAAGGCCCCTCATGCTCATATGGTAACTACAGATCCTTTTAATGAATACATTTTAATCAGTGATTTAGGGCTGGATCAGGTAAAAATACATAGTATAAAACCAGCCTTCGATAGTGTAAATGTGATAATGACCAAAGCCGGTTCCGGACCTAGACATTTGGCATTTCATCCGGAGCTGAATGTATTGTATTTGGCTGAAGAATTAACTTCCACTATTTCTGTTTGGCCATTTACTCCTAAAGATTCGATGCAAATGAAACAAAGGCTGTCTACTTTGCCTGATGATTTTATGGCTACAAATACTGTTGCTGATATTCATGTAAGTCCGGATGGAATGTTTCTTTATGTTTCCAATCGCGGTCATGATTCTTTGGCAATTTTTAGCGTAGGGCCGGACGGAGGCCTGCAGTTGGTTGAACATCAAAGCACCCATGGCGAAAGACCTCGCAATTTTTTTATCGACCCGAAAGGTGATTTTATCTGGGTTGCTAATCGTGATTCAGACGAGGTTGTGCTTTTTAGTAGAAATAAAAAAACAGGAATGCTGAAGTTTACCGGTAAATCTATAACCATACCTGAACCGGTTTGCATAAAGCATCTTTGAAGCAAAAGCTTTTTAATTTATTTACCTGTTTATACAATTAAATTTTGATCGATTGTTAAATTAAATTTCCTTCCTTCTATTTTTTCCGGTATAATTAAAGTCACTATCTTTGACCAAACATTTTTTATATAATCTAATTTTCACGTTAACATGGACAACACAATAGTAAATAAAGCAGCAGACAACATTCGGATTCTTTCTGCCGCCATGGTAGAAAAAGCAAAATCAGGCCATCCTGGAGGAGCCATGGGCGGTGCCGATTTTATAAATATTCTTTTTACTGAATTTTTAAATTACGATCCTGATGATATGCATTGGCCAAATCGTGACCGGTTTTTTCTAGATCCTGGCCATATGTCACCCATGCTTTATTCCGTGTTGGCTCTATGTGGAAAATATTCCATGGATGAAATTAAAAATTTTAGACAATGGGGAAGCGCAACACCAGGCCATCCGGAGCTAGATGTAGAAAGAGGTGTAGAAAATACCAGTGGTCCTTTAGGTCAAGGTCATACCAATGCGGTAGGTGCGGCAATAACTGAACGATTTTTAGCAGCCAGGTTCGGCTCCTGGATGACGCATAAAACTTATACCTTTATTTCTGATGGTGGAGTACAGGAAGAAATAAGCCAGGGAGCAGGTAGAACAGCCGGTTTTCTTGGTTTAAGCAATTTGGTAATGTTCTATGATAGTAACGATATTCAACTTTCTAGTTTAACCAATGTGGTTACTGATGAAGATACCGCCAAAAAATACGAAGCCTGGGGATGGAAAGTTTTAACTATTGATGGAAATGATGCTGATCAAATTAGAAATGCATTGAAAGAAGCCCAGGCAGAAACAAAAAAGCCCACTTTGATTATTGGTAAAACTATAATGGGTAAAGGAGCAAGAACAGATGGCGGCGATAGTTTTGAAAAACAATCTTCTACACATGGAAAGCCATTGACTGCAGCTGGAGGTTCAATTGAAAAAACTATCGAAAATCTAGGTGGTGACCCGAATGATCCTTTTAAAATATTTTCTGAAGTAGAGGATTACTACAAAGATGCTTTGGAAAAGAAAAGGCAGAATGCTAAAAAGAAAAAAGAAGAACAAGCGCAGTGGGAAACTAATAACCCTGAATTAGCCAATAAATGGAAAAAGTTCTGGTCAAAAGAACAACCTCAACTTGATCTTGAAAATTTGGAAATTAAAGGAGGAGTAGCTACCCGAGCTGCTTCCGGTCAGATGCTTACTTATTTTGCTGAAAATATTGAAAATATGATAGTGGCTTCGGCCGATCTTTCTGATAGTGATAAAACTGATGGCTTTTTGAAAAAGTCGAAATCATTTATGAAAGGGGACTTTGAGGGAGCATTTTTACAGGCAGGTGTTAGTGAACTAACGATGGCTACCATTGCTAATGGAATGGCATTGCATGGAGGGGTTATTCCTGTAGTCGGAACGTTTTTCGTGTTTTCTGATTTCATGAAACCAGCAATTCGATTGGCTGCATTGATGCAACTTCCGGTTAAATATATTTGGACACACGATGCCTTTCGGGTAGGAGAAGATGGCCCAACTCATCAACCAGTTGAGCAGGAAGCACAAATCAGACTTTTGGAAAAATTAAAAAATCATAGTGGAGATAATAGCATGTTGGTAATGCGCCCGGCTGATGCTGCTGAAACAGCTGTTGCCTGGAAAATAGCTTTACAAAATACTAAAACTCCCACCGGACTTATTCTATCCAGACAAAATATTGTGGATGTGCCGGCTCATTCCGGCTCTTCAAGACTGCAAGAAGCTATGCAATCAGATAAAGGAGCTTATGTGGTGCAAAAAGCAGATGGAAAACCTGACCTTGTGTTAGTAGCTAATGGTTCTGAAGTTTCAACTCTGGTTGAAGGTGCTAAAATTTTAGAAGAGAAAAAGGGATTGAAGATCCAAATTGTTTCTGCACCTTCTGAAGGCCTTTTCAATAATCAACCGGAAAACTATCAGAAAGAAGTAATACCAGAGGGTGTACCAATTTTTGGGATGACCGCTGGTTTGCCGGTAAACTTATCAGGTTTAGTAGGCCCTCGAGGAAAAGTTTATGGTTTGAAGCATTTTGGATATTCTGCGCCTTACAAGGTGCTGGATGAAAAATTTGGCTTTACCGGAGATAATGTATTTGATCAGGTTGGTATTTATTTGGAAGAATACAAATCTGGAAAAATATAATAAGGAACTCTCTTTCTTCAAAAGATTAAAATAAAAGCCCGGCAATGGTCGGGCTTTATACACTATTCAGAAATCAAGATATTTTCACTCACAGCCCTCGATATAAAAGCTTGATTTCTGTTGTCAATCAAAATTGTCATTGACCCATCAAACGCTTCTTTGGTTACTACTTTAATTTTTGCCCCAATATAAGCTCCGATTTTATCCAGATGTTTTAAAAATAAAGAACTTGTATTATTTACTGCCATCAAAATTCCTGCTTCTCCTTCATTCATCTGATATAAAGGAACCTGAGGCTTTTCTTTAAATTCTCCTGTTTCGTCCGGGATTGGATCTCCATGAGGATCGTACTTTGGATAGCCCAAAAACTCATCCAATCTTTTTATCAAAAGGGGTGAGTCAATATGCTCAAGTTGTTCGGCAACTTCGTGTATCTCGTCCCAATTAAACTTCATTTTATCTACTAAAAACACTTCCCATAACCTGTGTTTTCTAATAATTTTTAAAGCAAATCTTCTACCTTTTTCAGAAACATTCACTCCTTGATATTTTATATAAGAAACTACTTCTTTGGCAGAAAGCTTCCCAATCATATCCGTTACCGAAGCCGGTTTCATTTTTAATGCTTCCGCTATTGCATTAGTACTTACTTCCTTCTCGCCTCCATTAGATAAAAGGTAAATTGTCTTAAGGTAATTTTCTTCAGTATAGCTCAACATAAATGGATTAAAATTAATTAGGCAAAAATAAGCCATCTTTAGGTCAATCTAAAAATATTTTTCATCTAAATCTATTTATGACAAAGTGTCACTAATAATACCAATAAAATTAGCAAAATTATCCAATATAATCTATTTTTAGACTAGCCTAAAACTAACAATAGTAGCAATAATTTTCCTATGCTCATATTTTGAGCATTAACTATTTACTAATATTATTAGTATGGGCAATTTGCATAATTATTTATAAAATAAACTAAAAAAAGAGCAGACAGATCAATAAAAACTAATATATTTAGTATTAAATTTGTGTTGCATACATATAATTACGAATAAATCCTTTTAACGGAATAATATACTTCAGATACAGAGAAATTCAAGAAATGGCTTGCTGCAATTGCTAATATTATTAGTTTATTATATAGTTGTTTAACAGAACGATGGTATATTTTACTTATAAAGTGCTGTATATCAAATATTTAACTATCATATATTAAATTAAAGGTTTGAGTATGTTGTAGTTTTTGATTTCCGGATTTTTGCCTATTTTTACGTTTTATACAAATAGATAATTGAATTAAAATAATGGAAAGAGCTACATTGATAGAAAAAATATGGAACGATCGAGCTTTACTTGAAAAACAGGAAAGCGTAGATACGATTAAATCAATTATAGAAGACCTTGATAAAGGTGTAATCAGAGTTGCAAGTCCTGATGGTGATAATTGGAAGGTAAACGAATGGATTAAAAAAGCCGTAATCCTTTATTTTCCTATTCAAAAGATGGAATTAATAGATGTTGGTCCATTTCAATTCCATGATAAGATGAAATTGAAAAGTGGATATGATAAATTAGGTGTAAGAGTGGTACCACACGCGGTAGCTCGTTATGGCGCTTATGTTAGTAAGGGTGTTATCATGATGCCATCTTATGTAAATATTGGTGCTTATGTAGACGAAGGAACAATGGTAGATACGTGGGCTACTGTTGGTAGTTGTGCTCAAATAGGCAAAAATGTTCACTTAAGTGGTGGTGTAGGCATAGGAGGGGTGCTGGAGCCAATTCAAGCGGCGCCAGTTATTGTAGAAGACAATGCTTTTATTGGATCCCGATGCATAATTGTAGAAGGTGTAAAAATTGGAAAAGAGGCTGTATTGGGAGCTAACGTTACCTTAACGGGAAGTTCAAAGATAATTGATGTAACGGGTGATAAGCCGGTAGAATATAAAGGTGTAGTACCCCCTCGTTCGGTTGTGATTCCTGGTTCCTACACTAAAAAATTTCCCGCCGGTGATTATCAAGTGCCATGTGCCATTATTATAGGCACTCGAAAAGAGAGCACTGATAAAAAAACTTCATTAAATGAAGCGCTAAGGGAAAATAATGTAGCTGTTTAATAAATATGTATAATTCATTTTAATTAATAGTAATGAGCCAGTAAGAAGTATTTTCAAAGTAACTTTATGTGAAATAATGTTTTTTGGCATTGCTTTTGGTTACTATTTTTTAATAATTATGATTAAACAATAAAAAGATGAAACAAATCCTTATAATCATATCGGTTTTCCTTATAAGTAGTGCCTTTGTATTTCAATATGAAATTGATGTTTTAAAACCTATTCCTCATGAAAGTATTAACAAAGGCGAGCAACTAGAATACAGAATTCATTATGGTATATTTACCGTGGGCAATGCCAAAGTAAAAGTATATCCCGAATTATACAAAGTGAACGAAAGATCATGCTACAAAGTAGATGTTTATGGAGAAACGGTGGGCACCGTGAAGTGGTTTGCCAAAGTTGATGACAATTGGGGTGGTTTTGTAGACTCAAAAGCACTTTTACCTCATATGTCCTGGCGAAACATCAAGGAGGGTAAATATCGTAAAAACGAAATAGTTAATTTTAATCATAAAAATAAATCAATAGAGGTAAAGACTATCAATAATAAAACCGGTAAGTTCAAAAAGCCTAAATATTATAAAGCACCCAACAATGTGAAAGATCTGGTTGGTGGGTTTTTGTATCTCCGTGCAATTGATTATAGTAAGTATAGCTTGAAAGATACCATTAAAATGAATGCTTTTTTTGAGGATACTGTATATAACTTCAGGATATTATATATGGGTAAAGATAAAGTAAAGACTAAAGTAGGTACATTTAAGGCTCTAAAACTTGTTCCGGTTATGCCGGATAACAAGATTTTTTCTGGTGAAAATTCAGTAACTTTATGGTTATCTGATGATGAGAATAAAATTCCGATTAAAGCAGAGGCAAATATGTTTATTGGCAAGGCTGGAGTGGAGTTGAATGATTTTAAAAATGTAAAACATGAACCTTCCCTGGTCAATAGGTAACTATTTCTATATTTTATATAATAAAATATAGTTTTTTTCTGATTTTGGTGCTATTAATAATTATAAATTACATTCTGTTTTTCATTTCAATTTTCTTTTTCTATTTTAAAGGAAAATTTTAAAACACTTGATACTGAATAATTTAATGGAGGTCAAAATGAAGAAAACAATGAGCTTATTGGCGATTACTTTAATGTTTTTCGCTTCTTGCAATAACCAATCCGGAAATTCCGGTGATGCTTATTTTGAAAAGGGAGAATATGACAAAGCTATTGAAGCTTATAGTGAGGTTTTGGAAACAGATACCAGAAATATCAATATTTTGTTCAATAGAGGACGGGCCTACGAAGAATTAGGTAAACATGAAGAGGCAATAGCAGATTTTTCTAAAATATTGAAATTGGATGAAAATAATCCTAATGCTTTAGTTAGTATTGCCAGCATCAAACTCACCCAGGAAGAATACGAAGACGCGGTTTTTTATGCAGATCTTGCCATAGAAAATAGCAATAATAATGCTGATGCCTATTTTCTTAAGGGTAGAGCATACCATAGACAGGGAAAGTTTAAAGAAGCAATAGAAGACTACAACTCAGCTATTAGCATTGATGCTAATTTAGGTCTTGCTTTTTTATATCGTGGTGCTGCAAAAATTAGTTCTAAGAGACCTTCTTCCGGTTGTTCAGATTTAAAAAATGCCCAAACTTTAGGAATAAAGGAAGCTTCTTCTATGATTGAAAATTACTGTAAATAGATATTTTAATTTTTTAAAGATAAATATATGAAAGATGCTATATA
>CAZQEZ010000037.1:0-34286 GCA_964592475.1 uncultured Roseivirgaceae bacterium
GTCTTCTTGTATTTACTAATAAGGATATTCCACAATAAATCATATAGAGCCAATTAAATTCACCTAATTTACACTGGCCTGTGTCAGAATGTTAGTGTTGTTAAGAAAGAATGAGTACTGAACAGGCCAATATTTGTCAGCTCATGAATAAAAGTATCGGTCAAATTGATCATAAAAAAACCTCCGGTAATAAAAAGCCGGAGGCGATAATCAAGTGTATGGATATTATTAATTAATTCTGTAAAAATTTGTGTACTCTACGTTGTCACCATCTTCAGAAACCCTTATACGATAGTAGGTGGTTTGATCTACTACTTTTTTATCTTTATATCTAAATTGTAAGTCATTGTTGGCCAGTGGCCCAAATGCTTTTATTATTTCCCATTTAATAAAATTGTCTTCGTTCATCACACCCCGAAGTAGATGTACCGTCTTATTTGTAAATGATTTATTAAATTTCCATTTGATATCCACGTTGTTTGCTGATTTTTTGTAATCAAAATCAACAAAAGCAGTGGCTGTGTTTTTAGGTAAAAATTTTGGTGCGGCCACTTCTTTTTTTGGCTTTGAAGCTGCTGAAATTGTCTCCTTTTCAGTTCCATTATTAAGGTATGCTAATTGCGCATTAGTAATAAAAGGTGTAAACAACAGGGCTATTATAATCTTGTAACTTTTCATCTCTTCCTTCCTTCCTTTTATTATACATACTAGAAGGGGGGAAAAAGAAACACTTAACAAGGGCTATAAGCACTCTAAAATATTACACATGCATGCCATATTATATTGTTAAGCAAAATCATGTTATTTTTGCCTATTCTAGATTAGTAAATGGAAGATTATAAGATAGTTGAAAATATTACTGAAGATGCAGGAACCGTTCAATTGAAGGTAATACCTCTGGTAATATTGCTATTGGCTCTAGCAATAATGCCAATTATCATTATTTATGACATCAATCGTGTCAAATATGAATTTTTAAATCTATTGGAATGGCAAATATTAATGCCATTAATTATCATTGGTACGGTAATTCATGAGCTATTGCATGGTATTGGGTGGATGATTGCCGGCAAAGTAGGCTGGCAAAAAATGAAATTTGGTATCAACTGGAAAGGCTTGGTACCGTACGCGCATTGTAGTCAGGCCATGCCATTGAATAAATATTTAGTTGGTGTTTTATTGCCTTATTTGCTATTAGGTTTATTGCCTTTGATAATCGGGTTATTGATGGGCGATTTTTTCCTGTTATTATCCGGAATAATTTTTAGTATAGCTGCAACTGGAGATATTTACATGGCCTGGCTTTTGCGAAAGCGAAATGCAACCGATTTGATATTGGATCACCCCAATTTGATTGGGTGTCAGATAGTAGAGAAAATAAAAAAACCCTCGGAGTAAATAAATTCCGAGGGGTTAAAATCTATGATAAATTATAAGCCAAAAGCCTGTTTGATTTTATCTACATAATCTAATTTTTCCCAGCTAAAGAATTCAAACTCCATATTTGTTTTCCTTCTTATTTCTTCTTTTACTTCATCGGTTTCTTTCAATTCTACAAAATTAACTTCCACAGATTTTTTGTGAGCATTTCTTCCCATATGACCATAGGCCGCGGTTTCAGAAAAGACAGGGTTTTTTAAGCCAAATCTTTCAACAATTGCTTTTGGGCGCATGTCAAAAATTCCCTTTAATTTTTCTGCAATTTCGGCATCATTAGCATTTATTTTTGATTTGCCATAGGTATTTACGGTAAGTGATACTGGCTGAGCCACTCCTATAGCATAAGCTACCTGAACCAAAACTTCTTCGGTAACTCCTGCAGCAACTAAATTTTTAGCAATATGACGTGAAGCATACGCTGCACTTCGGTCTACTTTAGAAGAATCTTTGCCAGAGAAGGCTCCTCCACCATGAGCACCTCTACCACCATAAGTGTCTACAATTATTTTTCTTCCGGTAAGTCCGGCATCTCCATGGGGACCACCAATCACAAATTTGCCAGTGGGGTTAATGTGGAAAATGGTATCATCGGAAAGCATTTCTGCTGGAATTACTTTTTTAACTACATGCTTGACAGTATCTTCATGTATTTTCTTAAGCATTTCTTCATCGGCAGCTTTTTGAGCAGCAGGGCTATTATCTTTAGGTTTTACAAAATCATCGTGCTGAGTAGAAACTACTACAGTATGAACCTTTAGTGGTTTGTCGTTATCATCATACTCGATGGTAACCTGGGCCTTTGAGTCAGGCCTTAAGTATGGCATTAGTTCTGGTTGCTCTTTACGGATGCGTGCAAGTTCCTGTAACAATCGGTGAGAATAAGCCAAGGGCATCGGCATGTATTCGGGAGTTTCATTATTGGCATAGCCAAACATCATACCCTGGTCACCAGCCCCCTGATCTTTATTTTCTGCTTCATCTACACCTCTTGCTATGTCGGGCGATTGGCTATGCAATGTTACCATTACACCACATGATTCAGCATCGAAACGGTAATCTTCACTGTTATAACCAATTTTTTTAATAGTGTCTCTTACGATATCCGGAATTTCCACGTAAGCTTTGGTGGTAACCTCACCACCTACCACCACCAGGCCGGTAGTTACAAAAGTTTCACAAGCTACACGGCTATCAGGGTCTTGAGACAGCATTGCGTCAAGGATAGCATCTGAAATTTGATCGGCCACTTTATCCGGATGGCCTTCGGAAACTGATTCTGAAGTAAATAAATAAGGCATTTTTATAAATATGATTTAAAAAAGTTAGACTTTCATTAATAAGTCGGCAAAATTAGCTTTTATTCGTTTAAAAAGAAAATTTGAGCCCGGTTACCATTACAATTACCTGGGAGAGGGTAGTCTCATTAGCCAGCCGGATAATAATGCTGAACGGATAACTTAACTTACTATCAATAAAGAACTGGAAAAGGGAACTGTTCATAGTGAAGCTGATGTTGGTTGATTTTATATCGCGGTTCAGGTTTTGCAATCTTCTTGACCTGTATTTGACATTCTACCTGAGTGTAACTGAATTTCATCTGCAGTGATTAAATTATTAGGCTTGGAAGTTTTTTTTATTTTAAAAGCGCCATATCCCGGATTAGAATACGCCTGCGATCAAAATTAATAATGTTCTTATCTTTGAGTTCGTTAAGCACGGTAGTCACTGTCTGGCGAGAAGTTCCTGTCAGATTAGCAATATCCTTATGTGTGAGGTTATTTTTTATCAGGGTTTCAAAACCCACTTTCTTACCCCTTTCTTCCGCGCTGTCACGCAAAAATTCAATGATGCGTGTTCGGGCATCTTTAAAAAGTAGTGATTCAATTCGGCGTTCCATCTTTTTCAGCCGCAGCCCTATCAACTTAATGATTTTAAAATTGAGCGCTTTGTTTTCGGCCATTAATTCGTGCATATCCTGAATAGTCAAAGGACAAATAGAGGTGTCTTCATCCAGGGCCTGGGCAAAATCGTTTCTCTTGGTTTCACCAGCCAAAGCCATTTCTCCAAATATTTCCCCTTGAGTGAGAATAGCTTTGATCACCTCTTTGCCTTCGTTTGAATAATTACCAATTTTAACCCTGCCACTTGCAATCAGGAATATATTCTGGGAGGCATCTTCTTGTAAATAAATAAATTGATCTTTTTTGTAATGATAAAATTTGTGGGTTTCTTTCAGATGAGGGTATCTGTGAGGGCAAAATAGTTTATATAAATCTACTTCTTCAAAATACCATATTTTGGTAGCTTCCATAATTGCTTTGTTAATTCTTTTCTATGTTTTATACTTACTTTTGTAAAGAAAAAAGTGTTTGTTTTAGTAGTTGAAAATCAATTGACTAAAATTGCAAAATAAATCAATTGATTGATCATAATTGAGAAAAAGCTAATTTTTATAATTGAAAGTGTATTTATTTTTTATTTTATGAAGTATTTATTTAAATTTATGGCTTTATTAATAATAATTTATGTTAGCCACAAAATCAGAAAATATTATTTTATCTGAACCTGTAGAAAAATCGGGGGTAAAAGTAGCCTTTACTAATCAATCAGACATTGAAATTTGGCGGGCTTTTAAGCAGGGCAATGAAGTGGCATTTGCACATATTTATAATCAATATTTTACTGTACTTTACCGCTATGGCAGCCAATTTTCGCGGGATAGAAATTTTATAAAAGACGCTGTTCAGGATCTTTTCATGGAATTGCTACGTAAAAGAACCCGCTTATCCGATACCAATTCTATAAAATACTATTTATTTAAGTCGCTCAAGGTAACCATTATATCCAAGCTCAAAAGTGAAAAAATTGATTATTATGAGCAAATAGAAGGTTTTAACTTTGGCATGTCACTTTCTATTGAAGAGAAGATCATTAATTCTCAATTGGATGAAGAAAAAAAGGAACATATAGCCAGAGCCCTGGCTGGTTTGAAGAAAAAGCAACGGGAGATTATCTACTACTACTTTTTTGAAGAAATGGACCTATTGCAAATTGCTTCGCTGATGAGTTTTTCCAATCCTAAATCAGCTCAGAATTTACTTTACCGTACCCTTCATTTGTTAAAAGAAAGTCTTCAGGTTGTAACCTTGCTACACATTTACAGAAATTTTATTTGCTAATAATTCATAAATAAGGCCTCTCCTTTGCCTCATTTTTAATAACACTCCATTAATTTTATTAAATATATAAACATGAAAAAAAATTTTAATTTTTTGATGGAAAAAATGATGCTATTGCCTTTTACTCTTGTACAGCAATGAAATACAACAATTACGATATTGAAGATTTTCTGGCAGATGAAGATTTCATCCGCTGGGTGAAAAATAAAGGCGGTGGTCGTGCATTTTTTTTCGAAAGCTGGCTCAAAACAAATCCTGTTAACAAAGAAAAGGCACTTACTGCCAGGGAGCTTTTGCAATTAATAAAATCAGAACAACTGCAGCCCACTCAAGCTGAATTTGATCAGGTTTTTGCCAGCTTGTTAAAATATCAAAATGAGCAACAACCCATTACTGTTACAAGTACCAGGAATACTATTAATATCTGGTGGCGTTGGGCAGCCATCATTTTATTTGTTTTCAGCTTTTCATTTGTTATCAATGAATTTTTAGAAAAGCCACCAGTGGAAATAGTACAAACTATTCAATACATTAAAAAATCAAATCCTCCAGGTCAAAGGTCACAGATACATTTACCCGATGGTAGCAAGGTTTACCTGAATTCAGAAAGTAGTTTGGTGTATGCCGAAAATTTTGGTACTGCCAACCGGGAAATCAGGCTGCAAGGCGAAGCTTATTTTGAAGTTAAGAAAAACGATTCACTTCCCTTTATAGTTCAAACCGGTATAATCTCCACCAAAGTACTGGGTACATCATTTAATGTCAATGCACGAGACAATGCCAATGTATCGGTAGTGCTGATTGAGGGACAAGTGGAAATTCGGCAAACAGAAACTCAATTCTGGCAAGAATTTATTTTAAAGTCTGGAGAAAAAGTCATAGCCAATGATCAGGAAATTAAAACTAGCCAATATCATTACAGGGATATAGCCTGGAAAGAAGGTGTGTTAATATTTGAAGATGCCTCTTTGGCTGAAGTGAAAAATACTCTGGAACAATGGTATGGGATCAGTATTTCGATCGAGAACCGGCCTGGAGGGAAATGGAATTATAGCGGTAAATTTAAAAATACCAGTCTGGAAGTAATTCTGGAACGTATGTCTTTCACCGAAAGATTTACTTATGAAATTAATAATGATTTAGTCACTTTAAAATTTTGAAATGCCTATGAAGCAAAAAAGCCGGTTAAAAAACCGGCCCTTTATTTTACCATCTCCTAATTGGCGTTCTGAGATGGCTATTGTTTAACTAAAATCTATACAAAGTTATGAAAAACAAATTACTATCATTAGTAAAGATGACACTATTTTACTCGTTTGTAGGTGTGGTTTTGCAGGCTTTAGTACTCAATGTACTACTAGCCAATCCTAACAACGCACAGGATTTTCGCAGTGTAAAGGAAGTTTATCTGGATGTGAATTTTCAGCATACACCCATAAAAGAAGTTTTCAGTGTCCTTGAGCATAAAACCGGTTTTTCCTTTGGCTATGATGAAAAGCACCTGAACGACAATGTGACAATTGATCTTCGTGTCAGGAATAAGTCAATGGAGTTTATTCTGATCGAGATTTCCAAAAAAGCTTCTTTACGTTTTCGTCAGGTCAATAATGACATTGATGTGAAAAGTGAAAAACGTAAAACAAAGGTTGAGCCGGCGATTGAAATTATCCAAACCCGTACTATTTCCGGTAGGGTAACGGCCAACGATAGCGGTGAAGGATTGCCAGGCGTTAACGTGGTAGAAAAGGGCACTACCAATGGAACGGTTACTGACATTCAGGGCAACTACAATATCAGTGTATCTGAAGGTGCAACTTTAGTATACAGCTCTGTAGGATATACATCAGAGGATGTTGAAGTTGGCAATCGATCAGTAATAGACCTTGTGATGGTTCAAGATATACAACAACTGCAGGAATTAGTAGTAGTTGGATACGGGACAGTCAAAAAGAGTGATTTAACAGGGTCGGTATCTTCAGTTAAAGCAGAAGAACTAACTGCTTATCCGGCAATTGATGCAGTGCAGGCTTTACAAGGCAGAGCTGCAGGTGTGCAAATCACTGCCAATAATGGTGAACCGGGAGCTGATTATAAAGTGAGGGTTCGAGGTGGTACCTCTATTAATGCCAGCAGTGACCCTATCTATGTTGTGGATGGATTTGTGGGGGGAGCTTTACCTCCACCTGAAGATATTGCCAGTATAGAAGTACTAAAAGATGCTTCAGCTACAGCTATTTATGGTTCAAGAGGAGCTAATGGCGTAATTATGGTGACTACCAAAAGAGGTAAAGTAGGTCAAACTAACATTGACTTCAATGCATCTTATTCAATGCAAAATGAAATCAATAGACTAAATCTATTAAATAAAGAACAATTTACCAATTACATTCAGGATACCAATCCTGGTTTTACACCACTGGATGGTAATACTGATTGGCAGGATGAAATTTTTACCACGGGAAATATCCAAAACTATCAATTGGGCATATCCGGTGGTAGTGAAAACATAAGCTATTACATTTCCGGTACTTATTTCGATCAGGAAGGTGTAATTATTAATTCCGGCTTTAAAAGATATTCAGTTACCAGTAACCTGGATATACAGGCTTCAGATAAACTTAAAATTGGGCTCAATTTGTTTGCTCGAAGAACTAGTCAAAACGGTGCCCGTACCCAGGAAGGGTCTGGTGGAGTAACGAATTCCGGAGTTGTTGCAGCAGCCTTTAAGTTTGGCCCTGATCAACCGATCCGCGATGCCAATGGAAATTATACCATTGCCAGATTAAGTGATGCGCACGACAATGCAGTAGCAGTAGCTACAGAATTCATTGATGAAAGTGTGATAGATCGATTTCAGGGAAATGTTTTTGCTGAATATGAAATCCTTAACAATCTTACCTTCAAAACTACTTTTGGTTTAAGCGCCAACAATGACAGAAGAGGTGAGTTCGTTCCCACATTACTACAGGGAGGCGCAGGTGTAGGAGGTGATGGAAGAATAAATTCTAATAAAAATTCTTTATTGCTAAATGAAAATTATCTTACCTATACCGGAACCATTGGAGTGCATAATTTTTCAATTTTAGGCGGTTATTCTTACCAGCATTCTCGAGATGAAGATTGGGGCGGTAGGGGCCAGGGCTTTCCTACCAATGCAGGTCAATATTGGGATCTTGATGCCTCAGCTGTATGGCAAGCACCTAATTCCAGACTTACTGAATGGGACCTATCTTCTTATTTTACCCGCTTCAATTATGCTTTTAAGGACAAGTACTTATTTACATTTACTGCACGATATGATGGCTCATCTGTATTTAGTGAAGGGAATAAATGGGCTTTCTTTCCTTCCGGTTCGTTTGCCTGGATGATGTCAGATGAAGCCTTCATGGAAAATTTAGGCTTGGTAAGCAACTGGAAATGGAGAGTAAGCTACGGCCTTACTGGAAACAGAGGTATTTCACCATACGAAACATTAGCTGCATTAGGCAATGCCTTAACTATAGTAAATGGAGAGCCAGTGAATGCATTAGCTCCCGAATCAGTGGCCAATCCAGACCTTACGTGGGAAACGACAGCTCAAATTAATGTTGGCTTGGATTTAGGTTTATTCCAGGATAGAGTGCAATTAACTTCTGATTATTATATCATGAATACCAGAGACTTATTGTTTAATTTGCCTCTTCCAGAATATTCTGGGTATAGTAATCAGCTAAAGAATATTGGCGCAGTAGAAAACAAAGGATTTGAGTTTAGTTTCAACACCCGTAATTTGGTAGGCGAATTTAAGTGGAACAGTGGTTTTAATTTATCGGCTAATCGTATTAAAGTTGAAGAATTACCAGATGGTAATGATATATTTTATCGATCAGGTCCAGGCCATATGGTAGGGTTGGGTGATACCCAGGTATTAAGAGAAGGAGAACCTGTGGGAGTATTTTATGGCTTTGTTTATGATGGTTTATACCAGGAAAATGACGATTTTCTTCCCGGAGGCGGATTTGAACAGGAAGCAGGAGGAGAAAAATTCAAAGATCTGGATGACAATGGAGAATTGAACAACAATGACAGAACCATCATTGGCGATCCAAATCCTGATTATATCTTTGGTTTCAATAATGATTTCCTCTGGAAAGGTTTTGATTTAAATATATTTTTCCAGGGTTCTCAAGGCAATGATATTTTCAACTATACCATGTTAGAACTTGATTTACTAGCGGGTAGAAACAATGCTACTACAACTGCTTTGAATCGATGGACTCCCAGCAATACAGATACTAATATTCCTAAAGCGAATGGTAGTAGATCCAGAAGAGCTTCGAGTAGATTTATAGAAGATGGAAGCTTTATCCGGTTAAAAAATTTAGCCTTGGGATATACACTACCTGCATCTTTATTGGACAGGTTGAATGTAAGAAAAGCAAGAATTTACATAAGTGCTCAAAATGTTTTGACATTTACTAACTATTCTGGCTACGATCCTGAAGTGAATTATCGCTCTGGTGGTACAACCAATAGTAATAGGAATTTGGGATTGGATTATGCCAGTTACCCCAACGCAATTAATTACACGTTAGGTGTGAATATTGGTCTATAGTAATTTAATTTAAATGTGAAAAAGATGAATAAATTAATAAATAAAACAATCATACTTGCCTTGGTTATCAGCATTTTTAGTTGTACTGACCTTGAGGAAGATCCGATAGGATTATATTCGCCGGATTTGTTCTTTAATACTACCGCGGATATTGAAACAGCTGTCTTGGGAGCATACGCGCATATAGCTAACGAGCAATTCTTCGGTAGAAAATTAGTGCTTAGCCTCTTATTAAGAGGGGACATGGCCGATATTGGAGATCGCAACACCCCCGGTAGAAGACAGCAAGTCAATGACTTTGATATGGATTCTAACAATGGCATGGTCACTGCTTTTTGGCCCAGAGCCTACCGAATAATAGGAGCAGCCAATGCGGGTCTCAAAGGTGTTGAAGTAATTGGTGAATCATCGGAAAAAATTAGCCAATTAGAAGCTGAAGCCAGGTTTTTACGTGCCTTTACCTATTATCATTTAGTTCGATTATTTGGAGATATACCCTACATTGATACCTTCATCGAAAATCCGGATGACGTAGCTGATATATCTAAAACTTCTGCTTTACAAGTCTTTGATAATATTATTGCCGATTTAGAATTCGCTAAGGACAACTTACCTGACTCTTATTCGGATGACATTAGGTCAAGACCTACTAAAGGAACGGCTGCAGCTTATCTAGCCTCAGTGCATTTGACTTTGGGCAATCATCAGCAGGCATATGACGAGGCCACATGGGTAATTAACAATAGTGTTCAATTTAATTATGCGTTAGAGGAAGATTTTGCTGATTTATATGATGCAGAAATTGCTGATGATTTAGTAGAACATATTTTTGCCGTTGATTTTAAAGGGCAAGTAAGCTCAGGAAATGAAAACACTGATTGGATGGCTCCAGTTACAGGGATAAGAAGTGTTTTTTTACCGGATGTAAATGCTGGTTGGAGTGTAGCGGTACCTACTTTAGAGGTATTTACTACCTGGAGCGAAAATGACTATCGCAGGGAAGTAAGTTTTGTTGATTCAGCCTATTTAGACAAAGATTTAACTGAATGGGTTGGTTATGATAAATTTGCTCCCAATCATGGTTCACCAAGACCTCACATAGGAAAGTATTGGAGACATCCAGGTGATCATAGAGGAGATGGAGGATTTTCTGACAATAATTATGCAGCCATGCGCTATGCAGAGGTATTGCTTATAGCTGCTGAAGCTTTGAATGAAATAAATAGTGGACCTGATGCAGAGGCTGAAGGTTACGTTAACCAAATCAGGGAAAGGGCCAGAAACTGGAACGGCACCATTACTTCTTTTCCAGAAGATGTTCCCACTGGCCTGAGTCAGCAGGATTTCCATGAGATGGTAATTGAAGAAAGACGATTAGAATTGGCTTTTGAATACAAGCGTTGGTATGATATCAAGCGATTACAAATTGGGGAAGCAGTATTTACCGAGCCTGGTTCTTTGGAGCCTCATCCTGATTTTGACCCAACCAGGGATTATTTCTTTCCCTTGCCTCAGGATGAATTGGATAGGAATCCGAATCTTATGCCACAAAATACAGGTTATTAAAATAAAGAAATGTTAAAATAAAAGCTTGGTCAATACTGGCCGAGCTTTTTTGCTTTTAAGCTAATAAGCCTGTCTCGTTTTAGTATCCCTTGGGAGGATATCAATGGTAGAGAGGATATGTTTTTATCCTCTTCCGGTAGCATATTTATATCCTATGATCATTATCGTGGTTGCAAATAATATGTCTAATCCTCGCATTTGCAATGCCCTTGCAGTCGGTCTATAGCACCTTAATTCTTCCAACGGCAATCATCCATCGGCCATCGTAATACCACTTATTCGCGAAAGAAATCCCCATCAAAGCAAAAGGATATTTGTATATTTATCCCGATAAATGAAATCGGGACTACTAATGAAAGCCCTTATGACCACGGAGTATGGTTGATGACTTTACAGTAGAAGTAACCAAGAGCCCGGTAGCGGCAGTAAGTGATTACTATCCTCCTGCCTTCCCGAGCTTCAGCAGAAGGAGGTTCGGTATGTGGCAGGCGAGGAATAGTACCAATAGCAAATTGGAGGTGGAATAGGTGGGATCTCTGAATATTTTCCAGATGCAAGCACCTTTATTGTTTCAGGAACACACAGAATTAGCAAAAAAATATTGTTGCTTTCAGAAAATAATTTTTTAAATTTTTCTAATCAGGGATATTTTTATTTGGGCATTCAGGGGGTAAGAGTTATATGAAAAAGGAATGCCTTTGATTTTGGCTTATTGATTGCTCCTATTAGCAATAATTTACCTTTGTTACCCTATTTAGGTTATTCCAGGTTATTTTAATATCTTAAGATTCCCAGAATTCATAAAAACCTGCCATTATCTATTTACACATTCCTTCTTAGCGATATAATTGCTCCCCCAGCAATGATCAATGAGATACCCACAAAAGTTAGCAAATCAGGATATGGATCGCCCAGCCAGTAGCCTATCACAATGGAAAAGGGAATATTGACATAGCCAATAGCCGAGACTAAACCTGCTTTTTCTTCGCGATAAGCCTTGGTAATTAGGATTTGACCTATTAGGGCAAACACCCCTACCGCCAGCAGTGCCCACCACTGCTCTCGCCAGGGCCAGGCAAATTCTGAAACCAGGAAATCAACTTGGGTAAATAGTCCTAATTCACCGGTTGTCATTGATATTAGCGGAAGCAACATACCCCATATTGCAAAAGAAAGAACGATAGAACGATTGTCGTAATTTTTACGTAATTCACGCACCGAAGTATACGCGGCGCCGGCTGCAATGCCATTGAAAAGCCCCAGTAGATTGCTTTTGAGCCCGGTATCAAAATCGGGCCTGAAAATTACCAGTATGCCAACAAAGCCAATCAGGATGGCCAGCCAGCCTTGCCATTTGATGGTTTCTTTGAGGAAAATCCATGAAAATAAGGCTACAAAAATAGGAGCGGTTTGCAAATAGGTAATACTTAAAGCCAACCCAATGGTATTGATGTTATAAAATAAGCAATAAAGAGCCAGGGTGCCGGCTAGTCCACGAAACATCAGCAACCAGATCCGGCCTCCCTTGTTGGTTAATTGATTTCCTCCCAATACTGTGAAAGCTATGAAACTACTGGCAAATAGTCCTCGGTAGAACACTATTTGAATGGAAGTGTAATTGTCACCTACCAGTTTTGCTGCAGCGCCCATCAAGGCAAAAACCAGGGAGGCAATGATCATGTAGAGGATGCCTTTTCTCATGGCCGCAAAGCTAAAAATAAAAAATGAGTTTTACAGAGGGGGAGAGGTGTGACTTTTGTTGGGTTAAATATTGATTATTAACAGGGAAGACTCCTTAAGACAGTTCATGAAATTATGCACTTAAAGCCTGTTCCAAATAAAAAATATAGCACTTTAGCTAACCCTTAGCCAAGGCCTAATTGATCTTTTAGCTATCCAAAAAAATTTAAATCCAGCAAGAATTATTGGATAAAGGCATGTAAATGAAATGTTGAGATCTCTGATTTATAATATCTGCATCCTGTGCGCATCTAATTTTATCAAAATAAATAATAGTATAGTAAATGCCCAGAGAGAAGATCCACCGTAGCTTAGGAATGGAAGTGGAATTCCTATTACTGGAAATAAGCCAATGGTCATTGCTATGTTGACAGCAAAATGCATAAACATGATGGACGCTACACCATAGCCGTAGATCCTGGCAAAACGCGATTTTTGTCTTTCGGAAATGTTGATGATACGGATAAACAATGCCAGAAAAAGTACAATGATAATAAAGCTACCAATCCAACCATGTTCTTCACCCAGGGTACAAAAAATAAAATCGGTACTTTGAAAAGGTATATAATCCAGCTTAGTGAGTGATCCATTTAGAAATCCTTTACCAGAAAAGCCTCCTGAGCCTATAGCCATTTTGGATTGGATTACCTGGTACCCGGCGCCTTTAGGGTCAATACCGGGATCTACCAAAGTTTTTACTCTATTTTGCTGGTGCGGTTGTAAAACATCATTCACAATTTTATCTACACTAAGTACTACACCACTTACTACCAAAGTAATTGCAATGCTTATAAGGGAATTTTTTACTTTCTTTTTTGCCGTAGCAATAATGAAAATAGTAATAGTAATACCAATGCCAAGAATGCCAAAAAGCAAATAGGTTGGATTAACAAATAAAGTCACTACAAACAATATTACCGCCAGAAAGCCCATTATAATTAGCAACGGAGACAAACCTTCCCGGTAAAGCACAATGGCAAAGCTGGCAAAAACCATGGTTGTGCCAGCATCGGGTTGCATCAGGATCAATAAAGCAGGAACTCCCAAAATCGCGGCAATAATCAATTGGTTTTTAAGCTTGCTGAATTTAAAATTATAATGACTCATAAATTTGGCCAAAGCCAATGCAGTGGCAAATTTGGCAAATTCCGAAGGTTGAAAGAGAAACAGCTTAAGGTCGAACCAGGCTTTGGCACCGGAAATTTCCACTCCAAAAAAAAGAACACCAAGTAATAAAAGGACAAAAAAGCCAAAGATATAATAGGCTAATGACTCGTAGGTTCTAAAATCGAGCAATAGAATTACTACAATTAGCACAACATCAAAAAGAATCCAAAGAAATTGTTTGCCAGAATTTAGGTCTAGCGAAAATATACTTTTGCCAGAACCTTCTTCGTATACAGCAGCATAAATATTGAGCCATCCTATCAATACCAAGGCACCAAATAATAAGACCGTAATCCAGTCAATTTTTCTCGTTATGTCTTCGTATTGTCTCAATAGATAAAATCTCCTTTCAGTACATAATCTTCAATCCATGGCCTTTCTGTTTGGCCAATCAGATATTTTTCAATGGTTAAACTAGCGATAGATGCGGCTGCTCTGGCTCCTTGTCCCGCATTTTCCACGTAAGCAGCTACTGCTATTTTAGGGTTGTTTTTAGGAGCAAAAGCAATAAAGCCTGAATGGTCTTCGCCATGAGGATTTTCTACGGTACTTGTTTTGCCACATACTTGTATATCTTTTAGCTTGGCCCTGTATTGGCCTGTACCTGATTCAACCACAGCCGCCATTGCCTCTATTACAGTATTAAAATGAACGCTATCAACAGGCACAATATTTTTTTCTTGATATCTTGTTAATGGTAAACCGGTATCTCCAATTTCTTTTATCAAATGAGGCGTGTAGTAGTATCCTTTATTGCCGATAATAGCAGCTAAGTTTGCCATTTGAATGGGAGTAACTAATAATTCACCCTGACCGATACTTAATGAATAAATGGTAGAAAGAGCCCAACGTCTTTTTCCGTATATGTTATCATAATATTCTACTGTTGGTACTTTTCCTCCTTTAGAGCTAGGAATATCTATACCTAGCGGGCTTCCCAAACCAAATGATGTAACATATTCACGCCATCTTTTTAAGCCGATACTAGCATCCTCAAAATAATTACCAGTGTTGCTTTTGTTGAGAATTCTACCGAAAACTTTATAAAAGTAATTGTTACTGGATTTTTGAATACCTTTTATCACATTATAATAGCCGGGAGGAGCATGGTCACCTACTAATGATCCGTCTACGTAGATTCTCTCGTTAGCAGTGATTACTCCTTCTTGCAAAGCCACTAGCGCCTGAAGGGTTTTAAACATAGAGCCAGGAGGGTATTGCGCCATCAGTGGGCGATTAAAAAGAGGCTTCAGGCTATCCTGGATGAGCATTGTATAATTTTCTCCATAGTCTCTGCCGGTGAGTATATTTGGATCGTAAGATGGTGCCGAAGCCATAGCCAATATTTCACCGGTAGATGGCTCTATTGCCACTACGCCTCCTACTTTGCCATCCAGCAATCTTTCTACATACTTTTGCAAGTCAATATCAATAGTTGATACTAGGTTTTCACCAGGAACAGATGCTGTATCACTGTCACCTCCTCTATATTTTCCTTTTTCTATCCCAAGCCTGTTTACCCATTTGTATTTTACCCCTCGTTTTCCCCGTAGCAAAGGTTCATAATCGTATTCAAGACCAGTTTTACCTACATAATCTCCTTGGCGATAATATTCAGAAGTATCATTGGCTTTAGTTAATTCTTGTCGATCTATTTCAGCAATGCAGCCTAGTACATTGGCCAGAGCCTGATGTGGATAGGAGCGTACGGTACGTGGTACAATGTTTAGACCTGAATAATTTATTAATTCATCCTGTATAGCTGCAAATTCCTGATTAGGTATCTGCTTAAGAAAAGGGAATGGTTTGTAGGTGTGTTTCTCTTTAATTGATTTAGCAATAACTTCTTTTAAATAGCTTTTTTTAATGCCAAAAAGATTGCAAAATGTGGCAGTATCTTGCAGGAAAAACTCATCTACTACTATTTTTATATCAAATACAGGGGTATTGTAAACAATCAATTGGCCATTTCTATCTGTTATTAATCCTCGATAAGGATATTCTACCTCTTCTTTAATTGTATTTCGTGCAGCAGCGTCGGCATAATTAGGACTGAGTACTTGTATAGAAAATAGTTTTATCAGAAAAACTAGAGCTATTACAATAAAGAACCCTTTGATATAATGCCTGCGTTCGTCTTTCATATTGTTCTGTGTTTCGGATAAAATAAATATTGAAATATCAGAATCATTATATATGTGAGCATGGTAGACATAAGTGTTTTTGCCAAAGTAAAAAAGAACATATGAAATCCGCCTGTTTCAATATAAAACAAAGCAGCATGATGTAGCAATATTACCGGAATAACGTAAACACTGAAACTTTGCAGACCTAAATTTCTTAGCACGGGTGTGCTAAGGCTGTCATTTTGGTCTTTACCATACACTACGTTGAGCCAGTAAGGCCTCAAGTACATTAACAACACAGAGGCAGCCGCGTGAATTCCCAAAGTATCATAAAAAATATCAATAAACAAACCCATCATAAAACCTACTAACATTTGTAAAATTCGATTCATGTCATATGGGAGTAGCAATAAATAGCCGATGTATATAAAGCAGAAAGCTTTATCGAATAGGATGAAATTACGAAATAAAATCACCTGTAACAGGGCATAAACCAGAAAACCTATGGCTTGTATGGTTATTTTATTGTTCATCTAGTCTGCTTGTTGATAAGTTTTCTAATGAGTCTAATTCGGATTTGCTATGGTTTTTTACCACATACACGAATGACAACTGCGAGAAATCATTGGATAATTCTATTTTAATATCATAAAAAGTTGCATTGTCATCCAGATTTATTTCAGTTACATAGCCTATCAAAAGGTCTGCCGGAAATATTGCGTTGTATCCTGAGGTAACTACACGGTCTCCTTTTTTTAAATCTATGTGGCGAGGCACAAAGTTTAAATCAGCATACCTGGCATTTTTCCCATCCCATTGAGTGGTACAAAAGGTTCCGGAGCTGGCAAGCATCGAAGATACCATCATTTCAGAGTGGAGGAGAGATATTACCGTAGCATAATTTTGTGTTACCTGCTTTATACGGCCTACGATTCCATTGCCACTGATCACTCCCATGCCGGTTTCTAATCCGTGCTTGGCACCTTTATTAATAGTAAGGTGGTTCTTAAATCCTCTGAAAGAATTATTTATAACTTTGGCTACTTCAAAATTGAAGGTGGTATCTAAAGGTGTTTCTTTAAGGGCTTGTTGCAAAAGCAGGTAATTGTAGTGCAAGTTTTTGTCAGCAATCATTTCTCTTAGCGTAGCATTTTCGCTAGCTAAGTTTTGGTTGATTTGTTTTAATTCGAAATAATCAGTTACTCCACGCTTATTCTCCAGTAAACTGGCAGCAACTGTATTAGAACTATTAAAAAAAGCGGCTCCCTGATAAGAATTATTACTAACGATTAACCACCAACATAACACCTGTAAAATAACAAATACTATAAAAATTCTGTATTTGAAAATTAGCGAAAGTAACCTCTGCATTTATTATTAAGTCATCAATACTGCTTTAAACTCATTTAGATTTTTCAAAGCGATCCCGGTACCCCTTACCACTGCTCTCAGTGGATCCTCTACCACATGTATCGGGAGCTTTGTTTTTAAAGCCAGTCGCTTATCCAATCCTCTTAATAACGCACCTCCACCGGTTAAGTGTATACCATTGTCATAAATATCCGCAGATAATTCAGGGGGAGAAATTTCCAAGGCTTTTAGTACCGCTTCCTCTATTTTAGATACTGATTTGTCTATGGCAAAAGCAATTTCGGAATAGGAAATTTTAATTACTTTAGGAATACCTGTCATAAGGTCACGGCCTCTGATTTCGTAATCATCGGGTCCGTCGTCAAGTTCTGTTATAGCTGAGCCAACTTCAATTTTCACTTTTTCTGCTGAGCGTTCTCCAATCAGCAAATTGTGCTGGCGACGCATGTAATCGAGAATGTCTTTATTAAATGAATCGCCGGCTACTCTTATCGACTGATCACATACGATACCAGATAAAGCAATAACTGCAATCTCTGTAGTGCCACCACCAATATCTACCACCATGGAACCAACCGGTTGCTCAATGTCAATGCCAATACCCAATGCTGCAGCTATTGGCTCAGGTATCATGTATACCTCTTTGGCACCTGCATGCTCTGCCGAGTCTCGTACCGCTCTTTTTTCTACTTCAGTAATACCCGAAGGAATACAAATGACCATGCGATGGGAAGAAGGAAATAGATTGCCACCACCTTTGCCTTTCGCATTGATCATTTTTATCATGCCTCTTATCATATGCTCTGCAGCATGAAAGTCGGCGATTACGCCATCTTTTAATGGTCGGATGGTTTTGATGTTTTCGTGGGTTTTTTCATGCATCTGCATTGCATTTCGCCCAATAGCCAATACCTTATTGGTATGCTTATCTATTGCAATGATAGATGGCTCATCTACCACTATTTTATCTTTATGAATGATAAGTGTATTAGCAGTACCTAAATCGATAGCAATATCACTTGAAAAAAAATCGAATAATCCCATTGGTTGTCAATATTATAGCTGTCTCAAAATTTTTACAATAGTGCGAAAATTACAAATAACTTTTATATAAAATAGCATGGCAAGTAAGTTATTTGATAAAGTTATATGATTAATGTTTAAAATGTCGTAAACCGGTGAAAATCATTGACATATCATTTTGGTCGCAAAAGTCAATCGATTCCTGATCCCTTACAGATCCTCCCGGCTGAATTATTGCTTTTATACCGGCAGAATGAGCAATTTCTACCGAGTCGGCAAATGGAAAAAATGCATCGGAGGCCATTACTGCTCCTTCCAGCGGCATATCAAAACTTTTGGCTTTGGCTATGGCTTGTTTCAATGCATCTACCCGGCTGGTTTGACCTACGCCGCTTGCCAATAATTGCCCCTCCCTTGCCAATACGATGGTATTTGATTTCGTGTGCTTGCATATCTTACTAGCAAATAGCAAAGCTTTGTTTTGTTGTTCGGAAGTAGCTTTTTTAGTAACAATTTTAAAATTTTCCAGCTGATCAGTTACTAAATCGCGGTCTTGTTCCAACACCCCATTTAATACGCTCTTAAAGTGCTTTTTATTTTTCAACCTTTCCTTCTGATGTAATAAAATTCTGTTTTTTTTAGATTTCAGCATTTTAACAGCTTCATCTGTAAAATCAGGGGCTATTATTACTTCAAAAAATAGTTGATTCATTTCTTCAGCAGCTTCTTCATCTACTTTTTTGTTGGTAATAAGTACGCCGCCAAAAGCCGAAACCGTATCAGCAGCGAAAGCTTTAAGGTAAGCGTCTTTCACGTTAATACCGGTTGCAGCACCGCAAGCATTTGTATGTTTTAGTATGGCAAAGGCTGTTTCGTCTTCAAATTCTTCAATTAAATTGATAGCTGCATCTATATCTACCAGATTATTGTAAGACAGCTCTTTGCCGTTTAATTGGGTAAACATGTCTTCGATGCCTCCGTAAAAAGTACCTTGCTGATGAGGATTTTCACCATAACGTAATACCTTGGGGGATCGCTCACTTTGTTTAAACCGGGAAAGGCTATTTTCTTGATTAAAATAATTAAATATTGCTGTGTCGTAATGGGAGGTAATGTCAAATGCCTGGGCTGCAAATGATTTCCTGTCTGCTACTTCCGTGTAGCCCTCTTTTTGATTCAACAGTAATTCAAGCTGAGTATACTGCTCTTGCGAAGATACTATTAATACATCTTTAAAATTTTTGGCCGCAGCCCTGATCAAGCTGATCCCGCCGATGTCAATTTTTTCAATAATATCAGCTTCATTTGCTCCTGAAGCTACCGTTGCTTCAAATGGATACAAATCTACAATAACCAGGTCAATCATTGGTATGTCGTACTCGCTGGCATGCTGCTGGTCATCTTGATTATCACGTCGGGCGAGTATGCCGCCCATTACCTGCGGGTGCAGGGTTTTTACTCTGCCTCCTAAAATGGATGGATAGGAGGTGAGCTCCTCAATTGAAGTTACCGGTACATTTTGCTTTTCTATAAATGAATGAGTACCTCCGGTAGAAAATATTTTTACATCTAGCTCATGCAGTTTTTTTATTATTGAGTACAGGTGGTCTTTATGATAAACCGAAATTAGTGCAGATGAAATTTTTTTCTTCGACATATTTTATGAATTAGTAAAAAATAAGCTGCAAAATTAAATAAAAATACAACTACTTGCTGACCAAATTTTCTATTACTTTCGGATAATGTTCATATTCCAGTTGATGTATTCTTTTTGCCAGTGTTTCCGCGTTATCATCCGGAGTTACCGGACACCTTTTCTGAAAAACTATACTGCCTCGATCATAAACCTCATCAATTGTATGAATGGAAATGCCGCTTTCTATTTCTTTATTTGTAATTACAGCTTCATGCACCTTAGTACCATACATGCCTTTGCCTCCATATTTTGGCAATAGTGCAGGATGAATGTTAATGATACGATTGGGGAATTTGGCAATTAGGTTTTTAGGTACCAGCCATAAAAAACCCGCTAAAATAATCCAATCAATCTGATATTCTTCTAAAAGTGAAAGTACCTGGTTTGTTTTATAAAAATCGTCTTTATTAAAAACTACACAATCTATGCCTAATTTCTGAGCTCTTGACACAATACCTGCCTTAGCATTGTTGGTAAATATTACTCTTGCATTGATGCGGGAATTGTCTTTAAAATAAGAGGCTATATTTTCCGCGTTAGTGCCACTGCCAGAGGCAAATATGGCTAAATTTACTGTTTCCAAAATCAAAAGTTATTTAAAAAACACCATGCTCAGTATGCCAAAGATTATTAGCAACTTGCAAAAGTTGCTAAGATAACTAAAGTTTCTTTTTGAGTCGGCCCCTATCAAACGATATATGAAAAAAATCATAGGAATTAAAAAGACTGCCATGTAAAAGTACAAATATTCAATTGCTAACTTTTGTAAAAAATAAATTATACTTACAATGAAAACGGCTACAATAAGATAAAGTAGATATTTTGTTCTGCGGATTCCCCAAATTATTGGTAAAGTTTTACAACCAAAATCGCTATCCCCTTTTAAGTCTTCCATATCTTTTATAATCTCTCTCAAAAGAGTAATGGTAAAAGCAAATATGGCATACATATATACGTAAAGATTATTTTGCTGATATCGCAAGGCTACTATCAAAACAGAAGCAGCAGTCAAAATCGCCACGACTAAATTACCTACTAATGGAAGTCTTTTTAATTGATTGGAATATAACCAAAGTAGGAATATCGCCACCAAATTTACCATACCCACCCACATTGATACAGCTACTCCTAGCAAGAAACCTATGCTACTTAAAGTAAGATGAATGACCATGGCTACTCTTCTCTTGATTATTTTGCCAATTACTACCTTATCAGGTTTATTGATGTAATCGATTTTAATATCGTAATAATCATTGATAATGTAACCGGCAGCGGCAATTAATACCGTGCTTAAGCAAAGCAGAAAAAGACGCCAGTCAGTGATGAAAAATTTCCACTGGGGTAGATCTCCAACCAAAAAGATTGCGGTCAAATATTGGGTAAGAGCAATGATCAATAGATTGGGCCACCGGATGACCCGCAACAGGTTTGGCAAATGAATAATAGCCTTGTAAGTTGATCTTTTTATCGCCAGCATAGGGTTAAACTCTATTGCAAAAGTAAAGCATGATGAAATATTTGCCAGTATGAGAGGTGTAAAATATTTATGAATGAGGCAAAAAAAAGGCCCTGGTGGTATAAGGGCCTTTGGGGTGGTGTTGAGTGGGCTCGAACCACCGACTCACGGATTTTCAGTCCGATGCTCTACCACCTGAGCTACAACACCGTGTTTCAAATCGAGGCACAAAGATAGCAGTTTTAATTTTCAGTGCAAATTTTTAAGCTTAAAAAATCAGCAAAAACTAAGTTTCTAAAAAGATACGTTTCATTATTACCTTGTAAGGCTTTTCTTTTTTGATATGTGAGATTAATTTCACAATATTGTTAGCAATAATTATTATAAACTGAAAATTATGGTTAAATTAATTTTAATTTTTCTTCTATTATTACTGCTTAACTGCAGCAGTAAACAAACAGATTATGATGTTGTGGTTTATGGTGGCACTCCTTCTGGTGTAATTGCTGCTGTAGCTGCTGCTCGCAATGGTGCTAGTGTGATTCTAATTGAGCAAACCATGCACGTGGGTGGCCTCAATACCAGTGGTCTCATCACCGCGGAAGTAAATCACATGATCAATAAATCTATTACTGGTATAGCCCGAGAATTTTATACCCGAATGGGTGAATATTATTCTCCTGAATTTTTCGAATCTTTTGGTCAGGGACGAAAGCTTAATTTTGAACCGGGCGACCCTGCCTTTTTCTTTGAGTCTCACGTGGCTGAAAAAGTTTTTAATCAGATGCTAGAAGAAGCAGCTGTTGAGGTTATTTATGAAACTTACGTTCAAGAGGCTATTAAAAAAGAAAATCAAATAGCAAGTATTAGCTTAACTAATGGCATTGAGCTGAGTGGTAAAGTATTCATTGACGCTACCTATGAAGGCGATTTAATGGCGCGGTCAGGAGTAAGTTATACTTTTGGTCGTGAAAGCCAGGAAAAATATGAAGAATCTTATGCCGGTATTCGCTTTGTTGACGATACGCTGTATGGTCGCACGGTTGCTGAAAATGGAAAACTTTTACCTTATTTTACTCAAAATGAAGGGTTGATTCCAGGTGCCGCCGATCAACGAGTGATGAATTATAATTTCAGACCTACCATGACCAAAAACCCGGATAATTTTGTGATGGTAACTAAGCCTGAAAACTATAACCCGAAGCAGTTTTCTCTTTTATCGGATTATTTAAGCAAAAATCCCGACACCAGAATCTGGGATCTGATAGGCGTGTATCCTAGGGGAAATGACAAGTATGAATTTAATAATAAACAGCACTCAACTATTTCTCTTGGTTTATTTGGAGGTAATGTCGATTATCCGGATGCAGATTATGAAAAGCGTGAGGAAATTTACCAGGCTCATAAGGATTATACTTTGGGTTATCTTTATTTTTTGGGCCATGATGAATCGGTACCTGAACAGCTGAAAAAAGATATGCTTTCTTATGGTTTTTGTAAAGATGAGTTTGCCGACAATGATCACTTTCCCTATTACCTTTACATAAGAGAAGCTCGCCGTATGATAGGTGATCAAGTGTTCACCCAGCACGATGTATTAGAAAATCGAAATAAAGAAGATGCTGTTGCTCTTGGCTCTCATTGGATTGATTCCCATCATGTGCAGCGAGTGGCTATTTCCGATACCAGTTTTACCAATGAAGGCAGGATATGGCACACAGTAACAAAGCCTTTTGAATTGCCTTACAGCATTATTTTACCCAAAACGGAAGAGAGCGCTAATCTTCTGGTTCCGGTAGCGGCTTCTACCTCTCACGTGGCTTTTTGTGCTTATCGGCTAGAGCCTACCTGGATGCAGATGGGGCATGTAGCCGGTACTGCTGCCGCTATGTCAATAAAGTCAGGAAAGACTCTGCATGGAATAGCCATTGCCGATTTGCAACAGCAATTGAAAAATGAAAAAATGATTTTACAATTAGAAGATTTAAGTCCGTATGATGATTATGAATAGATCAGTAATTAATTTTAATTTATTAGCAAAAACCAATATGAAAAAATATTTGCTTTTTCTTCCTTTGCTAATATTTATGGGTTGTGATAAGCAGCCAGGCGATCAAAAAAATAACCAGGAAAAGGAACCTGCTTATCGAAATGTAATCTTTATCTTAAGTGATGATCATCATCCTGAAGTAATAGGTGCTGCAGGCAACGAATTGATACAAACCCCCAATCTTGACAGGCTGGCTAAGCAAGGGGTTTTTTTCACCAATGGCTATGCCAATTCTCCTATTTGCAGTGCCTCCCGTCAATCTATGATGACAAGCAAATACCCCCATGCAAGTGGAGTGAACCTTCTTTTCAGCCCTTTTCCCGATGACGGTAATATAACAGTGGCTGAGTTTCTGAAAGAAAAAGGTTTTAAAACTGCCCTGGTAGGTAAAAATCATTTCAACAATTGGGTTTTCAGCCAATTGTACAAAGAGGGCCAATACCCTGACCACGGCTGGGATCATTTAATAGATAAAGCGGAACATAAAGCTTACTTGAAAGAAAACCCTCCCCGCGAAATTCCTGACATTGTAAAAACCAGAGCCAGCGTGCCTAAAGGTGAAGGTGCTGTTTGGGGTAAAAACGCAGACATGTTGCCAATCCCATATTTTGATGAAGATGCACCAGCTACGTTTTTGGCTAATTGGGCAGCTGATTTTATCGCAGAAAATAAAGATGAGCGTTTTTGCCTTTGGATGGCATTTCATGAACCGCACGCTTCCTTCAATTTTCCTATTGAATATGCTGGAAAATATGATCCTGCCAAAGTGCCTTTACCTACAGGCTCTCCTGAAGATGATCGCTGGATTCCACTGGAATTTAAAGATCTGACCGAACAGGAAAGGAGAGGCATTATTGCTTCTTATTATACTTCTGTGGAATATATGGATAAAAATGTAGGCATTGTACTTGATGCATTGCGTGAAAACGGGCTGGAAGAAAATACGCTGGTGATCTTTAATGGTGACCAGGGATACCTGCTCAATGAACACAAGCGATTTGAAAAGCATACCTTTTGGGATGAGTCGATCACTTCTCCGCTGATTGTTAGTGGCGGTAAAAAACTGCTGCAAAATAAACAATCAGATGCTTTGGTTGAATTCATCGACCTGGTTCCCACTGCTGTAGAAGCTTTGGGCTTCGAACCTCATCCTGATTTTATGGGGCAATCATTGCTACCTTTTATGGCTGGAGATGTGGATACTCACAGAGACAATGTATTTGCCGAATATTTACAGGATGATAAAGCGATGGTAGCCGATCAGCAATGGAAGTATATTTTTACTTCCGGCAAGTACGATCTGGACATTGGTTATGAAACCGGGTATGGCCCATCAGGCATTTATCACCGGCTTTACAACATAAAAGATGACCCTGATGAAACTACTAACCTGGCTTATGATAGTGTTTACTACGATAAAGTGTATGAAATGCAGGATTTGATGTTGCAGAAGTTTTATAATACGCATCCTTACGCCAACGAAATGCCTGAGGAATTAAATGTTACTGGTCAGTTAGTTTGGTTCTGCCAGCCTAGAGATGTTGGCGCTAATTACAGTGAAACTCCTTTACGGTTTTTTATACCGGAAGGTAAGCGTATACCCATGAGGGATGAATAGGCTCGATTTTTAAACTAAGAAAAATGCTATTTATAAAAGAAAAGATGAACCGATGATGGTAAGGGTAACACAAGGCATATTTGGCTTGAAAAAGAATCTATTGGTAGAATATTTTAACGACTGTCCGGCACTTGTTAAAAAAATAAGATCAGGTGATTTTAAAGAACCATATATTACATTGCTAAGTTCTACTATCAGCAAGGCTATGGTTATGGACCTAAGCCCTAACATTTAATTATTTCAGTATCAAGAAGCACGATGTTTCTTATTGGTGTTCATGTTAGTGTAAAATATAAATATTATAAAAATGATGATGTAAACCACTGCATTAAAAACCGCGTGATGATCTACTTCCCTTACTTGCTGATAATTTAACTTAGAATAAATTACTGCCAAGCCACCTATACGCATAATGTTAAGTATTATAATTAGGGTCAAGCCACCTATGCCATACCATATTTTTTTCTTAAATTTGGCCGGAAATGCGACAATAAATGCGAGGTAAAAACTCATTATACTAAAACCTATACAAGAAAACCCAAGGATAACTCCGGTGCCGTTGAGTAATGACATTTGCTTGCCTGAAATAAAATATTCGTAGCCGAATAGCGTCGCGAATAACCCGCCGCTGTTGAGTAGAAATTGCTCAAACCAATGGACAAAGTTTAAATTATTGGCTACAAAAGGAGTATAAAAGTCTCCACCAGGGGCTTGCATGCTGATTAGCAGTAAAAAGAAATTATCCAGAATAAAGAATACAATAGCAAGCTTTATGATAAAAGCAACTATGGGGTAAGTCTTGTTCCAGTATTGTATTTTTTCCGCGTAAACCATTGTTAAAATTTGCTGATGTAAAGTTATTTAATCTTATTTAAAAAAGGATTGAAAGTAAGTGACAGAATAACGATGTACCATTTTCATTAATTTCAAATGAAGGACTAAATTTGCACTGCATTGCGTTAATTAACTATCGAAGAAGCTAAAAATAAAGAAATTGAAGAAGATAAGTATATTGATTATTATATTGTTGGTTGTAGGAATAGGCGGATATTTTGTATACGAATACCAGTTTAAGAAAAAAAATATAGATGCATGGTCATTGGTACCTCAAAATGCCGTAATGGTATACGAGTCTTTTTCCACCGTGGGCACTTTTAACGATCTGATTAATAGCAAGTTGTGGGAAAATCTAGGTAAGATGCCTTTTTATCAAAAGATGAAGGCCGACTTTGAATTGCTGGATAGCCTTGCTGGCAAAAGTGGCAACATTGATAAATTATTGATCAATCAGCCGTTCCTGGCAAGTATGCATGTTACTTCTCGTAATGACTGGGATTATCTTTTTTATTTTAAAATCAGAAGTGAAGACGCTAATAACATTTTAAATTCAATACTACGTCAAGTAGAGGAGCAGGGAAATTTTACATTTGGTAAGCGAAAATTTTTAAATCAACAAATTCATGAAATCAAAAATGAAGAAGTTACCTTTTCTTACCTGTTTTATAATGATTATTTTATTGCTACTTACACCCCATTTCTTATTGAAGATGCTATTCGTAATTTAGATAAAGAAGGTGAAGAGGGCTTCAAGGCCAATAATCCGGAATTGATAAATACCACGAAAATTCAACATGATGAAGGAAATATTTATGTGAATGCCAATAAATTGCAGTCCTTGCTCAACTCATTCGCTACAGCAAAAGTAGATGTGCCCAAGGAAGTAAGCAATTTTTGTAAATCTGCTTTTTTTGATTTGTCCATTACTGATACTGACTTATTGCTTAATGGTATCTGCTATGGAAGCCAGGAAAATGAATTCTTTGTTGACGCACTTAAAAAGCAGGAACCGGCAGGTATTGATTTGAATTATCTGATACCCAAAAGCACCGCTATTTTTTATCATTATAATTATAGTAACCCATTGCAATGGCAGCGTGAAATGAATCAGTACTGGCAAATGCATCAGCCAGAGACTTGGCAGAGAAGAAATTCATTTTTTAGTAAATTTGATTTGAGCATCGAAAACTTCGATTGGATAGCAGGTGAAATCGGGTTTGCTATCATGGAAAGTATTGATGCGCAGGACTCGGATAAATTACTTTTTTTACGAGCGAATGACATTAATGAGGCATTTAATCGCATGACCCGATTGGCAGAACGTGTAAATGTGTCGGTAAATGATACTTTATATACAGAAGAATATGGTGACCATATTTTCAAACAACTACGGGTACAGGAATTTCCCTCCTTGTTATTGGGTGACAATCATCATGGGTTTGAAACTACTTTTTTCACTGCTTTCAACGACTACCTGGTTATTGGTAATAATATATCCATTCTAAAAAGCCTGGTAAATGATATTGAGGAAGAGGAAGTGTGGAGTAAATCGATCAGACATAACTCTTTTATGGAAAAACTGATGGATAAAAGCAACCTGACCATGATTGTGGATACTGAAAAAGCCTGGAATTTTTATTTTGAAAAATTAGACAAATCATGGAAATCCTTTTTTGCTAACAACAACCGGGTTGTCAAAGATTTTAACATGCTTGCCATGCAAATGGCCAATTTAGATCAGCAGCTATTTGCTAACATAGTTTTAGAGTATCAAACTTCGGAAGCTAAACAGGATATGCCCACACAATTTGCTGTAGAGCAAGAGGTATTTACCGATGCACCCATTATTACCAAACCGCACGTGGTGCGCAATCACATCGACCGTTCGCTTGAAGTTTTTTTGCAGGATTCGGCTCGCAATATTTATCTTATTTCCGGCAAGGGTAAAATTCTATGGAAAAGAACGCTGCAAGAGCGAATAGTAACTGATGTTTATCAAATTGATTATTATAAAAATGATAAATTACAATACTTGTTTGCTACCGAAAAAGCCATCCATATTTTTGATAGAAATGGAGACTTTGTAGCCGATTATCCGGTAAGGATTGATTCTATTACCATCGATAAGCTTTCCTTAATTGATTACGATAATAGTAAGCGATATCGGTTTTTAATAGCCGACCCACAGGGAAAACTGTACATGTTTAATAAAGAACCGGCAACGCTGGAGGGCTGGAATCCGCTGGAAACCGGAGCTTCATTAGCCTACAAGCCTGGCCATATACGTGTAGTGGGTAAAGATTGTATATATGCCGTGCTGGAAACGGGCATATTCCGCTTATACAATCGACGTGGGGAGAGTTATACCGGTTTTCCTGTCAAACTTGGAAGTATGGTTACGAGTCCGGTTTATATCGATTCGGGGCCTAGCTTTGAAAAAACCATTTTTACTGGTATTGATAAAGATGGTTTAATTACTAAATTCAATTTAAATGGGAATACTATAGGTACTCAGCAGCTTTATAAACCCGATAAAGATACCCGCTTCAGCCTGGTGGGCGATGCTTTGGATAATACCTATATTATCGTTCGACAGGATTATAATCGACTAAGTATGCTTAACAGGAGTGGCGAATTGATTTTTGAAAAGGATTACATTACCTCTGAAGATTTAAGTACCCAGTACTATTATTTTGGGGTTGACAATGAAATTTTCGCGGTTACCGATCACCAACAGGAATTCACCTACATTTATGATCAGGATGGAGAATTAATTAATTTTCAGCCCATAGAAAGCAATTTTGAAATCGGGCTTATTTATTCTGATGCGAATAAAAATTATCGGGTATATAATTGCTACCAAAACCGGTTTGCCGTTTTGAGCTTTGGCAGGAATTAAGGGGGAGCTTTTCTTTTATGAGGAAATCAGTAGTTGTTAAATTAGTTTTGATAGCTGAAGTTAAATTATTTTTCATGGATTCTTACTATTGATCTGATAAATATTTTTATACAATGATGGCACGCACATATAAAAAACATTTGCTCTAAATACTCATTCTCCTTAAATTTAGCTCCAAATTGGTTTCTAATATAATTACAAATCTAAGTATGAAGAAAGTTTATTTATCTATTTTGCTATTAATGTTGGCTTGCATGGCGTCTTTTGGGCAATCGAAAGATGCTTCTATGCTGGTAGATAGTGTTTTTGCAGGACTGAAAATGCGTAGTATCGGCCCGGCGCTTATGTCAGGTAGAATTGCCGATATCGCCATTCATCCCCAAGATGACAATGTATGGTACATTGGCGTTGGTTCGGGTGGTGTATGGAAAACAAAAAATGCTGGGGTTACCTGGACACCCATTTTCGATGATCAATCGGTTTATTCGGTTGGTTGTGTTACCATAGACCCCAATAATCCGCACACTGTGTGGGTAGGCACCGGCGAAAACGTGGGGGGCCGGCACGTAAGCTATGGCGATGGTATTTATAAAAGTGAAGATGGCGGTGCCAGCTGGAAAAACATGGGTCTCAAAAATTCTCAACATATTTCCCGCGTAGTTGTGCATCCTGAAAATTCAGCTATCGTTTGGGTAGCTGCGCAAGGTCCTCTTTGGAGCAAAGGCGGAGAACGCGGCGTGTACAAAACTACCGATGGCGGTATAACCTGGAAGAAAACATTGGGCGATGACGAGTGGGTCGGTGCTACCGAATTAGCCATTGATCCTCGCGACCCTAACCTCATTTACGCAGCCACATGGCAGAGACATAGAAATGTAGCTGCTTACATGGGTGGCGGGCCAGGTACAGGTATTTATAAAAGTTATGATGGTGGTGAAAATTGGCAAGAGCTGACCAATGGCTTACCTTCAGGCAGCATGGGCAAAATTGGCTTGGCTATAAGTCCACAACAGCCAGATGTACTTTATGCCGCTATTGAGTTAAACCGTCGTGAAGGAGGGGTGTATAAATCAACCGATCGTGGGGCCAGCTGGACCAAACAATCCGATGCTGTTTCCGGAGCTACCGGTCCCCATTATTACCAGGAATTGTATGCTTCGCCGCATAAGTTTGACCGTCTTTACCTGGTAGACGTGCGTATGCAGGTTTCTGAAGACGGAGGAAAAACGTTTAGAACAATGAAAGAAGAAAACAAGCATAGCGACAATCATGCCATTGCTTTCCGTGAAGACGACCCGGATTACTTACTGGTAGGCACTGATGGCGGGTTGTATGAAAGCTTCGACCTGGAAGAAAACTGGCGATTCATTGCTAATTTACCAATTACTCAATTCTATAAAGTAGCTTTGGATGATGCAGAACCTTTTTACAACGTGTACGGGGGCACACAGGACAATAACACCCAGGGCGGCCCTTCCAGAACTGATAATGTGCATGGCATCCGCAATGCTGACTGGTTTATTACCTTGTTTGGCGATGGACATCAACCGGCCACTGAGCCAGGTAATCCCGACATCATGTATTCCGAGTGGCAGGAGGGTAATTTGGTAAGGGTTGATCGCACTACTGGCGAAATTGTTTACATCAAACCCATACCTGATGAAGGAGAAGAATTCGAACGGTTCAACTGGGACGCTCCTATTTTAATTAGTCCTCACTCATCCACCAGGGTTTATTATGCTTCACAAAGGGTATGGCGTTCTGATAACAGAGGTGATAGTTGGGAAGCTATTTCTGGTGATTTAACAAAAAATCAAGAGCGGATTGAATTGCCAATTATGGGTAGTACACAAAGCTGGGATGCCGCCTGGGATTTGTACGCGATGTCAAATTACAATACTATTACTTCACTGGCAGAATCGCCCCGGCAAGAAGGGCTGTTGTACGCTGGTACTGATGATGGCATCATTCAGGTAACTGAAGATGGTGGTGACAATTGGCGCAAGATTATGGTTGGTAGCTTGCCTGGAGTTCCGGCTACTGCATTTGTAAATGATATCAAAGCAGATCTCCATGATGCCAATACAGTATATGTGGCTCTGGATAACCATAAATACGGAGATTTTAATCCTTACTTGTATAAAAGTACAGACAAAGGGCGTAGCTGGAAGTCAATAGCAGGAAATATACCTAACAAAAGTTTAATTTGGCGAATGGTGCAGGACCATGAAAAGCCTGAGCTATTATTTACCGCTACTGAATTTGGCATTTATTTTACCATCAATGGTGGTGAAAAATGGATAAAAATTCAAGGAGGAGTTCCCACCATTTCATTTCGTGATTTAGCGATACAGAAAAGGGAAAATGACTTGGTTGGTGCTTCATTCGGTCGTGGTTTTTATATTCTCGACGATTATAGCTTGCTGCGCGATATTTCCGAGGAACAATTGCAGCAAGAGGCTACTTTATTTACTCCCAGAGATCCCTGGTGGTATATTCAAAGACCTGTGCTGGATTTTGATGGTGAAGGAAAAGCTTCACAAGGTGCAGCTTATTACATCGCACCCAATCCTGCATTTGGCGCCAATTTCACCTATTATTTAAAAGAAGGGTATAAAACGCTTGAAGAGCAAAGAAAGGAAGCCGAAAAGAAAAGAAAAGAAAGTGATCGGTCCATAACTTTCCCCGGTTGGGATAAGATAGAACTGGAAAGAAGACAGCCCGATCCCATGGTCTGGATTACTATCCAAGATAAAGCAGGAAATACTGTGAGAAAAATTTCCGGGCCTGTAGGCAAGGGTTTTCATCAGGTAAATTGGGACTTGAGATATCCAGCTACGCAGGCCGTTAGTATTGATAACTTGCCTTCTGGTGAAGATGGAGATCAGCCGAAAGGCTTTTTGGTTGCTCCCGGTACATATACTGCGTTACTTAGCAAAGAAACTGATGGTGAAATAAGGCAACTTTCCGACCCGGTAACATTTGAGGTGAAGCAATTGCAAAAAGGTGCACTCACCGGTTCACCTAATGATCAAGTAGTTGCCTTCTGGCAAGAGTTGGCTGAAGTGCAGCGAGAGTATTCTGCTGTAAACTTGCAATTACAAAACGCTAACAAGCAATTAAAAGCTTTTGCAGTTGCACTGCAAAGAACACCTGAAGCACCCGGAGAATTGGATAACGAGCTTTATGATATTACCCAACAACTCTATGATCTTGATGAACAATTGAACGGTAACCGTTCAAAACAGTCAGTAGGGGAGAAAACAAAACCCACAGTTGGTGAAAGAATTGGTGTAGCAATTACAGGTACAGGTTACTCCACTTATGGCCCCACGCTTACTCACCGCAAAAGCTTAGCCATAGCCAAAAAGCAATTGGATGAAGTAAATACAAAACTTAATGATATAACGGGCGTAGCAATTACCAACCTTGAAAAAGACTTATTGGAAGCAGGTGCGCCGGTAGTAGATTAAATTGTGAAATGAAACTCCTCATTAGATGCTCTTTCTGGTGAGGAGTTTATTTTTGTTATTCTTTTAATCGAACATAAATTTTTATAGTAAGTTGTTTTTTAAAAGTTTATGAATGTTTATGAATGAAAATCTAAAACATTTTGCTGAAATATCTGCCGGAATTCTAGAAGTTACCGGCATTGTTCTTATTATAGTATTTGTTGCAGTTTCTACAATTAATGCTCTGGTTAAGTTAGCAAAAAAAGAGCATTCCGAAGCTTATAAAACCTATAGGCATCAATTGGCCAAAGGAATATTGTTGGGGCTGGAGGTGTTGGTGGCAGCTGATATCATCCACACAGTTGCCGTGGATCTAAGCCTTTCATCGATTGCTGTATTGGCCCTGGTGGTGCTTATACGTACTTTTTTGAGTTTTACCCTAGAAGTGGAAATTTCTGGTAAGTGGCCCTGGCAACATAAATAAGCTTTATTTTTTACAAAATAGCTATTCAATTATTTTACACTTTAACATCACAAGGTGTTTTTGATCAATTGTAAACAAAGGGCCTCATAATTTCCTAAATAAATAACATATTTTTATTTTAACTCGTACTACACCTCCATTTCTTCCTTATCTTTAAGCTTGATTTATTAATTCATTGATTATGAATAAGCTTATTTTAATCATGTTGGCAATGTATTTCTCCTGTAAAAGGGCTTCAGGAGATGAACCCACCAATGTTGTATTACTTCTGAGCGATACTAACGGTGGCTATATTAGTTTTAAGAGTTATAGCCAAACCTTCAATATTGATTAGAATACTGAAATAAGTGATATCAATGGAGCCAAATAATTATTGCTAAAAAAATAATGAAATCATGAACGATAGCATATATTATAAAATTAAGTTTAATATGTCCACTGATATAACCGATGATGATAGTGAATTCAAGTATATATCAGAATATGAAGGACAAATTTATGAGGAGGATTTAGACACTGGCAAGGAAAAAATAATTGGCAAGGTTGATTTTAAGCTTTTATTGATTGATTTAGCTTTATTTGAGGGTTTTAATTTGATGGTTCTTTTCGACCCAAGAGCCTCCATGGGATATATCATGACTGGAATCTTCAATTTGGAAACTTTTGAATTGAAGGAAGATATTATTGAATTTTGTAACCTGGAAATTTATAATGGTGATATTTGTTTGATAGAAAGAATAGAGATTATAGACGGTTATCGTGGCAAAGGTATTGGCGTTATGGCTTTACAGGGAATTATTGATCGTTTTTACAACTCTTGCGGATTATTTGTGGCTCATGTTTTTCCTTTACAATTTGAAAGCAGTAGCCCTGGTTTTAAAGATTGGCAGAAGCGACTGAACTTCAAAAGCCTGGAAAAGGATGAGGAAAAGGCTTTTTACCAAATAAAAGCATTTTATCAGAAAGCAGGATTTGGTCATGTAGATGGTTATGATGACCTTATGTTTTATTCTGCTGCCAGAAGGCTTACCAGGCATAAGTCATAAATCCTTTTGGTGATTTATTCGATTTTTCTTTTCCACATCCTGCAGGGTTTCAGCCTCTAAATTTTCAGTTTTTGGCATCAGGGTTAGCTCTCCGGTAGTTTCCAGTACAATGATGCCAACCTCATCCAGGCTGGTAAATCCTTTTTTACGGGCTTCCAGAAAAAGTTCTTCTTTGGTAATTCGCTCGTGTTTGAGTACATCATGAAGAATTACTCCCTGGTAGAGCAGCAGGGCCGGTTGGCTGGTGATTATCTTTTTAAGAGTGGGGACCCGAACTGCTATCCAACTGATCAGGTATTGCAGGAAAATTAAAAGAAAGAAAACCAAAATACCATTGGCCAGGGAAATATTAGTGTCTAAAGCCGCCCGTTGCTAATGAGGATCCCAAGGCTACAGTCACTATAAAATCGAAAGCATTCATTTTGGACAAGGTGCGCTTTCCGGAAGCTCTTAAAATGAAAACAATGCTAAAATAAGCTAGCACGTGATGATCATAGTTTTGAAAAAACTGGACCAGTCGCTAAAAAATAAGCTTTCCATTT
>CAZQEZ010000038.1:0-1764 GCA_964592475.1 uncultured Roseivirgaceae bacterium
TCCCCCTCCTTAATCAAGGAGGGGGAGAAAGGGGGTGGTGAAATAGCAGAAATCTCAGCTTTAAACCAACTTAATTATGTGGACAAAGATTGTAAAAATAGTACAATAACAAACAAGAAGTTGAAAATCAATTATCCACACAATTTCACATAGAACCATTAGTCTTCACAACTATTACCAAAACTTTGGTAAATTTCAAATGCAGGTCCCGGACGTCCAAATATACTTACCACCCTATCAAGTCTGATTTTATCTCTTCTGGTAGTAAGATATTCTACTTTATGCTCGGTAACAATATCACTTACAGGCCCTTCCGCTGAAGCAAGAACTTTTTCTTCTAATGATTTAAAGTAATGAATTTTACCGGTCTTTTGTTCTGTAGCAAATACTGCTACTTCATCATAAAATTCACAACTCACGGGTACATACTGGTAGGTCATAGGCAATTGTAAATGTTAAAAAAGAAACAGGAATACATATTTTTAGTCCAAAATTATATTCATTCAACCAACTAAACAAATAAAAGTTATACTATTAATTAATTGTTAATATCTTTAGTGGCTAACACTAAAAACATAAAATTAGTAGCCCCGCCTCCCATTACGTATTCGCTTTGCTGCCAAAAATATGGCCAGGTCTTTAATTCCGGAAAATCAGGCCTGATCAATGCTGTGCCTGAACCTACACCTCCTGGTATATAAGACCATTCGTCTTGGTTAACACCATAGGCTACTTCGAGCGACTTTGAACCAATTCCTGAAGCAAAAGAGGAATTGTTGCTACCAGGATGACAGCCCAATACAAAATTAAGAGCATTCATCATATATTTAGCCCCAAAAATTTGCGGATAACCGATATGCCAAAAATATTGCTCCCTTCCAAAACGTTGTATACCCCAACCAGCTCCCCATATGTGGAGCCGGTAAGGTACTCAATAGGGTGTTTCTAAGGCAAGAGAATCTATTTTGGCTTTATTTGCTTTTACGGCTGTCTCTACATTTTCAGTAAATGATGCATTATTAATTAGAGATAAAACTCGTGCGATTACCCATCCGGTGTTTTAAATATTATCAGTTATTATAACACCTCTATATAACCGGTTAAGGGGACTCATAGCCACATTTCTACTTTGTGATTATCCAAATATTTTTTCATAATTACCGGGTATTTGGTTGTTCAATACAAATTTAAATACTTTAAAACAAGAAGCAAATGTATGGGTGTAGTGGTAATCGTAAAAATTTATTATAATAATAAGCGATGATTTATAACACTATCTATACTCATCTGTTATTCAGTTATATTAATTTATACATTTTTTACATTTAATCAAAATTTTTTAAGTCATGAAGAAATATTTAAACATAATAACAGCACTAAGTGTAGTAATGGCTTTTCTTATTGCTAATCCCGCCAAGGCTCAAATGGATGATGAAGCCGGAGTAGGTATAAAAGGCGGTTTAAATTTTACAAATTTGTTTATCGATGATATAGATGATGAAAACATTGGCATCGGATTTTAGGTAGGCATTGTTGGAAAATTGCCTTTAACTGAAGTTTTTGCCATTCAGCCAGAACTATTGTATACCCAAAAGGGAGCTACTGCTGTATTTGATGCAGTAGATCAGGAAGTTGCATTCAACTTAAATTACATACAACTTCCACTACTCATGAATTTTAATTTAGGAGATGTATTCAACATACATGCGGGTCCATATGCTGCTTATTTGCTCAATGCGAATGTAGACTTTGATGGTGCCGTAG
>CAZQEZ010000038.1:1864-10809 GCA_964592475.1 uncultured Roseivirgaceae bacterium
GATCTGGACAAGGACAATTTTAATACTTTTGACGCGGGACTTTCGGTAGGATTTGAAGTAGGAGTAAGGAATTTGAGTGTAGGGGCAAGGTATGATTATGGATTGATAGGAGTAGGTAATGAAGGATTTGTAAATGAGCTTACCGGCCTGGAAGATGCAAAAAACAACGCCATACAACTATACGTGGTATTAGGATTGTAATCACAAAAAAAATTTAAATATGAAAGCCGGTTTGATGTACGAACCGGCTTTTTTACAACCATTTTTTTCGTCGAAAATAGAATAAAGTAATTAAGGCAGAAATTAACATTAAACCCAAAGCAAAAGGGTAACCAAATCGCCAACTGAGTTCAGGCATAAATTCAAAATTCATTCCGTAAAGGCTTGCTACTAATGTAGGTGGAGCAAAAATAACCGTTACTACCGTAAAAATCTTGATAGTTTTATTTTGTTCCAGGTCTATTAAACCCAAAAATGTGTTTTGTAAATACTCTAACCGTTCAAAGCTAAAGGTAGTATACTCTAACAGCGAACCAATATCTTTGATCATTACCCTCAATTTAGGATAATTAGCCTGAGGAAAGTATTGACTTTTTAAAATACCAGATATCACCCTTTGTTTATCGATTATGTTCTCTCTGATCATCATGGCAAAATCCTGATATTTAGTAATATTAATTATTACTTCCTCATTTAAGTTACGCTTGATAGTTACGCTTTTGCCTAAATTTGAAATATCCCTGGCCAGGTATTCTATCATATCTGCATCTTCGTCTATCCTTATTTCAAATATACTTATTAAAATGTCAAAACAGTTAAAAGAAGAATTACTGTAAAATTCCAATTTTCTAATCGTATCATTAAAAGACTTTAGGTAAGAGCTGCGGTACGAAATCATCACATTATTTTTAACCACAAAAGATACAATTTCATTTCGATAACCATCTTCTTTTCTGATCAGAAAATTAGAATTTGCCATTATCTTTTCTTCTGTTTCGTAATAACGGGAACTACTTTCTATTTCTTCAGCTTCAGCTCGCGTTTGAATGCGCAAGTTATAATGATCCTCTACAAATTTAATGTCTTCTTCTCTGGGAGCTAACAAATCAATCCATATGATGTGGTCCGCAGGTATTTTGCGTAAAGTCTTTAAATTATTATTCTTCTTTATTTTTCCTTCTGATTTATAAAATACATTAATCACAATATAGTAGTTTAAGCAATTATCTTAAAAGTAAAAGCACAGCAGCCCAAAAAGTTTATATTAACATTAAAATAAAGGAGTATGGTAATGACTGGTTAAGAAAAAATTGATCTGCTGCAATACTTCATTGTCAAATTCTACCTGCGGTGATATCTTAAAAAAATCAATATTTTTAGCAATAGCTAATTGAGATAAATGAATGGATAATAAATGCCAGGCAAGAGGAGGATATTTTTTATCAATCCATTTTTTAATTCGAGTTGCATTGCCCGGACCAAAAAAAACCACTATATCTTGCGAATTATTTTGCATTGTAGACTGGTATAAATAAAAAGATGTCTACACAAATATGAGTATTTTATAAGAAACACACAATATTTTAAAGAAATTTTCTATTTAACCCTTATAAATCAATTAGATAGGTATGTTTTATTGTTTGTCCATCTTTCCTAGATGCCAACATTCGTTTTAGCTTCTAATTGAAAAATAAAGGTTCCGGCAAGTGTACCGAAACCTTTGATAATATTATTTCAAACTACTCAAAACTCCATCAGGGATCGGAAAATACTCGGAAGGCTCATGTGCCTCTAGAACAATTTTATCCATTTCTTCCAATATTTCAGGATGCTGTGTAGCAACATCATTACTTTCATTTATATCTTCCAGCAAATTATATAGCTGCCATGGACTTAAAGGATCTTCTTCTAAACCCACTTTTATTGCTTTCCATCGCCCTTTTCTTATTGCAATTTGATACCCTTTGATTGGAAATTCCCAATAAAGATACGAATGCTCAGGTTGCTCTTCACCTAATAAAACCGGCAGATAGGAAATACCGGTGCTGGCATTCGGAGTCTCTACGCCAGCCAATTCGCAGGCAGTTGGCATAAAATCCCAGAAGGCACTCATATGATCTGTTTCCTGGCCGGCCGCGATAGTTCCTGGCCACCATGCGATAAATGGTTCACGTATTCCACCTTCATAAAGATCACGTTTAGCACCCCTTAAAGGACCGTTGCTATTAAACAGGCGGGTAAAATCATGAGCATCTTCCTGCATGGGACCATTATCACTAGTAAATATCACCAGGGTTTCTTCTGCTAAATCTAAGTCTCTTAGCTTTTGCAATAAGCGTCCCACATCCTTGTCCATTCGAGTAATCATAGCTGCATAGCCTTTTGTTTCAGCATCCCAGGCACTGTCAGCGTAAATTCCCCAATTAGGCACTTCCATTTTTTCCCCCACGGGGGCTTCGCCATTATTGTGTGGTATGGTATACGAAAGATAAAGAAAGAAGCTTGTATCCTGGTTTTCTTCAATAAAATTCAAAGCCTCATCAGAAAAAAGATCATGCGTATAATCAACTTTTTTAGTGGCATAACTGCCCAATCCTTTGTGCCAGGCGGTGGTATCCAGGTAGCGCACCTCATTATCCAAATATTCTTTTTCATCGTTGCGCCATATGTACTCAGGATAGTAATTATGAGCCAACACCTGGTCGAGATAGCCATAAAAAAAATCAAAACCCTGATCAAGTGGGAAACCTGAAGAATTTTCTACGCCTAGTCCCCATTTGCCAATGATACCATTAACATAACCAGCTTTTTTTAATGCCTCCGCCACTGTAACCTCCTCTGCCGGCAATGGTAGCTGACCATAAGGCTCTGCTTGCTTATTGCCCCGCACATAAGCTCTGCCAGGATGTTTGCCGGTCATCAATACGGCTCTTGATGGAGCACATACGGGGCTACCGGCGTAGTGTTGGCTAAATTTCATTCCTTCATTCGCCATGAGGTCAATATTGGGTGTCTGAATAGACTCTTGGCCATAAACACCAACATCACCATAGCCAAGGTCATCAGCCAATATATAAATGATATTGGGCTTTAACGGTGCTTCATTTTCATAAATGGTGTCTTTGTTTTGCTGATTTTGACAGGAAAATAAGATCATATAAAAACCTGTCATAAATAATAGATGTTTCATAATTCTTTCTTTTGTTAATTTAATTGGAAAATTACAAAAAAAGAAAAAAAGGCAAAAAATTTTAACGCTCATTAATATCTTATCTTCGGCACAAAATAAAGACGAAACATTTCTTAGGTTGATATTTACTCCATTGCTATTCTCTTATTGATGACTTTGCGTATTATAATTAAAGCTGTATTTTTAAGCAAATGGTATTGCCACAGGTGCCAATCAATTTTGCCGGTTGAAGATTTTGACGGCTTTTGGAATAATTGAGGCCGGTAAATTCGCAGTAGAGCAACTATAGCAAAAGTGATGAGCTCAAGCCATTTGAAATTACTCGCTATAAAAAGCTTTTTTGTGTCGTTGAGCTATTTGTAATAATTTGGCAGCTATTTCAGGGTAATTGTTAATTTGATTACTTTTTTCAAAAGGATCGTGAACCATATCAAAAAGAGCTGTATCAATTGCTAAACTCTCATACTTACCAGGAAATCCATCCTTACCTCCTTTCTTTACTGATCTATATTTATGGGGCAAATGCAACTTCCATTTACCGTCGGCAGTCATTACCGCCTGAAACTCTGAACCATTGGAAAAGGCATAATAGGTTTGAGGATTAACGGCATTAGGTTCTCCACTGATTAGCGGCCACACATTTTGACCATCAATTTTATTCTTTGGTAATGGTGATTGTGTTAATTTACAAATGGTAGGCATCAAATCAATAGAGCAAAAAGTTTTTAAGGAGATTTGATTTTTCTCTATTTTACCGGGGTATTTAATAATACAGGGATTTCGGACTCCACCATCAAAAGTAGTTGCCTTACCTTCTCTATAGGGGGTAATCCCTGCATGGTCGCCATAACTTAACCATGGACCGTTATCTGAAGCAATAAAAATAATTATTGTGTTTTCTTGCAAGTTATTATTTTTAATCGCTTGATTTATTTGCCCCACTGACCAGTCCAACTCCATAATAACATCACCATATAAACCGGTTCCTGATTTATCAGCAAACTTATCGCTTACAAAAAGAGGAACATGGGGCATTGAATGCGGCACATATAAAAAAAATGGCTCCTCTTTGTGCCTGTTGATAAAATCCACTGCTTTTTCAGTGTACCACGTACTCAACATTTTTTGATCTTGCTTTTGTACTGTGTCAATGGTAATTTTACCATTTTCCCAATACTGTAAAGGCCATTGACTCCAGAAATCAGGGTTTCCGGGATGATGTAACCACATGTCGTTAGAATACATAAGCCCGCAAGATTCATCAAATCCTCTGGCAGGAGGTCGGGTATCTTCCTGATCACCCAAATGCCATTTACCAAATACAGCAGTTTTATATCCATTGCCTTTTAGCTGTTCTGCCAAGGTTGCGAAAGTAGGTTCAAGTCCTCGCGCCCTGGGTGGATGGGCTCCAAAAACTTTCGTTCTCCCCGGATAACAACCTGTGAGTAAAGCAGATCGAGAAGCCGAACAAATGGCTTGTGGCACATAAAAATTATAATAACTTGTCCCTTCTTCAGCTAATTTAGCTACTTCGGGTGTAGCATATTGAGGCACACCAAAAGGTTTGAAATCGTTAAAAGCAGCATCATCAAGAAAAATCAATACTATGTTTGGTAACTCCTCATTTACTTTCTTCTTTTTAACATTACCAAATGAGAAAAAACTAAATACAATGCTTATAATAAAGACCGCTATAATGAAAATTTTTCTATTCATGGTCAGGAAATTTTAATTGTAAAAATATCAAAACAAACAATAATTTAATAGTAAGTTACCGAAAGTTTACTTGATAATTAAATTAAATAGGGTAATTTATGATCAGCTACAATAAATAGGGATATAAAAGCATAAATCTTAGACAACAATTAATCTTGTTTTTATACTTTTGCTAAATAGATTACGTATTGTTAATAGCGAAATCAAACCTAAAAATTATGAAAAAATTATCAATAACCACTTTATCTGTAATCATCTTATTGGCTTTTGACTGCAGCCTATTTGCACAACAACTGACAATAAAGGCATTAATAGTTGATGGTCAAAATAATCATAATGTATGGCCAAAATCAACAATAATGATGAAACAGTACCTGGAAGAAACAGGATTGTTTGAGGTAGATGTTTACCGCACCCAATATACCTGGCGTGCTGAAAAGCACCAGGACTTTCTTCCTTTGGCCAATGCAGGAAAGTCACAGGAAATGGAGGAACCAAAACAAGATCCTGAATTTTTACCCAACTTTAAAAAATATGATGTGGTTATTTCTAACTTCGGCTGGAAAGCTGCCAGCTGGCCCGAAAAAACACAACAAGCCCTGGAAAAATTTGTAAATACAGGAGGTGGATTTGTCTCTGTACACGCAGCTGACAACTCCTTTCCTGATTGGGAAGCATACAACAAGATGATTGGTCTTGGAGGCTGGGGAGATCGAACTGAAGAAGATGGCCCCTATGTTTATTATAACGACAATGGAGAATTGGTGCGAGACATGAGCCAAGGGAGGGCCGGATCACATGGTCCCAGGCATGAATTTCCAATTACTATCAGGGTACAAGATCATCCCATAACGCTAGGAATGCCGGATACCTGGATGACAACCGAAGATGAATGCTACGCCAAATTGAGGGGACCTGCAGAAAAAATGACTGTTTTGGCTACCGGGAAAGATATTTCTGGCAAAGCCCCTACCGACAGACACGAACCTATGCTAATGGTAATCGACTATGGCAAGGGTAGAGTTTTTCATATTACACTAGGCCACGACGACTATTCCATAGAAAGTGTTGGGTTCATAACCTCATTTTTGAGAGGTACCGAATGGGCAGCTACTAGCAATGTAACCATTCCCATTCCGGATGATTTTCCTTCAGCTGAAAAATCAAGTAGTAGGCCTTTTCAATTAAAATAGGCATCACTACCACAAATCATAATTCGGCTGCGGCCCCATCACAAAATGCAGGCTGCCACCTGCCATTATTTCCGAATGGCGCAGGTAAGATCTTTCCAGCGGCTGGCCGTTTAAAGTAACTTTTTGAATGTAGGGGTTTTCAGGGCCCAGATTTTCAGAGGTTATCACAAAATCCTGCTCACCTGAAACCTGGATACTAATTTCTTCAAATTTCGGGCTACCTATTTGGTAGGTCAGGCTCACCGGGTTCACCGGGTAAAAACCCAGGCTGCTGAAAATGTACCAGGCCGACATTTGTCCGCAATCTTCATTGCCGCTGAGGCCATCGACTCCTGAAGTATAAAGCGAATCCATAATGTAACTGGTCCAGTACTGGGTTTTCCAGGGCTGACCCGCGTAATTGTACAGGTAAGCAATGTGGTGGCTGGGTTCATTGCCATGGGCATACTGGCCGATCAGGCCGGTGATGTCCAGCGATACATTTTCTCCTCGTAGCACTGATTCAGTAGTGAAAAGTGTATCCAGCTGAAGCATCTTCACTAATATCCTAAGACCCATGCTTATTTTGAGAGTATTTTAAAACAATCAGGAAATTCTACTAAACTTCTTGCTGAAATATATAATTGATAAAACCATCAAAATAAAAATCAATCCTCCCAGAACATATGCAGTCCCCTGAAAAAATGAAAGATAAGATGTCATTGGAAGAAACCCGAATTCTTTTACCAATAAAAGACTAATACTTCCCAAGTAGCCGAAGCTATCAGCAATGTACATGATAAAACCAACGGTGGCAGGGTGCTTGAAAGCAGCGATTAATCTTTCAAAAACCAAACAATTGAAAGGTATGTAAGCTAAATACAATCCAGTGCCGGTGCATATCATCCACCAGCTAGCACTAATCCATTGCAACTGAAAAAGAAATGTAGATAAGAGTAACAATAACACACCGGTTAATATGAGATAATGGTTGATTACCAGAGCCCTAAAATTATTTTTTATCAGGAACATAGTACCTACAAGCATCAATACAATGACTGAAACAGGAATTTCAGTGAGTACAAATATTTGTGGACTATCTCTTAGTCCTGTTTCATACCAAATATCAGCGATGAAATTGTCTCTGAAATCACGCATCATGGTGAGGAATACATAACTTACCACAAGCAACAATATACCTGTGGCAAATTGCCTGATAAACTTAACTCTTTCCAGTTTAGACATAGACACCCTCAGTGTTCTTTCTTCGATGTCTGGTCCACTGGGAGGCGGCAATTTTTCCAGCCATATTACCATCATTCCTACCACAGGCAAGCATAATAAACCTGTAATAAAGGGCATCCAAAATACTCCTACTCCCCAATCTACCATTAGCCACTTACCAACTGCTTTTACAAAACCAGAAGAAAAAATAAAGCTGATAGAAAGAAAAGCCCCCAAAAATTCTGTGGTCCGTCTACCTTCCAAATAACTGAACAAATATCCCCAGATGAGCCCCAGGGGAAATCCGTTGATCAGCATAACTATTATATTGTAAGGAGAAGGTATTAAGGCAAAAAATAATAGTGTTAACCAGGCTATCAATACCAAACCAAAAATTATTATACCTCGCTTTTGATAGTTTAATTCTGCGATTATTTTTATACCAAAAAATTTGCTGGCTGTATAGCCAATAGTTTGTGCAACCACCAACCATATTTTGTAATCTATGGAATAAAAGGTTAAATCACCATAAACTGCTACCGTGAATGATTTCCTAAAAGCATACATGCTGGAGTACAACAGAAAGGAAGCTAATGCCAGGGATAGGGTTATTAACAAATGCTGAGTTTTCTCCCTGGTTTTTGTTGTCGCAAGCATCAGTAGATAGTTATGGGATAAAGTTGCGCATTGGCCTGTGGATTGTATTGAAATGTGATAAAGGTGTCATCAGGCATTGCTTCAACTATACGGTAGCCTTTGTATTCTACCCCCCAACTTCCACCAAAATGACCAGAATAAAGGAATGGCTTTTTATGAAAATACTTTACATGATCTTCCTGGTGATCATGTCCATGAAACACTGCTTTTACCTTGTCAAAACCTGTCAACAAGTTCATAACCTCCGGGCAATGGACACCATGAGTGGTCCAATCGCTTTGGCTAATATGTAAAAAAACGAACACTCCTTTTTTATTTCTGGTGGTATCTAATGCCTGCTCAAGCCATTTTAAGTCAGCACACTTATATAATCCATCCTGATTGGAAGTGTCAGCTAAAACGAAGGCATAACCTTTACATTCAAACACATGATTGGTAGGATATCCCCAGGTAGCTTGCCAATGTTGCAGCGTTACCTGATCATGATTGCCTCTTACAACCCAATACGGCAACAGAAGTTGATCAAGGCTATGCTTTACTTTTGTTAAAAAATCCGGTTTGTCATGGATTAAATCTCCATTGAATATTGCCAGGTCCAGGCCGTTATTTTCTTTTTCCATGTTTAGCCATCGTACCATATGCTCAAAATACATTTCATAAGCTGTTTGCTCCTGTCCATAATGTCCATCAGATGCTATGGCAAATCGCAATGGCGTAGAACTTTTTGAATAGGCAAGAAACGGAATGGCACCACCCAGTCCCAGGCTTTTGAAGAATACTCTACGATTAGTCATATATTAAGTCAATCAGTTCGGACAAATGATCAATTATATTATCTGCGCCATTTTTTGACAAATCCTCAGGTTTACCAGCCCCGTAACTTACCCCTATAACTTTGCCGCAGCCTGCATTTTTTCCCTCTAGTATGTCATTGACTGTGTCACCGACCTTCATTATAACCCCCGGATTTTCCACATTAAATTTTT
>CAZQEZ010000038.1:10909-33623 GCA_964592475.1 uncultured Roseivirgaceae bacterium
TGATCATATCAGGAGCAGGCCGTCCACGCTCTACTTCACTCGCTGAAATAGCGTAGTCAATCAAGCCCTGTTGCTTCCAACCCAATTTTTCAATAATTATATTTTTCTGCATTGCTGAATAGCCGGTATTCAAGGCAACCCATAATCCCTGTTTTTTTAAATGAGTGAAAACCTGAGACGTTCCGTCCATTTCTTTTACTTTTGCCTCTTCATAATTTTGCAAGAGATTTTGGTCAAATTCTGATAAACTTTATTAATCAGGGACTCATCCTGTACTCTTGCTTCAGCTAAAATTTGAGCAATAGCCTCTTTTTTGCTCATGCCGCCTATTGCCTGAATTTGCTCCTGAGTGGCCGGGTATCCATAACCCTTTATAGTGCTTTGCATGGTTTTGTATACCAGTCCTCCTTCATTTACGGTAGTACCAGCCATATCAAATACCACTATTTTAAATGCTGATTTTTTCATGAAAATAATTGTTCAATACTCGCTTCTGCATAACCGGGAGCTGTACTCATACCTTTGCCAGATATGCCAGTACGAATATGAATATTTGTACCTGCTTCCCTTTCAAAGATCGGATGGTCCGGATTTGTCATGTACCTCCCTAACCAATATTGCTGGATTTGCCAATTATTCAAATTAAGCATTTTGCGGGCATAGTCTAAAATCAAATGAATAATGGTCATATCTATTTCATTAGATATAGCAGGTTTTTCCGCTACTGAATAGTATTGATGAGAGTCCCCTATGGTTATAGAACCATCCTGGTTATGTTTAAATAAAAGATGAATGCCGTATTTTTTATAGAGAGTCTCCGAAGCACGAATTTGCAAATCAGAAAAACTGGGACAAATAGAAAATCCGGGATAATGACTCACTGATAATCCCGACAATATATTGTGAGGAATTTTAATGTCCGATTGAGGAACAGTTCGCATCATGTGCAATACACATACCTGAAGATTGCTTTCTTCAAACTCACCAGGAAACAGCATTTGAAATTCAGCTCCATTGCAAACGACTACCTTTGCGGCTGAATATGTTCTCTGATTGGCAGCGGTAACCACAACACCCGATTTCTGCTCCAAAACTGAAATTACCGGTGCATTATATTCTATTTGTATCAAATCATTTTTTACGAGCTGTTGGTGGAGCAGGTGAATCATGCTTTGAGGTTCAATACTCATATCTCCTGGTAAAAATAAACCACCTGCAACGTATTCATGATTGATGAATGAAAACTCATTGATTATTTGTTGCCGATCCAGGTACTGCGGAGCATTTTCTTCTCTATTTTTTAAATCCGCAAATTCTTTTATCACCTGATGTTCCAATGCTGTTTCTACCAGGTAAAGTGTCCCGTTTCTTTTAAGGGTTAATTCATAATCTTCATCTAGTTCCTGGTAGATTTGATTACTTCTCCTGGCAAATTGATCCCACTGCCCTGCCTGAGCAATTGTGCCTGTGGCAATCATCCCAAAATTTTGTACAGTGGCACCCATTGATTGGGTATCCCTTTCCAGTAGTAAAACATTTAATCCTTTTTTTGAGGCAAAGAAAGCATGAAAAGTACCCAGTACTCCGCCTCCTACCACAATTAAATCATAATTATCATTCATTTTTCACGAAGTTAAAAAGTGCATAAATTCCCCGATGATCCGATGGATAAAAGGGATAAGCAAGGTCAGCCAAAGAGTCATACTTACCAATTAATCCTACTTCAGTTACCTGGGTACTAGCTTCTTGATAATAAATAAAATCAATCCGGTCCTGAGGGGTTTCAGGAAATAAAGGAGACCAGGTATGGCCTGGCTTAAGTATAGGATCAGGATAAAACTCCCTAAAGGCATCTACAAATCCAGCGTTACTTACTGCTACATGTGTTGGCCAGGTTTTTAGAAGCTTTTTTAGCAACAAAAAAACCTATCAATACAGATAATACCAAATACCCTACGATGATCAGGATATCAATCAATGCTAATTTCATCTTAAAGAGATTTGTAGTGGTTAACTTATTAGATGGCTATGCATTAAAATTATTAGAAAGATCAGCAAAAACTGATCTTCCCTATAAATCAAAACATCCAGCGCTTGAAAGCCTCCATAGCTTCATATTCGGGTAAACCAAGTTTGTCATATAAACGAGCGGTTCCACGATTTCTGTCTTCTGCTCGCATCCAAAATTCTCTTTCGTCAGGACCAGGAAATAATGGCCTGTCCTTTTGAGATTGATGTTTAAAAATTGCTTTTCGCTTACGCGTAAATTCCTGCGGACTAATTGGCACAGCCATTTCAATATCATCAACATCCCACTCTTGCCACGCGCCACGATAAAGCCATACATAACAATCATTCATCCATTCTTCATCTTTTAAGCGGATAACCGCCTGCATCACAGCATTCAAACAAACTCTATGGGTACCATGTGGATCGGATAAATCACCGGCTGCATAAATTTGATGTGGTTTTACCTGCTGCAGCAAGTCCATTACAATTTGAATATCTTCTTCCGACAATGGTTTCTTTTTTACCCTACCGGTTTCATAAAAGGGCATATCCAGAAAGTGAATGTTTTGATCTTGCACACCAGAGTACCTACAAGCCGCTTTAGCTTCTCCCCTTCTAATAAGACCTTTTATTTGTTGTAACTCAGGAGTATCAACTTGTCCGGGTGATTTATTTTCGATAAAATCTTTAAGCTCAGTAAAGAGCCCTGAAACTTCTGCTTCATTATCTTTTTCAATATCTCGATTAAAATCCATCACAAAATCCACAAACCGTAAAGCATCATCGTCAAAAACGGCTATGTTACCGGACGTTTGGTAAGCCACGTGCACTTCATTGCCTTGGTCTACCAGTCGAATCAATGTACCTCCCATTGAAATAACGTCATCGTCGGGATGCGGACTAAAAATTATAGCTCTTTTTGGATAAGGGACTGCCCTTTCCGGACGCTGACTATCGTCTGCTTTGGGTTTACCTGCAGGCCAGCCGGTGATCGTGTGTTGCAATTCGTTAAATACCTGAATATTTATTTGGTAAGCAGGACCCTGACCCGTAATCAAGTCGCTCATGCCGTTTTCATTATAATCCATATCGGTGAGCTTGAGTATTGGCTTATCCGTTTTTTGACATAGCCATACTACTGCTTTTCGGCGCATGGGTAAAGTCCATTTTACCTGATCTAATAACCACGGTGCACGAAAACGACTCAGATAAGCTGCAGAAGCTTCATCTAATATAAAAGTTACATCAGAATGTTCTTGTAAATAAGATGCTGGTAAGGAGTCAGTAACTTCTCCCTCTATAGCCCTGGCAATCACTTTGGCCTTACCTTCGCCCCACGCCATCAAAAATATTTTACGGGCTTTCATAATAGTACCAATACCCATGGTTATTGCTCGTCGTGGTACAAAATCCTCACTGAAAAAGTCACTGGCAGCGTCTCTCCTGGTAATTTTATCAAGTGTAATTAAACGAGTTGCAGAATTGTTCCAGGATCCTGGTTCGTTAAAACCAATATGACCAGACCTACCTATACCTAATACCTGAATATCAAGCCCTCCTAACTTATCGATTTTCTCCTCATATTTTCGGCAAAAATCTGCCACCTCTTCTTCTTTTAGCGATCCATCAGGAATGTTTATATTTTCTTCAGGTATATCTATATGATCAAACAAGTTCTCACGCATAAACCTAACATAACTCTGCAACGTATCAGGCTGCATAGGGTAATACTCATCCAAATTGAAGGTAACTACATTTTTGAAGCTTAGACCTTCTTGCTGGTGCATACGAATAAGTTCATCGTAACTTCCTACAGGTGATGATCCTGTTGCCAATCCTATTACTGCAGTTTCACCTTTCTTTTGTTTTTCTTTTATCAGCTTGGCAATTTCGCCAGCCACGAGTTTCGAACCTTCTTTTGATTCATTAAATACATTGGTTTTTACCTTCTCCAATCGGGTCGATTTTTCTTGGCTTTTCATCAACATCTATTTATTAAAATTTCAAAATCTAACTTATAAAATATCAATTCCTGCTTTGGCATAAGGTTTCAATAAATCATCATCAGGCGAAAGCTCTGTTACAATAGTGCTTACCTTTTGCAGATTACATACCAAATAAGGATTTGTAGTATTAATTTTTTCAGAAATTAAAAGGCACACTACCTTGGTAGCGCCATTTATTATAGTTCTTTTTACTTGTGCTTCTTCCCAGTCAATTTCAGTAATGCCACTTTCAACATCAATACTGCGAGTACCTAAAAAGCAAAGATCCGCTTTGATTCTCTCTAGTGCTTCTATAATGTCAATTCCAATAGTTACCTGGGCATTTTTAAGCACCTTACCTCCCAGAAACATCACATCAATAGTAGGGTGACTACTCAACTCTACCGCTATGGGCAAGCTATTGGTAAATATTGTAGTTTTCAGATCTTTTGGGAGTGACTTTACAAATTGCAAATTTGTAGTACCGCCATCCATAATAACTACATTGCCGTCCCTAATTAAAGGCTGAGCTTTTTCGGCAATAGTTAGTTTATATTCATGAGCATATACTTCTCTTTCTTTATAAGTAAAAGGATTGAGAGGATTGAGCATTGCTCCTCCATGAACCTTTTTAATATGACCCATATCAGAAAGCTCTTTTAAGTCTCTTCTGATAGTATCTTCAGATACATTGAGTTCATTACTTAATTCTGATGAAAGCACCTTGTGATATTTATTGATCATTCTCAATATTTGCGCATGTCGCTCTTCTTTAAGCATGGTAAGTACATGTTTTTTACTATACAGGAATAAACACGCAACAAAATTACTTTTTATTGCATGAATATGCAAATTAATTCAAATTTTTAGTGACAAATCAAGCAATAACCGGCAAAGACAACGATATATAATGTTTTATATTTATATTTTCAAATACGTGCATTAAAAATACCGGCTTCAACTGATTACAATCATAAACATTTTCACTTTATTTTTGCCCGATGGATTATTTCAGGGCACTCGTAGGCATACTAGTCATTCTCTTTATTGCTTTCCTTTTTTCGGAGAAAAAAAAAGCCATCAACTGGCGGCTGGTAGCCGGTGGTATGGGGCTGCAAATTATCATTGCTCTTGTGTTGCTTAAAATCACCTTTTTTGAAAATGTGTTTAAAGTAATAAGCAGAATTTTTGTTATTTTTCTAAGTTTCGCTATCGATGGCTCAGAGTTTTTGTTTGATAAACTTGCTACCGATAATTTTGGATTTATTTTCGCCTTTCAAGTGCTGCCCGTAATTATATTTTTCTCTGCCGTAACAGCCGGTCTCTACTATCTTGGCATCCTACAGAAAATAGTATTTATTATGGCAAAGGTAATGACTAAGGCCATGAAACTTTCTGGTGCTGAGAGCTTATCGGCAGCTGGCAATGTGTTTCTGGGGCAAACAGAAGCTCCTCTTTTAGTACGGCCATTCATCCCTGCCATGACTCGTTCTGAAATTATGTGCCTGATGACCGGCGGTATGGCCACCATTGCAGGCAGTGTTTTGGGTGCATATGTTTCCTATTTAGGAGGTTCAGATGTGGAAGAACAATCCAAGTTTGCCGCTTTTCTATTGACAGCCTCTTTGATGAATGCCCCGGCTGCAATTGTAGCCGCCAAAATATTAGTGCCGGAACAAAATATTGATAAATTAGACACTAAGCTAAAAATTACGCGTGATAATTATGGCGTAAACCTAATTGATGCAATAACCCGTGGTGCCGGAGACGGATTAAAACTTGCCTTAAATGTAGCAGCCATGTTGTTGGTTTTTGTAGCCATTATTGCCGCTTTAAACTTCATTTTGGCTGAGGGCATTGGATCCTGGACAGGACTCAATGAATTAATTGCAGTAAACACAAACGGACTATTTGATAAGCTTTCACTGGAATATTTATTGGGGCAAATTTTTCGTGTACTGGCATTTGTAATGGGAGTAGAATGGCAAGATACCCTGGCAGTAGGAAGTTTACTGGGTCAAAAAACAGTGATCAATGAGTTTATTGCCTACAAAAGTCTGGCCGAAATGAAAGAAACGGGTTTACTTTCATCTAAATCAATCGTGATCTCCACTTTCGTGTTATGCGGGTTTTCTAATTTTAGTTCTATCGCAATTCAAATTGGAGGTATTGGAGGTATGGCTCCTAATCAACAGGGGCTATTATCTAAGCTGGGCATGAAAGCACTTGTGGCTGCTACTATAGCTTGTATGCTCACTGCAACTATTGCCGGAGTGCTGGTTAATTGAATTGGTAAATTGGTGGTCTGCTGATTATTCAGATTGCTTGTCTTCCAGTTTTTTTACTAATGTTTCCCTGATCATATCCCTAAGCTCAAGTTGCTTGTTTTCCACAACTTTCCGCCGGGAAGGACGATAAAATTCTTTGTATCGACATTTTGTCAAACTATATTCCAGGTCATCGATAGTACCTTTCACATCAATGCCCAGCTTGAGCGGCAGTGGACAGTCAACCACAGAGATATGATAATCAAACGATAAATCAAAATTATGCCTACCTGCAATTACTGCCTTGTACTTATCCATTACCAAAAGAAAAGGATAAATATCTATTTCGTTTCGGAAAATAGTAAATTCGGCAGCGAGACTGTCTACCTTGTTTTCTGTTTTCCTGTTAAACATTAGCTTTTTGGCAATTTCGCTGAAAGTTTCGCCATCCATTAATACCAGATTTTGGCCTCTTATGGAGGAAGCACCGCGTAGGGTAGACATTTTTACGTTATAAGCAGAATCGAGATAAGTTTCAACAGTCATGTGAAATTCGCCCTTACCAGCAAAAGAGCGAAGCATAGGCATAAGTGAATCGATGTCGGGAATTGTTTTTAATAGCTGCTCTATTTCAACTTCCAACATGTGGTAGTCAAGCCCTAAAAACAAGTGATTTTTTCTTGGGGTGCGATAAATTGCCGTTAGGTGAATTTTAGCAGCTGTGGTAGCCAATGAATAATCATCTAAAAGTAAAATGCCATCTTTTACTCTTATATTACCATGCAAATTGCGCATAGTATCAAGGCCATAGGTAGCTTGTTTAATATCGGTATTGAGCACCAAGTCCATTCCTTTGGGTACTATGTACGGTCCTGATTCGTTGTTTTCTGAAACTTCCTCATTTAAACCTACCTCCGTATCGCTGCCAATGCCGTTGGTCATATTCATTAGATGAGTAATGTCGGTATTGTTACTTGTAAATTTGAAATTACCTAACAGCAAAGAGTCTCCTCTAAAATAGGAGAGCGTATTACTGAGCGTACCATTGAGTTGAAAGTCGGAATTATTGATTTTTAGTCGGCTTTCAGTTATATCAAACGTTTCAGGAGTAAAGTCCATTTTTATGGATGGAATTTCAATGGGGTGAGTAAGCGCGGCTAAGTTTATTTGTCCTTCCTCCATTTCTAAAAAGCCATTGAACATCCATTGTTGAAAAATATCCTCCTTTGAGTCATCATTGAGAACATCTGAATCTATTTTTACTCTTTTCAATAAAAAAGCGCTCTTTCCTACATTGGTAGATAAATTTTCACTTTGATATTGCAATGTTATCTGTGGTAATGCCGGATTGGTTTCTGATGAAGAATACTGGAAATTACCCACCGGTTTATTTATTGCCAATTGAATGGTATCCATTTTAGTGGCCAGTGAATCTATCTTGAATACTACATTGGCGTGAGGAATAGCCGTGGTATCCATCACGTTTGACATTTCTACTTCAATGGCTGCATTTTTCAAATAACTTACCACGCCATTTAACTGAGTAGCACTAAATTCATCAGATTTGAAATTGACATAAGCAAATGAAGCATTTCTGTTTTTTTTGTGATTGGGTAAACTAAAATCGATAGCAGCCTGGTCGGTAACCAGGGTAATAGTATCGTAAACTATGTTTAAATTATTCGCTATGGCAGTACCTGCAATGGATACTTTGTCCAATTGATTATGCTCAATTTGTGCCATGCTAAAATCAGCTTTTATGCTGGTACTCAACTTACCTTTCAGGTTGGTTTTAAATTTGGCGGGAATAAAACCATTCAACTCATCCAGCTGAAAATTGCCACTTCCATCGAGCTGGAAATGCCTGCTAGTTAGCAATTTTTTAATGGTGCCTGCCAATTGCAAGTCCGACTTTGGAGTGCGCATTTCTAACTTGTTAATGCTCACTTTAGATTTCGTGTCATCTTGAAAATCGATCATTAAATTCAAATCGCTGTTGATGACATAAAGCGGTAGTGGTAATTCCTGATAGGTTATCTTTCCATCAGTGAATTGCACGTTTCCACGATAAGCTGGCAATGATGATTCATTGTATATGCCTTTTATGGTACCCTTAGAAGTAAGTAAACCATCCAGTTTTAATCCTTCGGCCAACTTAAAAGGTTCAAGCAACTTCATAGCTTCTTTTAATGACCAGGAAGAAAACTGATAATTTATGTCTGTAACAATATTACCCGCCAATGTATCATTTTCTATTACACCATCTACTGAAATGGCTATGTTGTTAACGGAGGCGGTAGCGTTTGATAAAAGCACCCGCTGCTTTGAAAGCACGATTTGGGCTGGTGCCTCCAGCTTAATATCCACGTTATTTAAATATTGATTTCCTTCGTAAGCTAACGAAACACTTGATCTCTCTATCTGTACTCTTCCACTTATACTATCTTTATCCAAGGTAGCAGATAAAGTAGCGGCCAGATCACTTATTTTACTTTGTATTTTATGAGCCTTATCGATGTAGGACAGATTTATATTTTCAAACTCTACCCCTTCCAAATTTATAAAATCTATGTCTTTATTAGTAGCAGTTTCCAGTTCGTCTTCAGCAACAGCACTATCCAGCACAAAGACCATGTAGTTGCTATTACCAGTACTATCGTTGAAAATATTCAGGCTCCCGTTTTTAAATACCAGATCGGTAATGATCATTTGTCGCTTTTGCATAAAAGCGTTGATATCAATTAAAGCAGTGAACTCCTCTACATTAAGAAGTGTATCGTTATCTCCTCCTGGTACAGGATTGATTAGTGTGAGATTATTGATGCGAACGCCAAAATTAGGAAAAGTACTAAAAAAAGTAGATTTAATCTCACCAATATTCGTTTGGCAGGTAATCATTTTAGTGGCTTGCTTTCTTACAATGGGTGTTAATTTTTCTGGTGTTAACACCAACCACATAATAATAGATACTGCTATAGCTAATAAAGCCAATAATGATAAAAAGGAAATGGAAAATATTTTGAGAAATTTTTTCACCGCTTTTATTATATAAAAAAACTACTATTGCACTTTTACAAAAGAAAACTGCTTACCAAAATCGTCCTGGTATTTCAAAGTAGTTGAAGTAAGCTCTGTAATATCATATACTTTTGGTACGGTACCCCCGGTTTCTAACACGTGTATTTGCGTTAGTTCGGTATCTACTAATGTCCAGGTAAATTCCTGTGCCTCTGATTCTTGCACGTCGTCTCCAGTATCCCAGGTGCCTCCGGAGCCATCCTCAAGATATTTGTAAAATAATGTACCGGATCGCCATTTGCCTAATAAAAAACTTTTATTTAAAATTTCTTCTTCCACTAGTATCTCGGTACAAGAAAACATCACTGAAGAAATAATAATGGTAAAAGCAAGATAAGATAAAATTCTTTTCATAAAAAAGATGTTTATAATTAGTTTAGCAGTAAGCTCCTTCTCTTAGAACAACTTTTAAGCCAAAATTGATGTACAATCAAAATTAAATATTTAGGCTCACATTGTAAGGTTAATCATCGGGCAAAACTTACACACAATAAGATTTTACCCCAATTCTTTTTAACGGTTATAGCACTTTTATATGCTAAGCACGGGGCAGTTCGCCATAAGTCATCAGTTTACAGCATTGAAAATATAATGAAGAGACGCCATGGACGTTTGGCTATTTTTACAAATTCAGGTAGTCCAACCTTTAATTATTAATTTGCTTACCCAATTTTTCTGCCGGCAAACGACCTTACTACTTTTTCGTTAATCTATTCTCAACGTAATAAAAATAAACAATTAATTAGACAAAAAACTAATAAATTTAGTATTTTTGCCAAAATTAATAGACATATGTGCGGAAGATATACAGTGCAAATAGACATGATAGAACTGCACGAGCGGTTTAAAGTAGTTCTAAATGACATGTATGGGCCAAGCTCCAATTGTGCACCTACGGAAGAGCTCCCGGTAGTGACCAATCGTGCACCGGAGGAGGTTAATTATTACAGATGGGGACTGGTGCCTTTTTGGGCCAAAGATTTAAAAATAGGCTATAAAATGATTAATGCCAGAGCCGAAACAATTACCGATAAAAAATCATTTAGTGCACCCCTGCAAAAAAGGCGTTGCCTGGTATTGGCTGATAGCTTTTATGAATGGAAAAAACTAGATAAACAGAATAAACAGCCTTATCGTATCAGGTTGCAAGGCGGTAAGCCGTTTGCTTTTGCTGGCATTTGGGAGCATAACAAAGGATTACAAGTAAATTCTTACGCTATCATTACTACCGATGCAAATGAAATGGTGAATCAAGTGCATGATCGAATGCCTGTAATCTTGAAACCGGAGGACGAGCAACGATGGTTGAGCGATAGCCTGGATTTGAAAGAAGCAGTGGATTTGCTCCAGCCCTACCCGGCAGAAGCCATGGAAATGTACCCGGTAAACCCAGCAGTGGGCAATGCACGTAACAAAGATCCTGAATTAACCCAACCTTGGCATGGCGCGTGAAATTTACCAAGTACGCTATGCCATGGTTAGCAGCGTGAGTCAGCTGGAGAAAAAATTTAATCTGCAATCTGCCGTGAGCTGGCAACCCACTTACCTTGCACGACCGGGTGAATCACATCCGGTAGTAGCCGACCGGGCTAATTATCAAATAGATACTTTTGGATGGGGCATACCTTTGCATGTAGCTGACAAAATTTATGAAAACGTAGCTGTAGAAAATATTTTACAACACTGGAAATTGAAGCAAAATGCACGATCGCTGCTTTTAAAACTTATAAGACAAAGGCGATGCCTGGTGTTTGCCAACTGCTTCATGATAAGTAGTGAAAATGGATGGCAAAAGCCATGGTGCGTATATCTGCCTGATCAGCGACTATTTACCATAGCCGCTATTTGGAACGTGCTTCCACAGCAAGGCTATGGCTATGCATTGCTTACCCAACCAGCCAATCATTTTTTGCGCAAGCTAAATCAATCACGAATGCCGTTAATATTGGATGAAAAAGAGATGAAGACCTGGCTGCAAAGCAAAATCAGTTATAGTCACATCACCAGTCTACTTCGCCATGTTTATAGCTCTGCAAAGATGAATGCCTATCCAATAGACCGGAAGCTAATGCAAGAAGAGCATAACAGCAAGCAACTGCTGCAACCTATCGGTGAATTGATAATACCGGAAAGTATGCCCGTGATGAATGAAAAGCTAATCCCCCTGGGCTGGGGCCATCGTAAAGGTAACGACGATAGCTTGTAGTCATTATTGCTTAATCTTTTCTATCTGCTTTCGCGATATATGGTACTTATACCATATATTTAAAACCACACCAACCAAGGTAAGCATCATGCCTACGTAAGTGAGCAAATTAAAGGATTCATCGAAAATCACGAAGCCATACATTAGAGCATAAACAATGCTAATGTAACGCAGACTGACAATTTTGGCCAGTTCTTCGGCTTGAATGGCTTTAGTCATCAGCACCTGGGCTATTTGTGTAAGTATTCCAACAGCCAGCAATACCAACCAATCGTATCCTGTTGGCATTTCCCAGATAAATATGCTCCAAACAGCCGTGACAGGTAGAGTGACCAGCGGAAAATAGAATACAATTACTAATGGATGTTCGCTGCTTTTCATTTTACGAATAAAATTATGAGCCAATCCGGAAGAAACAGATGCCCCTAATCCCATAATTAAATAAAGTAAAGAAATGCGGGTATCGAAGCCCTGGATAACAACTATCCCGGCAAAAGCCATTAGAAAAAATAACCATTGTAAAGGTTTTACATACTCTCTTACCAGAAATACACCTAAAATAGCTGTGAATATTGGGGCCAAAAATTGAATGGTAACAGCACTGGCTAAGGGAATTTTTTGTAAGGTTTTAAAATACAAGATGAGAGCAATAGCCCCAAATACACCTCTCAAAATGAGATTAAGCTTATTGTTGCCCCAGGTAAACTCTTTTGCAGATCGTAGATAAGCAATACTTAAAAACAATGAGATTAAGGATCGAAAAAACACGATCTCAACCGCTGGTAAATGAGGAATTAACTTTACGCATACATTCATACTGCTAAATACAAATGTTGCCAATAGCATATACCTGACACCTTTGCTTAAAACCATAAGCGCAAGTTAATAAAATTAGAGATTTATCAATTGTTGGGAGTGACTTTATAATGTGAAAAATGAAATAAAAACTTGAGCAGGTTTTTTGTTTTTACAGCATTAATAAACAAAAAACCCGACCTTTAAATAAAAGCCGGGCGCCACTTTTTTTGTGTCTCCAAATTATATTTCAGAAATCATTCTTCTTACTTCATCTTTACTTTTTCCGGTTTTCTTTTGCAATCTACCAACTAATTCATCTTCTTTTCCTTCTTCAAATGCTAAATCATCATCGGTAAGTTCTCCGTATTTTTGCTTAAGTTTACCTTTAGTTTCGTTCCAGTTTCCTTTTATTTTTAAATCATTCATAATTAAAAAATTTTAACTTTAAAAAAAATGTCTTACACTAACTTAACCTTAAAAACCCGAAAATGTTAAACGTTACTAAAAATAGTCATTCAACAATTTTTAAAGGCTCATTCCATTGGCTCCAGCAAATTTCTGATAAATTTTTTCTGCTTCGCTCTTTAGGCCCATCATTCTCCACAATTGCCTGCTCATCTATTTTACCTATCGCGGCTACAACTATCGGTTCAAATTCTTCAGGAATTGAAAATAGTTCCTGGGCTTTATCCCTGCTAAACCCAGCCATCTGGTGAACGTACAATTTCTCTTTGGTAGCCTGCAATGTTAAAGTAGCCATGGCTTGGCCTACATCGTAACTCATGTGCGCATTGGACTTATCGTTACTTGAAAAATGCTTTTTGCCACAAGCCAAAACTATTACCGGTGCATTAGACGCCCATTGCTGATTGAATGGCACCAGTGCATCGATAATTTTTTGATAAGTAGGGCCTTCATTTTTAATGCCAATGATAAAACGCCAGGGCTGTTCATTGTAAGAAGATGCAGCCCATCGAGCAGATTCGAAAATCCTAATCAGCACATCTTCTTCTATTGTATCTTCAACAAAGGCTCGGGGACTCCAGCGTTCTTTTATATTTTCATCAAGCGCTACATTGGTTGGCGCGGTATTTTTGATCATAGTATAAAATTGTTTTTGATTAACGATAGCTATTAACAATAGTTAAACTTCAATGTTTTATTGGCAAAATCATCTTTTTGCAAGTGATTACTTAAAAAGTTGGTTTTCTGCGTTTTTTAAAGAAGATAATATAAATGGAACAAGATGTTTGAAAATAAAATAGTAGTGGTTACAGGTGGTGCCCAAGGTATAGGCAAAGCAATTGCTCAAGCATTTGCCGCAAGAAAAGCCACAGTATATATAGCCGATAAAAAAGAAGAAGAGGGACTGGCAACAGCAAAATCATTTCAAAGGGAAGGTTATCAGGTAAAATTTGTTAAAACAGATATAAGCGAACCGACCGAAATCAATTCTCTTTTCTCCCGAGTAAATAAGGAGGCAAACGGCCTGCACCTATTGATCAACAATGCAGGGATCAGCAAATTATTTGAATCACCTTTAGAAATGGAGGCGGAAGAATGGGATCTGGTAGTAAATACAAATTTACGTGGCGCTTTTCTTTGTGCCAGAGAAGCGGCGAAACTCATGCGGCAAAATCGATTAAGGGGCGGGGGAAGAATCATTAATATTGCCTCTACTCGCGCCTCCATGTCTGAGCCGGGATGCGAAGCATATGCCGCGGCCAAAGGTGGTTTGGTTTCGCTTACTCACGCGCTGGCCCTTTCATTAGCCGACTTTAAAATTACCGTAAACGCGATTAGTCCCGGTTGGATAATGACTAAAGATTATGAAAAACTTAGAGCACAGGATCATTCACAGCATCCGTCACGCAGAGTAGGAAAAGCAGAAGATATTGCTCGTGCTTGCTTATTCCTGGCCACTCCGGAAAACGATTTTGTAAATGGAGAAAACCTTGTAATTGACGGTGGCATGACTCGCAAAATGATTTATGAAGATTAACTACGGAAAAGAATCTTTTGTACAAGTAACTATTTAAGCTAATTTTGTATTTTATTAAAAAACAGTCTCGACCAGTTTGAGGCTTTTTTATTTATGGAGTTCAGCAAAACACTAGCAGGCAATAAAATATTTGATAAAGTGCGTCAAGCTTCTGAAGAGCTAGGAGTGCAATCGTATGTAATTGGGGGGTTTGTACGTGACCTTTTGCTGAAAAGAGCCTGTAAAGATATTGACATTGTATGCATTGGCAATGGCATAGCATTAGCTAAAAAAGTAAGTGAACTAAATGGTGAAGATAAAAAGATCACCGTTTTTAAAAATTTTGGCACTGCCATGTTACGTTTTGGCGAATATGAAATTGAATTTGTAGGAGCACGCAAAGAGTCTTATAATCGCAACTCGCGTAAACCAACTGTTGAAGATGGCACACTTGAAGATGATCAAAACCGACGAGACTTTACTATCAATGCCTTAGCTATTGGTTTAAACAAAGAAAACTTTGGCCACCTGATTGATCCTTTTAACGGAATTAAGGATCTGAAATCTAAAATGATACGAACCCCGCTAGATCCGGAAATCACTTTTTCTGATGACCCATTGCGCATGATGCGGGCCATCCGATTTGCTAGTCAATTGGAATTTGATATTGTGCCAGATACATTTGATGCCATTATAAAAAATGCTGACAGGCTGCAAATTGTTTCAATGGAAAGAATTAGCGATGAATTAAATAAAATAATCTTGTCGAAACAGCCTTCTTACGGCTTTAAATTGCTGTTTCACGCTGGCTTACTACAGCTGTTCTTTCCTGAAATGGTGGCATTACATGGAAGAGAAACCATTAATAACTTATCCCATAAAGATAACTTTTACCATACATTGAAGGTACTTGACAACCTAAGTGAAACGTCGGATGACCTCTGGTTGCGATGGTCCGCTATATTGCACGATATTGCTAAGCCTGCCACTAAACGCTTTGATCCCAAAGTAGGCTGGACATTTCATGGTCATGAAGATAAAGGTGCCCGAATGGTACCAGGCATATTTCGCAAGCTTAAGCTACCGCTAAATGAAAAAATGAAACTGGTACAAAAGTTGGTTAAACTTCACTTGAGACCTATAGCACTAATAAGTGAAGAAATATCGGACTCTGCTGTAAGACGCTTATTGTTTGAAGCTGGCGATACTGTAGAACCTCTCATGAAGTTGTGTAGAGCTGATATCACAACCAAAGATCCACGAAAAACTAAAAGATTCTTGCGTAATTTTGATCTGGTAGAAAAAAAGTTTGAAGAATTAGAAGAAAAAGATAAAATAAGAAACTTTCAACCGCCCGTATCAGGTGAAGACATAATGACTTCTTTTGGCATTGCTCCTTCAAAAGTAGTAGGCGAAATAAAGGAAGAGATAAAAGAGGCAGTGCTTGAAGGTGAAATCAGCAATAATTTCACCGAAGCTTACCAGCTGATGATTGAGCTAGGAAAGAAAAAGAATTTAAATTTGCAAAATAATTTACTTGAAAAATAATTAGTTAATAGAATAAAAATTAATAAAAATGAAGAAATTAATATTATTGATGATAATGCTCACAACCAGCATTACCATGATGGCGCAAGAAACTCAAGATGCCGAACAACCTAAACGTACCGTACGTGATACTTACGACTATCAAAAAAACCTGGCCATTTACTCAAGAGCCCTGAAATATAATGATCAAGCAGCCGCGAAAAATGCGCTTTATAGCTTAATCGCGCTAGAGCCTCAAAACGACTCACTATTATTCTCGCTTAGCTACATGTATTTTGAAAATCAAAACTACATCTCTGCTATACTTACTAGCAAGGATTTACTTGCCTTAAATTCTAACAATGAAGCTGCCCTTGAAATTGCCGCGATTTCCTATGAAAACATAGGTGTACGCGACAAAGCACTGGAAAGTTATGAATCTTTATACTTAAAAAATGAAGATTTAGGCGCCCTTTATAAAATTGCTTTTTTACAATATCAAATGAAAAGGTATAATGAAGCTCGTACCTCTTCAGAAATTATACTTGATAAGGAAGACGCTAAAGACATGAAGCTATACTTCACTACTTCCGATAATCAACAACAAGAAATACCGGTAACGGCATCTGTACATAATTTACTGGGAATGATTAATCAGGCTCAAGATAAAAAAGAAGCAGCCAGAGAACAATTTAATAAAGCATTAGCTATAGCACCTGAATTTGAACTAGCAAAAAATAACCTGACAGAACTAGATAAATAAAAAGAGGAAATTAGCGCTGGAGAATATAACACAATCTCTAGCCACGATTCTAACAATAGGCAGTGGCAATGATCAGTATTTTTATATAACTTAATTATTTTAAGATGTAAGATATGTAAAGCCACATTATAGTTTTTCTATACCTATTAGATTTTCCAATCCTCCAAATTGTAATTTACTCAGATGAGATTGAATTAATAAATCTAAAATCCATGCAAAAGCCATTTTTGATTAGTTAATTTAATTGATTTGAATTTTCATCACAAGTGACTCACCCAATCAATTCTTATATTTAGTTATATGAAATGATTCTAAATAACAATAACTTTGCATATTCAAAGTTTCTATCACATGAATCTATTGACTACACGGGAAAAAGAAAAGCATCCAGTTACTGACCGGAGAATTATCTTTATTAGCGAAAATTGTCAGTTTAAAGCTTCTTACAAAATCGATGCGACTTCAATAATTAAAATGAAAACAGAAGGTTACCTGGACTATGAATCCGCTAAGGAAAGTCAGGATCATTTTGAAATGCTGATGACTCAATTGGAAATAGAAGGTATAGCTCCACCCTATCACATGCATATTGAAATGAAAAATGTAAACGGGGCTGATAAAAGATGTAGAGATTATATAAAAACTCGCCTGGATAAACTTTTTGAAGATAAAATTATAGGGCCTAGTGCTGTAATTAGTCCAAGTATTTTTATACGAACGATAGGTAAAATATATCAAAAGCTAAATCCGAAATTTAATTATCGCTTTTTTAAAACTTTAATAGAGGCTGAACAATATTTACTTAAAGTAAGCGGGAATGAAAAAATAAGTAGTATAGCAGAATTTAATATAAATGATGATGAAAAGGGCGTTTTTTATTATAGATCAAAGTCAGTAAGTTTTATAAAAAAACCTAAATGGCAATATCATGCAAAAGATGGTTCAGTTACCGTAAACATTACTCTGCTTAATAATAATTGTGTGTTTATGCAGTGTATTGGTAAAAGCAATATACAACAAATAAGTGAAAATGCTAAAGTTTCTTTTGAGATTAGCAAAGAGATGAATCAAAAGCCACTTACTTTGATTCTTGACATTTCGAAAATGGAAATGCCAAATATAAAAGTGAAAAGGTATGCTGCAGAAATTACAGAACAAACTAATAAACTATGGGAGTATCAATACATCATTGCGCCTCCTGGTTTGAAAACAATGTATCAGATTTTCAAGCTTTTTAGTCCTAAATCAATGGCCAACTCCAAACCGGTCAATAATATTCAAGAAGCTTTTGATCATTGTCTAAAAACACATCAATCGAACAAAGAACCGGAAAACCTAGCGATTTCGGAAAGGACAGATCTTAAGAAATTATCGAAAAAAGAGCTTATCGAAAAAATAAGGAAAATTGAGGCTGACCAGAGTACAAATAACAACTTGATTTTTAAAATGCTAAGCAGAATCACTTGGGATAGCTCATTTGAACCTGAATATATAAAAACTGTAGATGAATCAGATGCATCTTTTGATCTAATCAACTGCATAAATATACTACAGAATGATATTTATAGTATGGTGAATGAGTTAAAGGAGTTTAATCGAAACCTGGAACTTCAAGTAGCGCACCGTACTCGGCAGCTTAACCAGCAAAATGATGAATTAATAAAAGTAAATCGTGAATTAGACAATTTCGTTTACAGTGTTTCTCATGACCTAAAAGCACCCTTAGCATCTATTTTAGGCTTATTGAACCTGATGAATAGTGAAACCGATTCACATAAAAAAGAGGAATACTATGTTTTGATCAAGAAAAGCTTATCAAGGCTTAATAATTTCATTTTTGATATCTTACACCTATCTCGCAACAACCGGTCTGCGATAGAAAAACATGAAATTAACCTCAAGCAGATGGTAGAAGAAGTACTGGAAGATATTGATTATATAGAGGGTCCGGACAAGATAAAAACTGAAATAACTGTAAACTCATCTTCCATATTTATTAACGACCAAAAAAGGATCACCATTCTATTAAAAAATGTTTTAAGCAATGCTTTTAAATATAATTTGGCAGCATACCGTAAGGCATATGTAAAAGTAGAGGCGGAGATCAATGCTGTTGAATGTAAAATAGTAATAAGCGACAATGGTATGGGCATTGCCAAGGAGCACCAGGATAAAATATTTGATATATTTTACCGGGCTACAAGCAAAAGTACAGGTACCGGAATAGGGCTTCACCTGGTGAAGGAAGTGGTGAATAAGCTTAATGGTAAAATAAGCCTGGAAAGCCAATTAGGTGAAGGCACCACTTTTACTATTATATTACCAAACTACTCGTGGGATAATTAAAAAAATGTTGGATTTAGCTCAAACAAAATACAACATACAATAGTATAAAATTAGGTTCTGCAGAAGCAATTTTAAAAAAGCTTTTTTTTCGATTTTTTTTTATAATTACTTTTTTTTTTAGTCAGAACCACTATCTTTGCAACCTTAATTGAAAAACAGGGACGGGAAGAAGGGAAATGATTCGCTAGCTCAGCTGGTAGAGCAACGCCCTTTTAAGGCGTGGGTCCTGGGTTCGAATCCCAGGCGGATCACCGAAATAGGCCTTTGAAGCAATTCAGAGGCCTTTTTTTATAAACAAATACAAACAATAGTACTTGATTTTTCTAAGTAAATTCTCAAATTTAGGCCTTAATAATTGCAATAAATTTGAAATCGATTGGTTGCCAAACATTAGAAAATAGAAATAACTTAGAAGAAATAACCAATAATGACCGGTTTCTAACTGAGGAAAAGATCCTTACTAACTTCTGGCGTACATGTTTTAGCGGATACATTTCATTAAGAATATCTTCATTGAATCATTGCAGAAACTCACAATAGCCATTTTTTTAGGTTGTGTTAGGCGATAGGGATCAATGATAAATAAATCCTCAAATCCTATAGGCTCCATTTCTGAGAAATGCTTTTTAAAGGTAGGGATTGAGATGGAAGTGCATAAAGTATCAAATAAGATTACATCAAAAAAATGAAATATTAAAGAAAGTGGCATCAGACTAGCAGCTTGTATCCTGTTAGCGTTGCACGGCGTGCGACGCTACTAGTAAAGCAAAGCTAACGCAGCCAGCAAACCGGATTGAAAATCGAGACCATGTAATAATCCGCTAGCGCCAGGTACTCGCTAGTGCTCTAACCGAAATTTTGTTTTCGTTGCGCTCGCACCAGCAGTCAGCATAAAACTTCAGGCTGCTGCGAGTACTTTTTCACTTTATATTTAGCCGGGGGTTGGCACCCCGGCTACTCCCGCGACTTCGTGGATGGCACCCCGCTGGGGCTCGCTGAGGTCCAGGGGGTATGGAAGGAAAGAGCTTAAGTAGTGAAAACAATTTATTAATGCAGAAATTTGTTACAACTAAAGAATGAGATTATAAAGCATAATAAATTTACTTGAAAATGTAGCAAACTCCTCACCTCTTTTTCCGGCAGGCCAAACTGAAATTCAATTGCGCTAAATGGTGTGCGGTCTTCCCAAGCCATTTCTATGATTCGATTGATGTCTTGACTGGATAAATTTTGCATATTTAGATCACAATTTGATCAATCTTAAGGTTTTACTTTTTTAATCTTATTTGAAGCTAAGCGTAAGAATATGAAATGTATGGCTAAAACCTCCAAAAGACATAGACATTAACTTAAGACTTATAAAAACCCAAAAGTTCGAAAATCAATAGCAAAGGGTATATTGAGAAAATTACTTCTTGTCTTGAAGATATTTGAATTAAGTCAATTCTTAATAGCAATTTTGATGTTGAACGTTACCCTCCCTGAGCATTTACAATAAGTCACATCAATACATTAAAAATAAATGTAACCAAATATGCTTGAGTGCGAGCAGTCTTTTTTAAATATTGGGATTTTTGCTTTAAAAATTAATCGATTAATCCTTGACACCTAATTCTATAACTCTAAAAGGACAATTGCTTTTGGGGAATTAGAATAATAAAAATATCACACACATATTCAGAATTATGTAATAGGTACATTTAACTCTAAAGTAATAAAAATTAGAATATGGTAATATTTTTAAAGTAAAACAATGTAAGTTTTATGTAAGTTTTTTTGATGTGACTTTTGTTATGAAAAACAATAATGAATTACATCTATAATATTACATCTATATTCAGTAAATAATCCACGTTTACGCCTTTAGCTTATTTTAACTGCTACAGGTATTTCATCTTCTGCTATAAGTTTAGTTTGGGATGATTTATCTGATAATGAATCACAATTCAAAATAGAAAGATCTCCTTTACCTGATGATGGATTTGATTTAATTGATTCAGTTACTTCCAATGTAAATAGTTATGTGGATAATGAATTGATGTCCGATAACACATATTATTATAGAGTACAGGCAGAAAATGTAGGAGGAAGTTCTGCCTATAGTAATACTGCCTCAGCATCTCCCTTACAAGATGGATTCCCCTCTCCAATAGCATCCTGGCCTTTCAATTTTAGCAATCAAGATGTCTCGGGTTATGGCAGAGACATAGTAATTTATTCTCCCCAATATTCTGATACAGATCTTAAAGAAGGCTCATCATCATTGCAACTTGATGGAATAGATACCTGGTGTGAATTAGTCTCAGGCGGTAGTGGATTTTTACATGACAAATTTACCCAAAGAACCGTAAGTCTGTGGATTAAGAATTACGAATCTAACGGGATTCAGGAAATTTTTGAAGAGGGTGGAACTACCCATGGTATAGCTTTAAGATTAAATAATGGCGTATTAGAAGGTGCTGTAAGAAATGGTAGAAATCAGAAAAATATAAGTTTTTCATATCCACCAGATTCCTTATGGCACAATGTCTCCATAATATTTGACAATGGGTTACTAACACTTCTACTGGATGGTGTTGTTAAAGATTCACTTCAGACTGGATTTTCAAACATTCCTAACCATGGAGATGGCGCTGGTTTGGGTAATCGATATAACGGCGATGCATTTGGAATTAGTGGTGATGCCTTCTTCCAAGGCTGGATTGATGATGTGCGAATTTTTGAAGATGCCTTGAGTCAGGAAGAATTAGCCACCATAATGGATGAGGGTAAAGTTCCTGATGTTCTAGAATATACAGCATTAAGTGATTTATACAATCAATGTAATGGTAGCCAATGGAAATATAAAGATTCCTGGTTGACTGGAAGATATAGTGAAGATATTGACAAATGGTATGGTGTGAGAATTCAACACAAGGATGTTGTGGAGTTAAAACTTAATTTTAATAATATAAAAGGGGATCTTCCTGCTTCAATCGAACATTTGCTACAATTATCTTCCTTGAACCTGAATAATGATTCAATAATTAGCATACCATCTTCAATTGGAAAGCTTAAGAATCTGAAGCAGTTTTATGTTTTTAATAATCAATTATCTAGTTTACCTATTCAAATAGGGGATCTTGCCAACCTGGAAGAACTGCATTTAGGCAGTAACCAAATATTTAATATTCCAACCACCATTTCTAATCTTTCTAGTCTAGAATTTTTTGATCTCTCAAATAATAGATTAAATACTTTACCGGAACTATCTATTTCAATGAAAGAATTATATTTTAACAATAGTTCTTTCACAGAATTGCCTGCCACTATTTTTTCATTAGTCAATCTTGAAAAGATGACTTTTGCGGGAAATATGATTTCAGATATTCCATCAGGGATCGGTAATTTATCCAAATTGATTTCTCTTGATGCATCCTATAATGCTATTATGACTTTACCCAGTAGCATTAAAAATTTACAACTGTTATCTTCATTAAATCTTTCACATAACTTATTGGCTGACTTACCCGGGGAATTATATGATTTAAGTAATTTGCAAATTCTGAATATATCCAGTAATTGAAGAGATATATATCGAGGGAAATCCTATTGATACTATCAATTCTATTAGCGATCTTGATCAATTGCAAACCTTACATTTAAAGGATAATTACTTAGGAATAATTGAATGGCGCAAATTATTCGTCGATTCCAAAATCAATTTACAACAAATTGGAGAAGGATATAAAATAACCGGAAACAATCCTGATG